>CBDTYM010000073.1:0-12528 GCA_965364605.1 uncultured Muriicola sp.
CCAGAACTCATTATTTGCGGGCTAAGGCTCTTATTTCCCTTTAGGAAATAGCGCCCGGAATTCGTATTTTCCGTTAAGGTTGCCACAGGTAAGCAGCCCTTGGAGGGTAAAACGGATTTGAGCCGCAACATACCAATATCACATCTATGAGAACGATCACCATCACATTATTTTGGATTTTAATCCCCGGGTTGCTGCTCGTTTCCTGTGGCGAAAAGGGAAAGACCGAATCACCAGGTGAAAGCGGTTCCCAGGTATTCGACATAAGTCAATCAGAATCCGAGGTCAGGGCGAAGACGGATCGTTTCACAGCTGCTCACATTACAAGAGACACTGCTTTTCTGAACAATATTTTTACCGAAGATGCCCGGGTATTTGCACCAAACTCAGCGCGGGTCGTGGGAAAAAAGGCGATCCCCCGTGTCAATGCCGAATGGGTAGAATACGGTATCCATGAATTCGAAGAGAAAAGCACCCTGTTCTATGGCAATAAAGACTACCTCATCGATGAGGGTACCTATTTCCTCAGATACGGGGATGAGAATATCATTGACCGTGGCAAGTACATTAACATCTGGAAAAATGAAGGTGGGGAATGGAAAATGTACTCCAACATCTGGAATACCGATCTCCCCCTCCCGATTGAAGATTAAATTGTTGAGATAACCTGACCAGGTTTGACCACCACCTGGAAAAACGACTTTTATCCCTGGATACTATTGATTCCATATTGTCTTTTTTGCAGCCTGATCTGGTTGATCTGATCCGTCGCGAATCCCAGATCCAGGAAATACCTAAAGGCACTGAAATTCTTCGGGAAGAACAGTACGTCAAAGTGTTGCCCATTGTAATTGAGGGATTGGTAAAGGTCTATTCGAGGTTTGAGGACCGGGAGTTATTACTTTACTACATTGAACCCTCCCAGAGCTGCGTCATGACCTTCTACGCCTCCCTCAAGAACACCCCCAGCAAGGTATACGCGGTAACGGAAGAGGATTCCAGGATTTTGCTTATCCCGGTCCGATACTTGCCCGCCTGGCTTAAGGAATACCCTGAATTCAATACCTTGTTCTACAATCAGTTCAACCTCAGGTACACCGAACTTCTGGACACGATCAGCCACCTCCTTCTGGACAAAATGGACAAAAGACTTTACGACCATTTAAAACGGAAAATTGACTTGACCCAAGGGGATACCATCAGGATGAGCCATAGCCAGATCGCCAATGAACTGGGTACGGCCCGGGAGGTCGTGACCCGGGTACTCAAAAAATTGGAGGTAGACGAAAAGGTCGTACAGGACGCCGATGGTATACGGATTATCAGGGAGTGGTGACTGCGGTCACTGCACAGGTCGCTTTCAATGTCAATCTTTGTAGGGCAATAGTGCAACAACCTTAAAAATTCAAAGCGATGAAAAAAAATATGGGTTCCACAGACAGGATCATCAGGATCATCATAGCAGCTGTAATCGGCGTTCTTTATTTCACCGGAACAATATCAGGTACATGGGGGTTGGTCCTCCTTATACTCGCCGGTGTTTTCCTCTTGACCAGCTTTGTAAGTTTTTGTCCCCTTTACGCCCCGTTTGGCATTAGTACCTGCCCGGCGAAAAGCAAATAAAAACATCCGAAGGGCCTGCCGGGCATGATAAATGCCTGGCTGGTATCCCGGGTACGTCTTCACTTATTTGAAAATTGTATTGTATAAAATGTAAAAAGAAGATGTAACATTTTCAGGTTTCTGCATCCAAGGCTAAAATCAAGCACAGAAACCATGAAAAATATCATTATAAAGTTCATCCTTTTTATTTCCTTTTTCACTTATTCCCAGGAAGCCCCCCGGCCCATTCACGTAAAAGTCTCTGGCAAGGGGGATCCCGTCATGTTGATCCCCGGTTTTACCGTACCCGGTGAAAGCTGGACTGCCATCATCGAACAATTGGAAAAGAACTACCAGTGCCACGTCATAACACTGGCCGGCTTCGGTGGAACAGAACCCATAGGTTTTCCCTGGCTTCCGAAGGTAAACCAGGCTCTTGAGAACTATATAGCAGATCTGCAATTAGAGGGATTGACGATTATCGGACACAGTCTCGGCGGTACCCTAGCTACCTGGCTGGCCAGCAGGAATAATAACAAGATATCGAGACTTATTTTGGTGGACGCCCTCCCCGCGGCAGGTGCCCTCATGTTTCCCGATTACGATCCTGATAACCTTGTATACGAGAGTCCCTATAACCGGCAACAACTCTCAATGACAGAAACCGACTTTGATATTATGGCTACTGGTATGTCTCAGGGGATGAGTCTCAATCCTGAAGTCCAGAAAAAAATCAAGGGATGGATGGTCAATGCAGACAGGGAAACCTACGTATACGGGTATACGGATTACCTCAAGTTAGATATGAGGGAGGGGCTTAAAAACATTACGGCCCCTGTAACCATTCTCGCCGCGGATCAGCCCTTTGGGAAGGAAATGGTTATGCAGACCTACGAGAGCCAATATTCCAATTTGTCTCATTACGATCTGATCATTGCCGATAATTCGGCACACTTTGTTATGTTCGACAAACCTGAATGGTTTATGGGACAAATACAACAAATTCTGGCCACGGACTAAATGCAATCAGAAAAGGACTTTACGGAAATCTATCACACCCATGCCCCCAAGATTTTCAGGTTGTGTCTGGGGTATGCGGCAGGAGATGAAGACCTGGCGAAGGAGTGGGTACAAAAGACCTTTATCAAGGTATGGAACCACCGAAGGTCGTTCAAAGGGGAGTCTGCAATAGGCACCTGGATCTACCGCATCGCCATGAATGTTTGTCTGAGCGATCTGCGTAAGAAAAGGAAGCACAAACCTGTGGACGAGCGGTCCATGCAGGCATCCACTGAGGAACACGAAAAGGACGACAGAGATCAGATCGAAAAGATGTACCAGTGTATCGACCAGCTTACCGAACAGAACAGGCTTCTCATATTGATGGAACTGGAAAATATCCCCCAGGCCAGTATCGCAAAAACAGTGGGCCTGGCACACGGCTCGGTTCGGACGCGGCTGAGCAGAATCAGGAAAGCACTTTTAAAATGTATTACCCATGAAAAATGATTCATTAGACCAAATTTGGAATCTCCAGAAAAAAGAGCCGACCATGCTGAAACCCCAGGAGATCCTTGCCAAAGCCGGGAAACAGCGCAAGGGGCAATTTCTGACTATAAGCATTCTGGTCACTACGATCCTTGTTCTAATTGGCTACGCCACGTATATTAGAAACACCTCCTGGAACGACTTTACATGGGGATTGTTTCTGATGATCAGCAGTCTTGTCTTTCGTGTTGGATTGGAATTCCTTTCTCTGTACCGGAAGGAAAGTAAACTAATCTCCCTGGACAACAATACCTACAAAACGTATTTGAAAAAGCACTATCGATTGCGGTTGGGGATCAACTATATCATCACTCCGGTCTGTTTTGTGGTCTACGTCATGGGCTTTACCAGGTTGCTGCCGTATTTCGAGCGTGAGTTTTCCTCCGGTTTTTACTCTTATATCCTGTTCTCCGGGATCATTTCCCTCCTGGTGATAGGAGGCATCGTCATATATAGTGTGTTTACCGAGCACCGATTTCTGCGTCATCTAAACAAGAAGTAGGTCGATTTGAAAAATACATCGAATTAAAAAAATCTAAAATGAAAAATTTACAACAGCTAAAGCAGGAAATCCAATTACAAAACAAGAACGGGATCGATTTTGTGCTGGCTGCAGGGATCTTATGGCTCGTTCTGACCTTCATCTGGATGCTGGATTACTCAGCTTACAACAGGAGTATTTTCTCCTTTATGGTCAGTGCCCTGATGCTTCCTTTAGCCTTTGGCTTCTCAAAACTTTTAAAGACCCATTGGAAAATAAAAGACAACCCCCTGCAGCCCCTGGGACTCTGGATCAATTTTGCCCAACTGATCTATTTCCCACTCCTTATTTTTGTGCTCCTGAATACCCCTGAGCATTTTATCATGGCCTACGCAGTGATCACCGGGGCCCATTTTTTTCCATACGCCTGGTTCTACGATGAGATGGGATATGCGATCTGGGCCGTGCTGATCTCTGCGGGTTGCTTTTTGCTATCTTTATTTGTAACCGCCGAACAGATGTGGATAGTACCCTTATTTACCGCTGTGATGTTGTTCCTCCTGGTCATCAAAATCTCACTCGGCGTGAAACTCCTCAGAGAAAGAGTATGGCAAAGGAATTCGCGAATACGAGTGGATCGCAACGTATAGCAAACCAATATATAAGAGGCTTGTAGGCAAACATCTGAATCTCCATTCAACAACTATTTCACTATCTTACCATAGCCAAAACCAACCGCATGAAACGAATATGTATAATTAGTAGTTTGATCCTTGCCCTGGGTTGCCAGGAAGCACCAAAAGAAGAGCCTCTACCCCCTGTCATTGAAGTTCCAGATGCTCAGTATTCCCTTACTGCAGACAAGACCCATAACAAATTCAGCAAGTCCTTCTCACCTCAACTAGAGGTACCAGACGGAAGTATCGTGGAAGTATTTACCCTCGAAGCCACCGGGGGGCAGCTGAATGTCAATTCCACCCTGGAGGATTTCCACCAAGTAGATATGGATCAGGTGCACACACTTACCGGACCTATTTACGTGGAAGGGGCCCAACCCGGAGATGTGCTGGCCGTGGAGATCCTGGACCTCGAACCCGGGGACTGGGGGTGGACGGGCATGGGCCCTGACTTCGGATTCCTGGCCGGAGATTCAGATGCTGAGGGGTTCAAGACATTTTCCCTGGACAAAGAAAACAACCTGGTGCGTTTTTCAGAAGAAGTGGTGATCCCATTAAAACCCTTTCTCGGGGTCATAGGTGTGGCTCCGGATACAGAAGAGATGCTGGTCACCTTTCCCCCAAGGGCCAACGGGGGCAATATGGACGACCCGAATATGACCAAAGGAGTAACGGTCTACCTGCCTGTATTTGTCGAAGGTGCCTTACTCTCCGTTGGGGATTCCCATGCGGTTCAGGGCCTCGGAGAGGTGGTCGGTACGGCTGTGGAGTGCGATATGCGAGCCTTGCTCCGCCTGAGTGTCATTAAAAACAAGGAGATCTCCGAGCCCCAATATGAAACAGACGACTATTACGCTACTACCGGATACGGGACCACCATTGACGAAGCCGCCAAAAAGGCTACCCAGTATATGATCGAGCATATTTCAAGTACTTACAATATGTCTGAAGGCGATGCCTATATGTTGTGCTCCCTGATCGGGGACCTGAAGATCGCCGAGGTGGTGGACGTGCCCCATATGCTGGTGACCATGCATATACCGAAACGTGTTTTTCAGAACAAGTGACAGGATATGGCAAAAACAGTAATTATTCTCCTGGTTTTATTAGCGGTCTCCTGCAAGCAGGTGCAAAGTGAAGGTCCGGCTGCTGCATCAGAGCGAGGGGCTCCCGCCGAGGAAATAGGAAGGTTTCACTGGCTGGTGGGAAGTTGGGTGCGAACGAATGAAAAGCAGGGACAGTCGACCTATGAAATCTGGAACGAAGCACCCGGCTCAACGTATCAGGGCCTGGGATTTACGCTCAGGGAAGAGGATACGATCTGGCAGGAGCGCATGACCCTTAAAGAGACCTCGGGAATCTGGACGTTGAACATCTGGTCCCCGGACCAGAACGAACCGGTAGTCTTTACCTTGACCGACCTTAGCGACAGCACATTCACCAGTGAGAATCCGGACCACGATTTTCCGAAGAAGATCCTTTATCGGCGACATGAGAAAGGGATAAGCGCTTCGGTCTCCAACGAAGAAATGGAGATTGCTTTCGTATTTGTGCCTTCCAATGAATAAACCCCGAGCCGGAAAAAAACCCATAGTCTAATCCTTCCCTCCCCCGGTTAATTTCATTATCTTAAAGAGCGGGACTAACCTGTACGTAATAAAGCGAAAAAGCACTGCCGGAATTTCGGGAGATGGCTCAGACCCAATTGAAATAAACTAAATTACAGCTCATGCCACATACAGACTACGACACCCTTTCTCAGGCCACCAATGCCCTTACTGAAGCCGGGTATACAGAAAGTTTTACTGCAAAAGAGAACCATATCGTCGGAAGCAGTTCCAAAAGGAAGTATCTTCCCACAGAGTTGAGAATCGTACAGACGCATCGGTTCGAAGGACTGACCAATCCTCAGGACAGTACGGCTGTCTTTGCAATTGAAGCCCGGGACGGCACCAAGGGGACCCTGGTGATGTCATACAGTTCGAAACACAACCAGAATGTGGAACTCATCAGGAAAATACCCGAATTATAATTTCTCTGCACTGGGATTTCGGGTCGCAAACACCCTGATAAGGAACATTTCCAGGTACTAGATCAGCGAAGAGATTTGGATCGGATTTCATTCGGATATCAGAATAGAGAAGAACATCAAGATAATTGTACAGACCAGTCCATGGAGAAATTCGACATTGAATTTTTAGATCACATAGCCCTGAGGGTAAAGGACCTGAACATCTCCTCCAAGTGGTATCAAAAGGTCATGGGTCTGAAAGAATACAAGCTCCCCGAGTGGGGTGAATTTCCCATTTTTTTGCTCACCGGCAAGTCCGGTATTGCCCTTTTTCCTGCCGACCTGTCTGATCGGCCAAATGACCCCGCTTCAAAAAATGTAAGGCTTGATCACTTTGCCTTTCACGTGACCCGTGAGAACTTCGTAAAGGCAAAAGAACGTTTTACTGCAATGAGCCTTGATTTTGAGGCTCAGGACCACCATTATTTCGAATCCATTTACCTCAAAGATCCTGATGGGCATACCGTGGAACTCACTACCCTAAAGGTCGATGAAGGAGAATTTTACAGATAGAAGCTGCCAAGCGAGAAATTTGGCACCCTGAAGTCTGCATATCCCGAATCCAATTAGAGTCCTCCTATTGATTCCCTGGTGTATTCGTTTTATTTTAGTTGAAAAATCAACCATCCTTTATAAAAAGTCTCCGTCCTGATGAAAGAAAAACTCCGCCTTCTGATCGATGACAATTCTACCCGACAGGGCAAGATCTTTGACTACAGCATACAGTTCCTGATCATCGCTTCCCTCATCGCGTTTGCCGTTGAGACCTTACCCGATAACGACGCGGCCATGATGAATGCCCTTTATTCTTTTGAGGTATTCTGCGTGACTATATTTACTATTGAATATCTGCTCAGGATCTATATCGCCAGAAATCCCTGGCGGTATATCTTCAGCTTTTATGGGGCTATCGATCTGTTCGCCATCCTCCCTTTCTATCTGACCCGGGCATTCGACCTGAGGGCGCTGAGGGCTTTCCGGATCTTCCGGATCTTCCGGGCCCTGAAACTCATTCGCTACAACCGGGCCATGCAGCGTATCCATATCGCCGCCCGACTCGTCAAGGAGGAGATCGTGCTCTTTCTGATTATTACCGGTATCTTCACCTATCTCACATCCTGTGGGATCTACTTCTTCGAGAACGAAGCCCAGCCCGATGTGTTCTCCTCCATTTTCCACAGCCTGTGGTGGGCCATCGTCACCCTCACCACCGTGGGTTATGGCGACGTTTATCCCATTACCCTGGGTGGGAAGGTATTTACGTTCTTCGTCCTGATCATCGGGGTGGGGGTAGTCACGGTTCCCGCCGGACTTGTTTCCTCCGCCGTCTCAAAAGCGAGACAGATTCAGGAAGAGCAGGCAAAACACTTGCCCGCCACGGATAAATAGACTGGCATTCGGTAATTCTATTGAATATCCAAAGGAGCTGTTCATCAATATATTGTCTATTATTTTTTACTTTTTGTATAATATTATGTACTTTATGTATTATTTTTTATACATTTGATCGTTGTAAAATCATTTGATATGAAAAACTATCTATTTCCCAATCGATTTAAAGCCCTTACAGGCTGGGTCTTTTACCTTTCCCTGCTGATAGGTCTATACCTGTGGTTTACCGATCAGTTTGACGACCTGCTGGTGGTTCCAGTCCCTGATTTTTTCAGCACGGGCGATTTTCTGGGTCCCGATGGCTTTTGGCTGGAAAACGGGATCCTGGATGAATTACTGACGATCGTCATCATCGTGTCCGGGATCATCCACAGTTTCAGCAAGGAAAAGAGGGAGGATGAACTTATCTCCAAACTCAGGCTCGATTCCCTGATCTGGTCCCTTTATATCAATTACACCATCATGATCCTGGCGACCTTACTGATCTTTGGTCTTGCTTACTTCCATATCCTGGTGTTTAACCTGTTTACGATCATTCTCTTCTTTAACCTGAGATTGCGCTTTGTACTTCGTAAACACTATGCTTCCTGACCATGAAAAATACCATCAAAATACACAGGGTTACCCACGACATGACACAGGAAGACCTGGCAAACCAACTCGAGGTCTCTCGCCAGACCATCAATGCCATTGAGAACAACAAGTATTTCCCCTCCCTGGAGTTGGGGTTGAAACTGGCAAAGATTTTTAGTTGTACTGTGGAAGAACTATTTAGCCTGGAAGATTAGGGTGGGTTTCAGGCATTCGGTTTGGAAGGTGGGTCTATCTTTCCCGACAGCGCTGCCCATGCGATGATTATCCCCAATGGGATATTCAATGCCATCCAATCGATTCCCATTTTTTCCCAAATGTCCATCCCGCCTTGTGCAATGAGAAATAGTCCGTAAAACGCAAACAAGTATTTCCTGATCCTGAACTTTTTCTCTTCAGCAACATTCCCGATTTTGGTAAGCCCCCATCCCAGTATACCGACGACCAGGAAAACCAGCAACATGATCAAAAGTCCTTTCAACATGGAGTTGAATAATTCGGTTGATAACTAAAGATATGTATTCACACTGCTGCTGGCAAGGTCCTGTGAATTTTTCTATATTTGAGTATATCGCATTGGTGACCTGCCCCATCCTTGTTAACCTTTTGTTTTTTCCTAATACGAAACTGAGATGACTGAAGAAGACAATTTCACCCTAAACAACACCCGAAAGACTGATCTGGAAACTGCCTCAAAGATCGAACTCATCAAGAACCTGATCTTCGGGGAAAACATACAGGCTTACGAGTCGGAATTCGAACTCCTGAAAAAAGACATCCTGAGTAAAAAGAAACAACTGGAAGAGTTGATAGAGGCTGTAAGGACAGATCTTCGCATGGCCATCAACGATGTTTCCACAGACGT
This sequence comes from uncultured Muriicola sp., assembly GCA_965364605.1. GTDB lineage: Bacteria > Bacteroidota > Bacteroidia > Flavobacteriales > Flavobacteriaceae > Muriicola. The sequence goes on from CBDTYM010000073.1 coordinate 9,228, forward strand.
CAACATCCGTATTACAGAATTGGAAGACAAGATGGAGGACCGCTTTGAATCTCTTGAGAAAGACCAGCTGGACGCCCAGGATCTCGGGGACCTCCTTATCGAACTGGGCAAAAAGGTGAAGAATACATAGCATCAGTCCCATGGCCACCCGAACGGAAAAACAGGATAAGTTAACATTGCTCCGGGACATCCTTTTGCCTGAAGAGCACAAAGCCCTGGAGGAATTGTCTCAGCGCATTCTCACACAGGAAAAACAAGGTCTGGCACAACGGGAAATGCTGAAACGACTGGAACACGAACTGACCCGTGACCTGGACAAGCAGAAAAAAGAAATCGAGACCTCTCTGAAGGCAGACCTGCTCAGTACCCTGAAGAAGGAGATTGACAGGGATCCGGAAGCAGTTGCAGAGATCCTCTCTCCCTTGACGCCCCTGCTCCTTCAAAAGAGCAAAGAGAAGAAAAAGACCGAAAAACGTCAAAATCGAAATACGCCTTTCAGAACACTCCAAAACGGATGGGGTACCCTGACAGGTCTTTTTAAAGCCTCATCCCGCCCAAAAAAAGCCGAAAAGGAACTCCGATCTGCCAACATCGTCCAACTCCTGCTGATCGATCGCAAATCCGGGAATCTGAAAGCCTCCTTTAAGGAGACCGAAGTAATGGATGAGTCCAAGATCGCTGTGATCTGCGGGGTGATCAACGACCACATACAGAAACACGACCTGGGCAAGGATCAACATCTCGGTGTCATCCCCTATGGCCCGTACAGAATACACGTGCAGGGCTTTATCAAGCACTTTGTCGCAGTCGTTATCGCAGGGAGAAAGGAGTTGCGGTGCAAGGAAAAACTACAGGATATCATCTTTTCCTTTTACTACCAGTTTATGTCTAAACACCTTGACCTCATGAATGAGGCCGAAAACAAAAAGGAAACCAGAAAGATCATAGACCGAAGCATGCTCGATAAGGCAATGAATGGGAGTTTTAAGAAAAAATCTCCCCAAACGTAACAAGTGAATTCATCTCAGACTCCCATATAATTACCCTCAAAGACGCCTCCTATGGATAAAGCGCTGCAAAGTATGATCGCGAACATGCCGGAAAAGACCGGAAAGTCACTGGAGGAGTGGAAAAAAGTACTGAAGGACAAGTCCTTTGCGAAGCATTCTGAAGCGGTCAACTTTCTGAAGAAAGAACACGGGGTAACTCACGGTTTTGCGAACACGATCGTCCATCTTTCCAAGGGAGGTGATGAAACCGAGGACGACCTCCTTACAGCTCAGTATAAGGGAAAGGAACACCTATTACCGGTCTTCGAAAAAGTAAAGGATTTCGCAGCCGGCCTGGGTAAGGACGTCAGTGTGGTCCCGAAAAAGACAACGGTCAGCTTTGTCCGTAAAAAACAATTTGCGCTGATCACTCCCGCGACCAAGTCCCGCCTCGACCTGGGACTGAAACTTCCGGGGAAACCCCTCACAGCCCGCCTGGAGAATTCAGGTCCTTTCGGCACCATGTGCACCCACAGGGTACGCCTGGAAAAACCCCAGGATGTAGATGCCGAATTGAAAGCGTGGCTCAAGGAAGCCTACCAACTGGCGGGATAGTTATTTCATAAAGAACAAAGAAAAACCCTCTTTGAAAGAGGGTTCTTTTTTTACCATTGCCCGAGTAAGATACGGGTGCCTGATCTGACCAGCTTGGCCCCTCCGTTTGTCTCCCGAAAAGTATTCCAGGCTTTGTCCCTGGCGGTTATTTCCGCGTCGGTTAGTACGGCATTGGATCCCCCCATGGCACTTTTGAAATCCTTGTATCCGGTAATTGCCCAGTGCGAACCTCCATCAGGGCCAACCCCGGTGGTGAAGCTGCCATACATGTTCATCCATCCCTTGCGAATTGCGGAGTTATGATACTTTTCATAAGCTGTCCGGAAGGCATCCGTATTATCTACCTGTACGATGTAATAGTTTTGAATAGGATACTGCGTACTCATATCACCCCAGCTCTTTTGCTGGGTTCCCATAGCAGAACTGAATCCTTCTTTGATATGCTGATTGACCTGAGCTAGGAAAAGCATCCATTCTGCTCCTCCGTCTGAAGAATATTGATTCCCCATAGCATCAAGGGATCCGGCAAAGACGATACCGTGGGTGAAGTTGTTCCCGCTATCGCTGAAATGATTCTCCCAAAGTGAGACTGTCACCCCTTCCGTTTTGTGATTGGAGAAATAATCTGAGATCAGCTTAAGAACTGTACTTTCATTTTGGGGTTCTACCGTAAAGTTGTAGATCGTAAAATACCCTTCCTGGGCGACCAAGTTTACAGAGATTAATAATACGAAGGCTACTAAAAGTTTTTTCATAATGGTTGGTTTTAAAGGTTATTCAATTCCTTCTTAAGGTATGAATTTTTAGTCAATTATGGCATTTTCGGTTTCCCGGGATATTTGTTTCTATTTATGGAATGGCCATCCCGGTATTTTTGGATCCTTCCCATTATCCTATCTTTGCAGGTATGCAGAAAACGATCCTTCTGACTTCAGCCATGTTCCTCTCACTCACTGCCTGGGGGCAGCGGACATTGGAAAAGGTTGTTGAAAAATGGGTGAGCGAGGACGTACCCCTGGCAACGGTGGAAGAGGTTACGGAAAATCCTTCCTACTTCCTGCTGGACGCCCGTGAAAAAGAGGAATACCAGGTCAGTCATCTCCCCAACTCGTATTTTATTGGTTATAAGCATTTTGATGCTGCGGAATTTACCGAGGCTTTCCCGGACAAGAGTGCCCCCTATGTGGTGTACTGTTCAGTAGGCGTACGTTCGGGCAAGATTGGAGAAAAACTGATAGACCTGGGCTACACAGACGTGCGCAATCTCCGGGGCGGCATCTTCCAGTGGGTGGAAGAAGGACAGCCCTTGCACGATGCAGATGGCAATCCCACCCGGAAGGTACACGCCTACAACAGGTTCTGGGGAATGCTCCTCAACTCCGGAGAGAAGGTCTACGGACCGGAAAAAGGATAAAGGGAATGAAGGGTAACAAAAAGGAACTCCTGATGATCTTTACCCGAAACCCGGAACTGGGTAAGTGTAAGACCAGGCTGGCAGCGAGTGTTGGTGACGAGACCGCGCTGGAAATTTACACCTTCCTTTTGGATCACACCGCGGAAATTACGAGGAATTTAGAGGCAGATAAAAGGGTGTACTTCTCAGAAAGAATAGGCTGGAAAGGACCCTGGGACAAGACTGTTTTTCAGAAACGCCTGCAGACAGGCGAAGATCAGGACGTGCTGACTACGTCGCATGG
>CBDTYM010000074.1:0-12394 GCA_965364605.1 uncultured Muriicola sp.
AGTCTTGGGATCCGGTGCCGTAGCTGACATGACCTCCGCGTCGGCAGCCACACTAACCGGAACCTCTTTCTTTTTGGTATTGTCCAGGGTAAACTTGATGGCATCTACAGCTGCCTTGGTCCTCAGATAGTACATACCTGTTTTCAGGCCGCTCTTCCAGGCGTAGAAATGCATGGAAGTGAGCTTGGAGAAATTGGCATTCTCCATGAAGAGGTTGAGCGACTGGCTCTGGTCTATAAAATATCCTCTTTGCCGAGACATGTCGATGATGTCCTTCATGCTGAGTTCCCACACCGTTTTGTAGAGTTCTTTGATATCTTCAGGGATACCCTCTATATGCTGTATTGAACCGTTCGCCCTCATGAGCTCCTGCTTGAGACTTTCATTCCACAAGCCGAGGTTTACAAGGTCTTCAAGGAGGTGCTTGTTCACCACAATGAATTCCCCTGACAGGACCCTCCGGGTGTAGATATTGGAGGTATAAGGTTCAAAGCACTCGTTATTTCCGAGGATCTGAGAGGTGGAAGCGGTTGGCATGGGAGCCACCAACAAGGAGTTTCTCACCCCGTGTTTCTTGATGTTCTTTCGCAGTTTCTCCCAGTCCCACCGACCGGATAGTTCTTCATCCTTGATACCCCATAGATTGTGCTGGAATTTACCCTCAGAGATGGGCGACCCCTTATAGGTTGAATACGGGCCCTCTGCTTTGGCCTCTTCCATGGAGGCGGTCACTGCAGCGAAGTACAGGGTCTCAAAGATCTCCTGATTCAATTTTTTAGCCTCATCGCTGGTAAAAGGCAATCTCAGCAAGATAAAAGTATCGGCCAGTCCCTGAACACCCAGGCCTATGGGCCTGTGTCTCATATTAGAATTCCTGGCCTCCTCTATGGGGTAGTAATTCCTGTCGATCACCCGGTTGAGGTTTTTGGTTACCCGTTTGGTAACCTTGAAGAGCTCCTTGTGATCAAAGGTGCCGTTCTTGATAAACATCGGCAAGGCGATGGAAGCCAGGTTGCACACCGCTACCTCATCAGGGGAAGTGTACTCCAGTATCTCGGTACAAAGGTTGGAGGATCTGATGGTCCCAAGGTTCTTCTGGTTGCTCTTGCGGTTGGCTGAATCTTTGTAGAGCATGTAAGGGGTACCGGTCTCAATTTGGGATTCGAGGATCTTTTCCCAGAGTTCCCTGGCGCGGATGGTCTTCCTGCCCTTTCCTTCCTTTTCGTATTTCACATAGAGCTTTTCAAACTCCTCGCTGTGACTGGTAAATAAGCCCGGGCATTCATTCGGGCACATGAGGGTCCATTCCCCATCAGTCTCCACACGCTTCATGAACAGGTCCGGTATCCACATGGCGTAGAAAAGGTCCCTGGCCCTCATTTCTTCCTTCCCGTGGTTCTTTTTCAATTCGAGGAAGTCAAAAATATCAGCGTGCCAGGGTTCGACGTAGATCGCAAAGCTGCCTTTACGCTTGCCTCCCCCCTGGTCCACATACCTTGCCGTATCATTGAAGACCCGGAGCATAGGGACAATTCCATTGGAGGTACCGTTAGTTCCGGCAATGTAAGAACCCGTAGCCCTGATGTTGTGGATAGACAAACCTATACCTCCTGCCGACTGGGAAATCTTGGCCGTATTTTTCAGGGTGTCATAAATGCCGTCTATACTGTCATCTTTCATGGCCAGGAGAAAGCAGGAAGACATCTGAGGCTTGGGGGTCCCTGAGTTAAACAAGGTAGGGGTAGCATGGGTGAAATACTTCTTGGACATGAGTTCGTAGGTCTCGATAACCGATTCCATGTCTTCCAGGTGTATCCCGACGGCTACCCGCATCAGCATGTGCTGTGGCCTTTCGACGATCTTGCCGTTCAACTTCAGTAAATACGAACGCTCCAGGGTCTTGAATCCAAAATAATCGTAGCCGAAATCCCGATTGTAGATGATAGTGGAATCCAGCACCTCCGCGTTGTTGACGATGACCTCGTAGGCCTCATCGGAAAGCAAGGGTGCTTTTTTTCCAGTCCTGGGATTGACGTATTCATAAAGGTCCTTCATGGTCTCAGAGAAGGACTTTTTTGTATTCTTATGCAAGTTGGAGACAGAAATACGGGCAGCGAGCTTGGCATAGTCCGGGTGTGCCGTGGTCATGGTTGCAGCGATCTCGGCAGCCAGGTTGTCCAGTTCCGAGGTAGTGACCCCGTCGTAGAGGCCTTCGATGACCCTCATAGCCACCTTGACCGGATCTACCAGGTCATTGAGGCCGTAACACAATTTGCGGACCCTTGCCGTGATCTTGTCGAACATCATGGGCTCCTTTCTTCCGTCTCTTTTTACTACATACATTTCGCTGCGATTATTTAGTTAGAATACAATAGGTTGGCTGAGCTTTACAAAAACTTAACATTTAAAAAAATGAACATAAAGAGCCCTTGAAAAAAGGGCGCTTTAAGTGAGGGATTTACTTAGAAGTCGGCGTCGAAACTGATCTTCTGAGCATCGGTGTCCTTTTCTTTGTTCAACACACCGGCTTTCTGGTATTCCGAGACGCGTTTCTCAAAGAAATTCGTTTTCCCCTGTAGGGAAATCATATCCATGAAATCAAAAGGATTTGTGGAGTTGTATACCTTCTCACATCCGAGTTCAACCAGAAGCCTGTCTGTGACAAACTCAAGATACTGTGTCATCAGTTTAGCGTTCATTCCGATCAGGCTGACGGGGAGGGATTCCGTGATAAACTCTCTTTCTATGTTGAGGGCATCCACGATGATATCTTTGATCCTTACTTTGGGTACTTTGTTGACCAGGTGCTTGTTGTGGAGATGTACCGCGTAGTCACAGTGCATGCCTTCATCCCTGGATATCAGTTCATTGGAGAATGTAAGTCCGGGCATAAGACCTCTTTTCTTTAACCAGAAGATAGAGCAGAAGGCACCGGAGAAGAAGATCCCCTCAACCGCCGCAAAAGCGATAAGGCGTTCGGCAAAACTCGGGGATTCGATCCATTTCAGAGCCCAGTCTGCCTTCTTTTTGATAGCTGGGAAATTCTCGATGGCCTTAAAAAGGATATTTTTTTCTTTTTCATCTTTAACGTAAGTATCGATGAGGAGGGAGTAGGTCTCAGAATGGATATTTTCCATCATGATCTGGAAACCGTAAAAGAATTTAGCTTCCGTATACTGCACCTCATTGACAAAATTCTCTGCCAGGTTTTCATTGACAATACCGTCCGAAGCCGCGAAAAATGCCAGGATATGCTTGATGAAGTACTTCTCGTCTTCATTGAGTTTGTTGTTCCAGTCCGAGAGGTCCTGGTGGAGATCGATCTCTTCAGCCGTCCAGAAACACGCCTCGCACTTTTTGTACCACTCCCACAGATCGTGATGCTTTATAGGGAATATTACAAATCGATCCTCATTTTCCTGCAAGATGGGTTCTAAGACTTCTGACATTTTTCTTTAGTGTTTTGAGTTAGTAATGGAGTGAAAAAGTAGGTCGAGTTGGGTTAACAAAGATTGAAAAATGTTAGCTAAGAGTAAAGTCTGTTTGAGCGGGAGAGGGCCAAAGTTTTTAACACAAGATGTTGAAATCTAGGTTCGACGGCTATGGCTTCGGCCCTTGCCCTATACTGGACAATTTGAAATTTTTTTTCGTGGATTGAACATTTTGCGAACCTACCTTGCGGTATTTTATTTCGTACTCCTCAGTATGAATAATACTGTTTTTTCCGGGCAGGATGCGAGATGCATTCGGATTGGCCGCTATTCGACAGGCATGGAGTCCTGTCTCACACATGTCACGGATTACCGCAACTGGTAAAGCTGCCTCCAGGAGCTTGTTGTTATTCGTTGGGGGTCAAAACAGAGTAATCGCCTTTAAAAGACGATATAAGGATTCCTGTGCAGGGACTGCACCGGATGATAAAAAGAAGAAGGGGTGTACTGATGTAATCAGGGAAGCTTGTCAGCAGAAGCCGACTTCTCCTGCAGGGCGAGTTCCTGCTGGCTGTTTTCTTTTGTCGTAGCTTCCCGGTCCCTGTTCTCAGTGATCGAAGCGACCGCGAGGACAAGTACGAATAGAAGGAATAAGAAAACACACTTTCTCATGGTAGTACTTGGTTTGGTTATCAGCCTTAAGGAGGTGTCCGGTTCGGACAAATCCTCAAGGGACTGTGAAAGTAGAGAATGTCATCAGGCAGTTGAAAAAAACTCCGTCAACGGTATCAAATAATCTGTGAACTACCTAGTCGGAAGATCGGTGCTGCACAGCCACTTCTTCCAGGCTGGCATACCACTCTTCGCCAAATTTACGGATCAGCGCATCTTTCACGAAGCGGTATACCGGCACCTGCAGCTCGTTGCCCAGGTGGCAAGCCGGATCACATACCTGCCACTTGTGGTAGTTCACCGCTGTCAGTGAGGTGTATTCCTTTACCCGGATCGGATATAAATGACAGGAGATCGGTTTCTTCCAGGTGGTAGCCCCTTTTTGATACGCCTGTTCCAGGCCACATTTGGCAACGCCTTTTTCGTCAAAGACCGTATAGGCGCATTCCCCTCCATCAATTAGGGGGGTTTCCCATTCGCCATCCTCCCCTGTGACGGCTGTTCCCTGGCCCTCTATTGCCTCCACACCTTCGGGTCGCAGAAAAGGTTTTACATGGGGAAATACCTCTTGTAATAAGGCGACTTCCTCCTCCTCAAGGGGAGCCCCCGCATCTCCATCGACGCAGCAGGCACCTTTACAGGCCGTGAGGTTGCAGACAAAATCGTTTTCGATGATCTCCTCAGAGACCAGAATTTTCCCCAATTGAAACATGAGACAAAACGGTGAGGCACAAAGATATCCCAATCGTCCTGAAATCCTGCAATAATAATTCGACTTACCTCATTAAACGATCCTAAAATATATCCTATTTTTGCACCGCTTTTAAAACCTGTGAACATGCACTTGAATTTCAGGGAAATCGCGACAGCCAGTATTATTCTTTTTGCAGTGATCGATATTGTGGGCAGCATCCCAATTATCATTGACCTGAGGAAAAGGGTAGGGCATATCCATTCCGAAAAGGCATCCATCATTGCCGCCTGTATCATGGTGGCATTTCTGTTCGTCGGTGAGGAAATCCTCAACCTGATCCGCATTGACGTCTATTCATTTGCAGTGGCAGGCGCCTTTATCATTTTTTTCCTCGCCATTGAGATGATCCTGGGCATTACCCTCTACAGGGACGATGAACCGCAGACCGCCTCGGTGGTGCCCATCGCCTTCCCCCTCATAGCAGGGGCCGGGACCATGACCGCTCTGCTATCCCTGAGGGCGGAATTCTACGTGGAGAATATCATCGTGGCCATTATTGTCAATATCATCTTTGTCTACCTCGTCCTGAAATCCTCTTCCAAAATAGAACGGGTCCTGGGTAAAGGGGGTCTTGGTGTTATCCGTAAGGTCTTTGGGGTGATCCTCCTGGCCATTGCAGTAAAACTCTTCGCCACCAACATCAACCAACTTTTCCCGTAACTTTGAGGTAGCAAATAAACACCCTTCTCTCATGAACAAAAAAATCACCATCGTCCTGATCATCCTTGCCCTGGCACTCATCGTTTACAATGTCACGGTCATCGATTACACGGACCCCCTGGGAGAGAACAGCATTATTGCAGTGATAGGGGTGGTAGCGGCCCTTTGCGCCATCGTTTTATTGCTCATCCTCCTCACTTCAAAGAAGATAAGCGACAAGCTGAAAGATAAATAGATTCCGAATTTTGTTAATCTTCTAACACGGGAGTATCGGGTTGCCACGTAGGGGCATCCAGTTCCTGGACTTTTTGCAACATCAGATCTAACTCACCTCTGATCTTTGCACTGATATTTTCAGAAAACAACTGCTCTGCCAGGGCCGACTTTAAGTACAATTTGATACGCTTGTCATACTGGTAGAAGTCCATGGTGATATTACTGGCCAGGGCAAAATCCACGAATTTCTCAAAGAGGATATCATCCACATTAAAATTCCTGACAAAATCCTCTTCAGTATACATGTCATATCGCACCCTGTCTTCCTCTAAATGCTCGAAGATGAAGCGGGAGATAAAACCGAGGCTTTCCATACTCTTGATCGTCTCTTCCTCCATATTGCCGATGGGTACGAACACGTCGGGAATGATCCCGCCTCCCCCGTAGACAACTTTGCCTTTTGGGGTAGTATATTTGAGGGAATCAGCCACCTTGATACTGTCTGCAGATACCAGTTCGCCATTTTCGAACCGCTTCTCGAACCGCTCGTAGTAATCCTCGCTGCCATTGTGGTAATCTCGCTGAATAGATCTCCCTGTGGGTGTGTAATACCTGGACACCGTCAGCCTGACCGCTGAGCCGTCTCCGAGGGCCATTTCGCGTTGTACCAGCCCTTTTCCAAAAGACCTCCGTCCCACGATGGTCCCCACGTCATTGTCCTGCAAAGCTCCGGCGATGATCTCACTGGCCGAGGCAGATCGTTCGTTGATCAGGACATACACAGGTTTGTCTTCAAAACTTCCTGCATCCGTGGCATACATCTTTTCGACCTTCCCTTTTTTGTTTTTGGTAAAGAGAATGAGCTTTCCCTCTTCCAGGAACTCGTCAGCCATCTGCTCCGCGATACCGAGGTAACCCCCCGGATTGTCCCTGAGATCCAGAGTGAGCTTTTTAGCCCCCGACCTTTGCAGGTCTTTTAGGGCATTCCGGAATTCCTTGAAGGTCGTTTCTGCAAATCGATTGATCTTTATGTAACCCATTTCAGGTGACAGCATATAGTAGGCCTCGACGCTCTTGATGGGCACCCGATCCCTTTTCAGGGTCACCTCAAAGAAACGATCTTCTTTTTTTCGGTATACTTTCAGGTTTACCGTTGAGCCGCTTTCCCCTTTGAGCGTACTCACAATTTGTCTGCTGGGCAGATTCTTACCGTGCAATGTATCCCCGTCTGCTTCCAGGATACGATCCCCCGGCTCTATGCCTTTCAAAAAGCTGGGGCCATTCTCTATGGTCCTGATAACGGTAATGGTATCCCGATACATATAGAAATTGATGCCGATTCCGACAAAATCACCTTTCATATTCTCCGAGACCTGGGTCAGTTCTTCTTTTGGGATGTATACCGAATGGGGGTCCAATTTGTCGAGGATGTTATTCACCGTGACGTCCACAATACTGTCTGTATTGATGTCATCCACGTACTCGTAGTCGATGTAGTCTATCAGCCGGTTCAGCTTGTCCTTCTTGGAGTTGGTAGTGAAAAGCTTTTCCGGGGAGTCATTAAAATTGAGCTTTCCACCGATCAGTATTCCCAGGGCGAGGGCCAGGGCGATCACGGCCGGCCATATGTAGTGATATTTCTTCATGAATCCTTACGCATTTTCTTCCTGTATTTGGGGCAAGTGCTCCAGTTCAACCCCTGCCCTATCCAGAAAGTCGAGCCCGGAGTTGTCCTTGTAAGCGATCTGATATACCACACGTTTTATGCCAGACTGATGGATGAGCTTACTACACTCCCGGCAGGGAGAAAGTGTGATATACAGCGTTGCACCGTGACAGGACTGGGTGGAGGATGCCACTTTCGAAATGGCATTGGCCTCTGCGTGGAGAACGTACCACTTGGTGTAACCCTCCTCATCCTCACAAATATTTTCAAAGCCCGTGGGCGTTCCATTGTATCCGTCCGAGATGATCATTCGATCCTTGACAATGATCGCTCCTACCTGCTTTCTCACGCAATAAGACAACTTGCCCCATTCGTGTGCCATCCTAAGATAGGCCTTATCGTATTTTCTCTGTTTTTTTTTGGTCACGCTACCACAGGTGCTTTCAGTCCAGACAGCTTACAGGTACTAAGATACCGGCTTTGCCAGAGTCCGGCAACCCTCAAGGGTTAATATTTATTTAAAACCGACAAGAGGCGTTTTTTCAACCGGGCCAGGTGCCGATGATCATAGGCACGGTAATGACGATCACCAGAGCCGTGGTGCCGATGATGAAATACCTGCGTGGTAATTTCAGGACGCCTTCCAAAAGGGCTGCCAGCAGAAGTACCAAGAGAATCACAATGACCTGGGAGATCTCAATCCCTGTTGCGAACCCCAGGAGGGGGTTGAATTTTTCGTCTTCCCCTGCCATCAGCATCTTGAAGTAGTTGGAGAAACCAAAGCCGTGGATCAGTCCGAAGAAGCCCGTTGCCACCCCCTGCAATTTAAAACTGAAAGAACTGTTTTCCTTCCGGGCCTCACGGACATTGAAAAGGGCCGTAAGAAGGATGGTCACCGGGATCAGGAACTCGATCAGGGCGACATCCATCTCCACCACCCTGTAGACCGACACGGCCAGGGAAAGGCAGTGTGCAATGGTAAATACAGTAACCAGGATCAAAACCTTCCTCCATAATGCAAAGGTATAGGGAATGGCCAGGGCCATCAGGAACAAAATATGGTCATAAGCCGAGAGGTCCAGCACATGACCCAATCCCAATTCTACGTAAAACCAAAAATTCCCCATGGCATAAAAATATTAGATCCCCCGTTCTCTCTGAATTTGCTCATAAGCCTTTTGCACCTCCTTGAATTTTTCTTCTGCCCCTTTCTTGATAGCTTCATTCTCCGTATTCACACGGTCGGGATGGTATTTCTTGGCCATGGTGCGATAGGCCTTTTTCACCTCGTCATCGGTGGCATTCTTTTCGACTTCCAGGATCTTATACGCATTGTCCGCAGCTTTGACGAACATCGCCTGAATACTCTCGTAATCGCTCCTGCCTATCCTGAGGTAACGCGCGATCTCCCTGATCTTTTCAACTTCCTTCTGGCTGATGGAACCATCGGACTGGGCAATGGCAAACAGGAAATGAAGCAATTGCAGCCGCACCTCATAGCGGGTCCGCTGGTTGAGGTATTCACAGATTCGCTGGGCAGAGATCTCCCGTTTTTTGATCACCTCATTAAATGTCCTGAAAATGGCATTGGCCTTTTCCTTCCCATAGGTCTGCAGGAAGTATTGCCTGACGTAGTCCAGTTCGCGCTGACTCACCTGCCCATCGGCCTTGATCACGATAGAGCAGAGGGAAAGGAGGTTGAGTTCAAAATCGGCCGGACTCACCTTCTGCCTGGAAAGGTCCTGAAAAACACTGCGCGGCCCCGAACCTGATCCCATGCTATCCATGACACTGCCCAACAGGAAACCGATAATGGCTCCCGGCAGACGCAACAAGAAGTAACCGATAATGGCAGCGATCCACCGAATCATGCGCGAAAAAAATTTTGGCAAAGATAGGCTTTAAGAGATAATTACCCGGAAGGGGTTATGAGATCTTTGGGTGATAAGTTGGACTTATTCTTTATCTTTGTCGCCAATCAAAAAAAAGAGACTATGTATCCGGCAGAATTAGTAAAACCGATGAGAGAAGACCTGTCCTCAGCAGGCTTCGAGGAACTGTATACCGCAGAAGCTGTGGAAAAAGCGATCCACAGGGATGGGACAACCCTGGTGGTCGTAAATTCCGTATGTGGATGTGCCGCAGCAAACGCAAGGCCCGCTGCGAAAATGAGCCTGAGAAACGAGAAAAAACCCGATCACCTGATCACTGTTTTTGCAGGAGTGGATACGGAAGCTGTAGACGCTGCAAGAAACCTGATGGTCCCTTTTCCTCCTTCCTCACCCAGCATGGCCCTGTTTAAGAACGGGGAACTGGTTCACATGATCGAAAGACATCACATCGAGGGAAGGCCGGCTGAGATGATAGCCGAAAACCTGACAGAGGCCTATAACGAATTTTGTTAGAAAGACCCGAGTTAAATCGCGCAGAACCGCACTTAAGAAAGTGCGGTTTTTTATTTTTGTAGCATGCGCAAGATCCTGGCCTATCCTCTGACTCTGCTCTACTTCCTGATTTTCGGGCTAACCCTTTTGATCTTTCACCCCGTGCAGTGGATCTGCCTTAACCTCTTCGGCTACAATGCTCATCAGAAAAGTGTCAGTGTACTGAACCTGGTACTGATGTGGTGCACCTATATCCTGGGGACCCGATATACCTTTCTCAAGAATGTTACTCTCCCTGATGACAAACCCCTGATCATCGTTTCCAACCATCAGAGCATGAACGACATCCCACCGATCATCTGGCACATGAGACGGCACCATCCGAAATTCGTCAGCAAGATCGAATTGGGCAAAGGTATTCCCAGCGTGTCCTACAACCTGAGGCACGGGGGTTCGGTACTAATTGACCGCAAAGACAGTAAGCAGGCCCTGGCAGCCATCGGAAAGTTGGGGGAGTACATACAAAAATACAACAGGAGTGCCGTGATTTTCCCGGAAGGTACCCGCAGCAGAACCGGGCAACCCAAGAAGTTCCAGACCACCGGTCTAAAGGTCCTTATGAAAAAGGCGCCTTCTGCCTATATCGTTCCTGTCAGCATCAATAATTCCTGGAAGATGTTGCGCTATGGCAAGTTTCCCTACGGCATTGGCTCACACCTCATCTTTAAAGTACATCCGCCCATTCCCAACGAAGGTAATCCTGAAGCCATAATCGAAGAGGTTGAGAGCCTTATTACCCGTGATATTCGTATCAGCCCATGAACACCACTGAGATCGTTGAGACCACTATTGACTTTGTAAAGGAAACCCTTGGCGGTGCCGAGGCCGGGCACGACTGGTTTCATACCCAGCGCGTGTTTAAAAATGCCCTTCTCCTCGCAAAGGATGAAAAGGTAGACGTCCTGGTGGTAAGCCTGGGTGCCCTGTTACACGATATTGCCGATGCGAAGTTCCACGGAGGGGATGAAAGCAAAGGCCCACGGTTGGCTTCTGATTTCCTTTACTCCATAGGGGTGAAGAAGAAAGTCGTAAAACAGGTGGTCTATATCATAAAAGAAATCTCCTTTAAAAATACCATCGGCCGGAAGAAAAAAAAGAAATGCCCGCTGGAACTCCAGGTTGTACAGGATGCAGATCGCCTGGATGCCCTGGGCGCCATCGGCATAGCAAGGGCTTTTCACTACGGGGGATTTAAGAACCGTAAACTCTATGATCCTGACATCGCCCCCAATCCGAATATGGACAAAGCCGCCTACAAGAAGTCAGACAGTCCGACCATCAATCACTTTTACGAGAAATTATTGCTGCTCAAAGATCTGATGAACACAGAATCTGGAAAAAAGATCGCCACCCAGCGTCACGAATTCCTGCTGCAGTACCTCGAACAGTTTTACGCCGAGTGGAACGGAAGCCGGTAGTCCGAGAAATGACTTCATCCTGCCTTTTCTCCCCATAGCCTGTGGAAAATTTCACCTCTTTGCTTCTCTTTTTTGTATCTTCCTGAGCAGAAAAATCACATTCATGCAAAGACGAAAATTCATCAAAGGCGTTACGGCTTCCACTGCCGTTTTTTCAATTGTTCCCAGTTATGTTCTCGGCAAGGATCATGTGCCCCCCAGCGATACACTTTATATCGGGGCGTTTGGCGTCGGCGGGAGGGGCCAGGGGGTTATCCGCTCCCTGCAGGAAACCGGACAGGTAAAATTTGTTTCTTTTTGCGACGTAGACCAGCGAAGGGCAGCCCAGACCTACGAGTTATACCCGGACGTTAAACGCTACACCGATTTTCGAAAAGTATACGACAAGCAATTGAAGGACATGGATGCGATCATGGTAGCCACCCCGGACCATACACATGCCACTATTGCCCTGCCATTCATGCGGGCCAAAAAGCACGCCTATGTCGAAAAACCCCTGACCCATAATATTGCGGAAGCACGACTCATGACCGAGGTGGCCAGGGAGAATGGCATAGTAACACAGATGGGCAATCAGGGGGCATCCAGCGATGGCAGCAGGCAGGCCAAGGAATGGATCAACAGCGGAGTGATCGGTACCGTAGAAAGGGTGGATTGCTGGACCAATCGGCCGGTGTGGCCCCAGGGGGTCCCCTTGCCCACAGGCAAGGACGAAATCCCCGATGGTCTGGATTGGGACCTTTGGCTGGGCCCGGCGGCAGAAAGAGATTACAACGATGCCTACCTCCCGTTCAAATGGAGGGGCTGGTGGGATTTTGGAACCGGCGCCCTTGGGGACATGGGCTGCCATATTATGGAGACCCCCTTTGGAGTGCTCGATCTGGGATATCCCACTGAAGCAGAGGCAAGCTGTACCACTAACTGGGTAGGCGATTTCGTGGAAGCGGATTACAGTGCATCCTGTCCTGCTTCCTCTATCGTCCGACTCAAATTCAATACCGAGCGACACGGAGAGATCGCCCTTAACTGGTACGACGGGGGTATCATGCCCGACCTGCCAGACGAACTAAAAGACGGAGAGACTATCGGCGATACCGGTGGAGGAACTGTTTTCTACGGCAGTAAGGGTATCC
>CBDTYM010000075.1:0-12306 GCA_965364605.1 uncultured Muriicola sp.
GCGACCTGGAATCCACAAATTCCATGATGAGCAGCCCTCCATCTTCAGTATTGCCCAGGAACAGTATTTCAGGGGTACGGATGAGGCCAGTCTCTCCAATGGCTTCAAGACCCTCTTTTTCTCGTCGAAGCATATCAAAACCCCGCCCGCCCTTCTGGTATTTACAGAACCAGCGTTCACCTCCGAACTCGAGTTTGTAGGCTGAGGCGATGTCGCCTCCGGAAACTGGAACTGCGGAAGTCAGTTTACTACCAAGAGCACTTTCAATAAATGATCTAAGGCTTTTATCCAATAGTCAGAGATCTATTTTTTCCAAAAATTCTGCCACTCCATAACCCCCGGAGATGACCTTCTTATAAGCTTCACTATCACGGATTAAGAGGGGATTGGTATGGTTGAAGTGGATAAAGCGGATTTTCTTTTTTTCCGAGGCGGGCAGATCGGAAAACCTCAGCAGGGTTTCCAGGACAAAGGGATGGGGAATTTCTTCCATATTTCGTGTGTTGAGTTCATCTCCACTGAAAAATGTCGCATCGAGAAAAGCGTAATCCACCTGTGCAATCTTCTCTTCGATCTCCCTGTCCCATCGCTCCCATTTGTCTATGTCCGGGATAAACAGAGCCTTTTTATGTGGCCCCCGTATCTCAAAGCCTACTGTCTCGGAATATTCATCCCTGTGGGGAACGAGGAACGGAACTACTGATAAATTAGGGGTAAGAGCCACAGCGGAATCTCCTTTCAAACGGTAAAGGCGTATATTATCCTGGTGGATCAATTGATCCCAGGGGCCATTTTTATCCAGGAACCGGCCCATGCGGGGCATGACATACACCGGCACACGTGAGGCATGCATCGCCTCTTTTCCCAGGTACATGAGTCCGGTGTAATGGCCGATATGGGCATGTGTCAAAAATATCCCATCAGGGGTCTTTCCTTCAGGCACTCCGGCAGTACGGTTAAGGGCGTGGAGTTGGGTGGCGATATCTGGTGTTGCTTCTACAATGTAGCGTTTGCCTGTTTCATGGTCAATAAGGCCGAGGGAAACAACCTTTCTCAGAGGATCTGGTCGATCGAAAAGACCTCGGCAGCATTCCTTTTCACAGCCGATCTGGGGCGATCCTGCATCCTGCACAGTGCCCAGTACGATCAGGCTTATGCCGGACAGGGTGTCCTTTACCGCAATGGAAGTTGACAAATGAAAACTCTTCTTTTCTTTCTCTTTTTTGCAACACAGCAGGAGGAAAAGCGTCAGGAAAGCCCCAATCAAATAGATGCTGTATTGGGGCCTTTTTGTCATTGATAGAGTTCTTTGTAGTATTGTTTGGCCATACGCTCACTGGTGAATCCGGCAAGCACATCATCCATCCCCCGAAACACCATTGCCGACCACTTTTCAGGTGAGTTATAGTATAGTGGTAGCACGGTGTTCTCCAGGCAGTCATAAAGGTTCCCGCTGTCAAAGTCGTCTTGCTCCCAGGCAGGTTTTGAAGCATCTGCCTCAGGTAGCACAAAGCAGTTCTTGAGGTCCCTGGCGAATTCGGGCACCCAACCATCGTTGATGGACAGGTTTACACTGCCATTCATGGCTGCTGTCATCCCGCTGGTTCCTGAGGCTTCCCTGGTGATCCTGGGGGTGTTCAGCCAAATATCAGAACCGGTCTTCAGCATTTTGGAAAGGGCCATCTCATATCCGACCAGGACGGCGGTATTCGCCCTGTATCTGGTAAAGTGTACGAGTCTGTCAAATACACCGATCCCTTCCATATCCTTGGGATATGGCTTCCCGGCCCATATAATCTGTACCGGGTGTTTGGTGTTGCTCAGGATACTTTCAAACCGCTCCATATCGCGAAGCAGGAGGTCTGCCCTTTTGTACCCGGCAAACCTTCTTGCCCATACGATTGTCAGTACATCCGGATCGAACAGCTTCCCGGTCTGGTTGAGAACGACATCGAACAACTCCCTTTTTAAAGCTGCTTTACGCTTTTGAAAAGCGTTTACATTATCTGACTTTCGGGCTTTTTGCAGGGCCTTGTCCTGCCAGAAATTCTGGTTCTGGGCATTGGTGATCGGAAAGATCTTGTTGCTCCCCTTGTTGCCCTTCCACATCTTCCTGGAGACCTTGGCGTGTAGTTTGGAGACCGCATTGGTCTTGTGTGCCATCCGCAGGGCTGCCACGGTATAATTCAACCGGTCTGAGCCACTGGTTTCCTGCATCAGTTCCTCTTCTGAAAGTTTTCGTCCGAAGAAACCACTATCGTTTAGCACCCAGGCATCCCGCTCCACATTGCCAGCCAGTTCGGGTGTATGGGTCGTAAACGCCATACTCTCCTTACCCACCCCTTGATTTCTTAAATGGTAAAAAGCAGGAAGCGCATGCCCTTCGTTCAGGTGGTAGATGTCTGCGCCGCCCAGGGCCTCTACCAGTTTGGCCCCGCCTATCCCAAGAACGATGTTCTGGCAGATGCGGGTGAGTTCATTGGCGTCGTATAAATGGTGGGTGATCGATCTTGAAAGGTCATCATTCCCATCTACATCAGTGGTGAGCAGATAGATGGGTACCGAGCCGAATATTTCGGGCTTCAATACCATGGCTCTTACTTTTACGGAACCATTCCCAAAAATACCGATCTCCATTTCAAGGCCGGAATCCTCGAGAAATGGGTAGTTCTTTTCCACAAAATCAGGGCGAAGGGTCTGGTCTTTGTTCCTGCTCTGGTCGTAGTATCCGTATTTCCAAAGCATCCCTACCCCTATGACGTTTTGTTTGAGCTCGTAAGCAGAGAGCATGTGGGACCCGGCCAGAAAGCCCAGGCCTCCGGAGTAAATCTTCAGGGCCTGATGTATCCCGAACTCCATGCTGAAATAAGCGACCTTCTTTTTAAATGGTTCACTCGGTTTATAGGGGTGATACCAGCGGCTGTATTTGCTTGCCATAAATGCAGATTGATTTAACGGCGGTAAAAATAGATAAATCTGTCTATTTAGGCGGGAAATAAATTAATCCGGCCAGACGGTATTGTCCCACACCGGGATCGTTTACACTTAAAAGCGGGTCTACGTCTGTCCGCTCCCTATTTCAGAATAGCGTTGTACCTGGAAAGGTCCTTGAGGAGTTCCCGGCTGGTAAGGATGGCTTCGTCATGCTGGAGATAATAGTCATAAAGACCCTGTCTGTAAACGTAACGCTTGATGATCTCATCTTCCAGGGGTTTGCTGATCTCCTTCCGATAGGTGTCCAGCGCCTCTAACTTACTCTTCTCGATACTTCGCAACAGGACCTTGGTATTCGCTTCCACCTCTTCTCCGAAGATCACCTGGTCTTTTCCGGTCAGGGATTCCTTGAGGGCCAGCTCTGTCTTGGTCTGAAAATCGAAGTTGCTGGCTGAAACGAAACGTTTAAAAGCTTCAAAATCGCTGTCTTTCAGCTCAAAATCCGCCACCTTCTGCCCGGGGTGGTCGTAATAATAGGAAGTAGCGTAGTCGAAGATGACATTATTGTTGACCAAAGCGCTGACCATATCGTTGGTGTTAAGGGAGGCGATGGCGATGTCGGGCATAATACCACCTCCGTCCTGGACCTTCCTACCATTCTTCGTCTTAAAGTCGTTGAATTCCGTATTGCGCACTGCTTTGCCAGTTTCATCCCGATTCCAGTAATCCAGGGACTGTATGCAGCGCCCACTCGGGGTGTAGTAGCGCGAGATGGTCACCTTGAGTTGGGTGCCGTAGGTCAACTTGAGGGGTCTTTGTACCAGACCTTTCCCAAAACTCCGGGCACCGACGATCACTGCCCGGTCCAGGTCCTGCAGGCTGCCCGATACGATCTCGCTGGCCGAGGCGCTTCTGCCATCAACCAGGACTACCAAAGGGATCTCTTCATCCAGGGGTTTGTTACGGGTCTCATAACTTTGATTGAATTTCTTGACCTTGGATTTGGTGGTCACCACAAGGGTGCCTTTAGGCACGAAGAGGTTGGTGACATTGATCGCCTCTGAGAGCAGCCCTCCCGGGTTGCCCCTTAGGTCGAGGATCAGTTTTTTAGCCCCTTCTGCTTTGAGGGATTCTATGGCTTCCTCAGTTTGAGAGGAGGCTTTTTTATTAAATCGGGAAAGGACGACATATCCCGTCTCGTCATCAACCATGTGATAGTAAGGGACGGCATCCACTTCAATGGCTTCCCGCTCTATAGTGGCATTATAGGGTTTTCCCTGCCGGAGGTAAGTGACCTCTACGGAAGTTTTGTTGGCTCCCTTCAACAGTTCACTGGCGTCATCCTGAAAATCCTTGACGTCTATACCGGCGATGGTGATCAGTTCATCTCCGGCCTTAAGGCCAGCCTTGTCTGCCGGATATCCCTTATATGGCTCAATGATGACCAGCTTGTCTTCAAAAGAGCGTACCAGCGCTCCTATTCCGGAGTATTCTCCGGTATTGTTGATGCGGTAGGTCTCCACATCCTGTTCGTTGAGGAATTTGGTATAGGGGTCGAGGTCGTCCAGCATGTTCTTGATAGCCGTATCCATCAATTCTGCGGGATTGGTCTCGTCTACGTAGTTCATGTTCAATTCCTTGAACAGGGTTGTAAAGATCTCTATCTGTTTAGCGATCTCGAAGAAATCGGACTTAAAACTACTCGCTCCCAGCAGGACAATGACCGCCAGGGCAGGGATCAGGATTCTTTTAAGGATTGACTTTCTCATCAGCAACACGGATTAAAAATTTGTCTACTACTTCGCGCATCTTCCCCTCTAGGTCTTGAAAAGAGGCCATTTCTTTTCCAAGGTATAAAAACATAAAGGCATAGCTTCCCTGTGTTTTGTTAAAAAAACGAGGCTTGTTGAGGCGGTAGGCCTCCCTGAGCAGCCGTTTTAACCGGTTTCTCTGCACAGCACCCCGGAAGTTCTTTTTAGGAACGGTAAAACCCACCTGAAAATTGGATATCTTATCCTCATTTTTCAGGAAGAGAAGCTTTATCGGGAAAACGGTAATGGAAGAGCCTTTTGCAAAGACCTCCCGAATTTGTTTTTCGCGCTTTAATTTTTCTTCTTTGGGAAACGTAAGCCTCATCAGGGGGTAAAAATAGTGAGAATAAGTGTGCCGGAGGGGGATGACAATTGTCATATTTTCCGAGGGGGCCAGGCAGTACCTTGTACCCACGGTGCACATACAAGGATCAAAGGAACCAATATGGGAGAAAAGATCGTTCACAGGTTCGAGAAAACCGAGGACAAAAAGCAATACATAGATCAGCTACTGAAGGACATCGAAGCTCTCGAGCTTATGCTGGACAAAGGCCTCTTTGAGACCAAACCGATCCATATTGGGGCGGAACAGGAGTTCTGTCTGGTAGACGATGCCTGGGACCCCTCCGATAGGGCTGGAGATATTCTCAAAGACATCGCAGACAATCACTTTACCTCAGAGCTGAACAAGTACAATCTGGAACTCAACCTGGATCCCATTGTATTGGGGGGCACTTGTTTTTCGGAACTACACAAGCAGCTGAACGAACTTTTATCGGTAGCTAAGGATGCGGCCTCAAAACATAAGGCGAAGGTGATCCTAACCGGGATCCTGCCTACTATCACCCATAAATTTCTGCAATACGACTATATGACGCCTGTGGCTCGCTATCAGATTCTCAACGAGGCCATCCGCAATATCCGCAAGGACGACATTGAACTTCATATCAAAGGTGTGGATGAGGTGAACCTGCACCACGACACCATACTCTACGAAGGGTGCAATACGAGTTTCCAGGCCCACCTCCAGATCGACCCGGAACAATTCGCAAGCACTTATAACTGGGCCCAGGCCATCGCCGGACCTTTGCTATCGATATGTGTTAATTCTCCCCTGCTGATGGGTAAGGAACTGTGGGAAGAAACCCGTATAGCCTTATTTACGCAGAGTGTGGATACGCGTAGAAGTACTTTCATCCTGAACGAAAAGGAATCCAGGGTGAGCTTTGGGCAGGACTGGGTGAAAGGCGGGGTGGCCGACTTCTTCAAGGATTCGGTGATCAACTTCAGAAGCCTGGTGACCACGGACTTCAAGAAAGACAGCCTGACCCAGTTCCACAACGGGGAGATCCCTAAACTGAGGGCCCTGAGTCTTCACAACGGCACCACCTATCGTTGGAACAGGCTCTGTTACGGCATCACCAATGGAAAACCTCATGTCAGAATAGAGAACCGTTATATGCCATCAGGCCCGACTACCGATGATGAGATCGCCAATATGATGTTCTGGGTGGGTCTGATGCACGGAAGGCCTCGTGCCCTGGATGATATCCATAACAAAATGGACTTCAAAGATGTCAAAAGCAATTTCTTTGCCGCTGCCCGGTACGGAATGAGTGCCCAGTTCTACTGGGAGGGGAAACTTATGAGCAGCAAAGACCTCCTTTTGGACCATTTCCTTCCCATGGCTTTTCGCGGCCTGTACAGCATGAATGTGGAGCCCAGGGATGCAGAACACTATCTTTCCATCATCGAAAGACGGATCCGTTCGCAAACGGGGTCGCGCTGGATGATCAATTCGTACAGAAAGCTTAGAAAAGACCACAAAGTACCCGAGGCCCTGAAAGTGCTGGTGTCTGCCATGTATGACAGGCAGGAAAAGCGATATGCCGTCGACGCCTGGCAATTGACCAGGGGGGACGAGTACCGCATCCCGGAAGAGGATCTCTGTGTGGGTGACCGCATGAACACCCGTATCATAACTGCCCAGGAAAGTGACAGTGCAGAACTTGTACTCAAGATGATGCTTTGGAAAAACATACACCACGCACCCATACTGGATGAAGACCTCAACCTGTCCGGGTTGCTGAGCTGGACAGACGTGCAGTATTTCAAGGACCATCCGGACAAACATCCGGGAAGCCTTAAGGAAATCATGAAAACGGAGCTAATCACTGTTACCGAAGACGTTTCGCTAAAGGAAGCTGAAAAGATGATGGAAGAGAACAAGATCCACTGCCTGCCTGTGGTCAGAAGCAGGAAACTGGTAGGGATCATCACGAGCAACGATCTTTAGTCCATGCCACAAACCGAAACGGCGAAAAATTCCCGATTAAAACGTATTCTGGGTCATGTCAAAGGACGTGGACCCGGACCGGTGCTGGTATTCTTTGGTGGTATTCACGGTAATGAACCCTCTGGTATACAAGCCCTACAGCACGTTTTTGCCGAATTGAACCGGAACCCACTGCCTGTCCGGGGGCATATTTACGGGATCGCGGGAAATATCCCCGCCCTGCTCGAAGACAAGCGATATCTGGAAAAAGACCTCAACCGGATATGGTTCAGGGAGGACATAGAAGCACTGGAGAAGGGGATAAAGGATAAATTGACGTCAGAGGACCGGCAAATGCTAGATATCCTGGGGGTGATCCGCGAGCTTCTCGAGGCACATGAAGCCCCTTTCTATTTTATCGATTTCCACACGACCTCCAGCAAGACCCTGCCATTTATCACCATTAATGACGCTATGATCAACCGGAAATATGCACGCAAGTTTCCCGTACCTATCATCCTGGGGATTGAGGAGTACCTGGAGGGTCCGGTGCTGAACTATATCAACGAATTCGGATTTGTGTCACTGGGGTTCGAATCGGGTCAACACGCCAGCGAAGAAGCTCGGGTAAACAGTATAGCCTTTTTCTGGCTGGCCCTTGTCTTCTCCGGGGCTCTCTCGGCAGAAGAGGTGCCTCACTTGAAGTATTACAAGGCTGAACTCAAACAAGCTGCTGCCAACAACCGAAGCTTTTACGAGATCACAGATCGGTATGCGATAGAAACAGGGGACACCTATCAAATGGAACCAGGATTTTCGAGTTTCGAATCGGTATCCAAAGGGACCCCCCTGGCAAGGCACAATGACAGCCCGGTGGTGGCCGATAAGAAAGGGATCTTATTTATGCCACTGTATCAGAAACAAGGAGCAGAAGGCTTCTTTATGATCAGACGTATCCCAAAATGGGCCCTTGCCTTATCGGGGGCACTGCGCAAAACCAGGGCAGATCACCTCCTGACATTCCTGCCTGGAGTGAGTTGGAAGGATAAGGATAAATCTCAGCTGATTGTCAACCTCAAAGTGGCCCGGTTTTACAGCAAGGCCATCTTTCACCTTCTCGGATTCCGAAATCGCTCCCTGGACCGCACCCACCTGCTGATCAAGAACAGGGAGAGGGCCGCCCGGAACGACCTTTATAAAGACGAACCCTGGTTCTGACCTATCCTATTCCTCTTCAGAAACCCAAACGTTGTTCTCAACGGCTACGTCTGCCATGAGCTGAGACGGATCGATGACGACCGCCTTTATATTGTCCAGGGGCTGGGAGACCTCAAAGGAGTACTCCGGGAATGCCCAGGGCCAATCTGGTAATACCGTTCTTTTTACCTGCCCGTAGGGATTCTCTTTTTCTCCCCTCATCATCTGCAGGGGGATATAAATGGTCTCTTGATTTCCGTCCTTGTAGACTAGGAGGATATCCAGGGGCATAGGCATCAGGCCGATGCGCTCCAAAGTGATTTCAGTTCCCTCGCCCTCAGAGGCCACCGTCCTGATCCCGTAATCAATGGTGTTTGTGGTCTGAGTCCAGTCCGTGAGGTACCAGTCGAGCTCCATGCCCGATACTTTCTCTGCCGTCCTTTTGATATCATTGGGGGTAGGGTGCTTGAATTTAAAGTCAGCATAGTACTTTTTAAGTGTTTCCATAAGCTTGTCCTGTCCGATCACATACCCCAGCTGGGCGAGGAATACGGCTCCTTTGCTGTAGGCAGAGCGTCCGTAGGCCGTGTTAAATTCGTACCGGTCAGCATGTGTGGTTTGAGGTTGCTCTTTGCCGGAAAGGACGAGGTTGAAGTATCCTTTGTAAGAATCTTCGAAAGGATTGGGCTTGTTCTGGTTCATGATCGAATTCATACACAGGTCTGAAATAAAGGAGGTGAACCCTTCATCCATCCACTCGTGTTTGGCTTCATTGGTCGCCAGGAGGTGCTGAAACCAGGAATGGGCCATTTCGTGAACCATGACGCCCACGAGGCTGCCAAAACTTCGCTCACCCGTGATCAGGGTGCTCATGGCGTACTCCATTCCGCCATCCCCTCCCTGCACTACGGAGTATTGCTTGTAAGGATACTGCCCGACATTTTGGTTAAAAAAGCGCATGGCGTCGGCCGTCTTGGGCTGAAGTTTTTTCCAATTCTCCAGGATCTCGGACTTGTTTTTATAGAAAAAATGGAGGGTGGGGCCGTTCTCCATAGGGAGGGTGTCGTGGATGTAATCCGGGTCAGCTGCCCACATAAAATCGTGTACCATCGGAGCTTTAAAATGCCAGGTTAACGTCTTCCCCCGGGGCTGCTTCACCTTGGTTCCCGGGGTTTCATAGCCGTGGCCGATCTCCTGTGGATTTTGCAGGTATCCCGTGCCACCCACGGTATATTTCTTGTCAAGGGTGATAGAGACATCAAAATCACCCCATACCCCATGGAATTCACGGGCAATGTAGGGATCAGCATGCCAGCCTTCAAAATCGTATTCCGCTAATTTGGGGTACCACTGACTCATGGAGAGTGCAACCCCTTCTTTGTTGTCCCTGCCTGAACGCCTGATCTGGAGCGGTACTTGCCCCTCAAAATCCATGTGTAAGGTAGTAGAAGTGTTAGGAGGAATAGGATGGTCCAACTCCACCACCAGGACAGTCCCTTCAAGGGAGTACTTTACCTCTTTCCCGTCCTGGGTCAGGGTGGAGGCCCTGAGATACCCGATCTCACCTGGGCTCAGGTCCGCAATGCGACTCTTACCATCCGCTATCATCCTCCGATCGGGATCTGAAATGTGCTGTAGCCTTATGTCCATCTCGCTTCCCGGCTGAAAGGCGTTGAAGTACATGTGATAAAATACACGGTTGAGGGTGTCGGGAGAGTTGTTGGTGTACACCAGGTTCTGGGACCCGGTATACCTGTAGGTCTCCACATCCATATCCACCTTCATGGTATAGTCTACTGCTTGTTGCCAATAGTGGTGGTTGCCCTGGGCACTGATACCCAGGGAAAGAAAAAAGGCAAGTGTTATGCTGAATACTATTTTGAGCTCGTCGATCGTCATAAGGATTTATTTTATTTAGCGTCTGATACTTTCTGGGCCAGGATCAAGGCGTTGTATGCGTTGACCATCTTACCCGACCTGGAGAGCTGGTCGAAGGGCTTGGCCTTCTCCGGGTCTCCCCCCACGACTACCTGGATCTTGGTGCTCAGCCCTGAATCCATCAATATGTGTTTCACTTCAGAGGCGGAGAGGTCAGGGAAGTAGGATCGGATCAGGGCCGCGATACCGCTTACGGCAGGCGCAGCCATGGAAGTCCCCCCCTGAAATTTATATTTGCTGCCGGGCATGGTGGAATAAATACCGCCTCCGGGCGCAAAAACATCCACGTTCATGGAACCGTAGTTGGAGAAGGAAGCCACCATCTCAGAGCCATAGGTGTTGTTAAGGGCCCCTACGGTAATCACATTATCGGCAAATTCAGTGTCCCCGATCTTATGGTCGTTTGGGTAATTGGTGTTGTCTTTGTCGTCGAGGTCGAGGGCATCATTGCCAGCGGCGTGAACGATGAGCACGTCTTTGTCCGCAGCGTAGCGGATGGCGTCATACACCCACTCTGCATTGGGGGAGAAGGCCTTTCCAAAACTGCAATTGATGATACTGGCACCGTTGTCCGCAGCGTAGCGGATCGCCAGGGCGATATCTTTGTCGTATTCATCTCCATTGGGCACAGCCCTCAGGCTCATGATCTCCACGTTGTTAGCCACTCCGTTGGCTCCGAGGCCGTTGTTTCTTTCCGCAGCGATGATACCGGCCACGTGTGTGCCGTGACTCTCATCTTCCACCCGGTTCATGGGGTTCCCATTCCCGTATTTCTTGTCACTGTAATCATAGGGGTCATCCCCCACGACTTCCCTGCCGTTGAAATCCACATTGAGGTTGTATTCCACCCGGTCGTTGAAATAGGTCAGCCCTTCCGCTGCCCGTTCAATGTCCTCCTCGATCAGGGTGATCACTTCCGGAATACTGTCCCCGTAGTTGAACATCTGTTGTATCACGCTGATGTTCCTTTGAAGGTTGGGATCTGTTGTCTCGATAGCAGCCACCTCTTCCGAGGTGTAGGATGATTTCCCGAGCTCCTCGGAGATAGCCTCGTGGGATTGTTTTACGAGATCCAGGATCTGATCGGTCTGTTGCTTGGTGGACTGCAGCATCTGACGGGTTTCCCTGGCCTCTTTCAGGTCTTTGTCCAGTTTTTCCCGGGCCTCGGCCCTGAGAGCCTCATCCCCTAGATTCAGCCTCAGGATACGGGCATATTCCAGCTGTTCATTGTACGCCTCTCCCAGGAAATTATAACCGTGTACATCGTCAACATACCCATTGCCATCATCATCTATCCCGTTTCCAGGCTTTTCATCTTTGTTGGTCCATATCACTTCGTCCAGATCTTCGTGCATCAGATCAATGCCAGAATCCAGGACGGCCACGATCACCTTATCCCCTTTTTTCTTCCCGAGGAGCTCTTCGTAGGCCCTGTCCACACTCATCCCCGGGATGGTATCAGTAAGCAGGTCGGCATGGCCCCAATTCTGTTTTTCTACCTCGGTCAGAGAAGACACTTTTAAAGGGTTGCTGTCTATATTTTCGATAGGAGTAGAAACGATATTGATGCTGCCGCATCCCATCATCAGGAATCCTGCACTCCATAGCAGGGCATTGTGTTTTAAGTTCTTTATCATCGTATTTTTTTAATGAATTTTACTGTAATAACTCCCCTGGTGGGGCACTCTTATTTGCTCTACACAACCGCGGTCTGCCAGGGTCACGTAGACGGTTTTCCCGTCCCTTCCTCCGAATGCCAGGTTGGATGGGTTTTTGCCTTTTAATGCGAATTCCCGGAGCACCTTACCCGAGGGAGATACCATTACCACGGTCCCTTTTCCGTATCGAGTGATCAGCAGGTTGCCCTGAACATCACATCGCATCCCGTCCAGACCGAAGTCCTCGAAGGCGATCAGGAGACTTTTCTTTTTCAGGGAGCCGTCCCGTCGTATCCGGTACTTCCACACTTTGCGCTGAACAGATTCGTTCACGTACAGGAATTTTCCATTAGGGCTGATCTCTATGCCATTGGTGGTGCCCATGTCAGCGGCCAGCAGCGTCACCTTGCCTTCATCTTCGGCTCCGTAGCCCGGGGAATGGAGTCAGCCACGAGCGATATCGACATCCTGGTCATCAGCCGTGTCGGCCTTC
>CBDTYM010000076.1:0-12260 GCA_965364605.1 uncultured Muriicola sp.
CCGAGAAAGGCATCCTGGTCATGGGTAACGAGGCCCATGGTATTTCCGAGGCAGTAGGCGAACTGCTCCATACCCGTGTGAGCATCCCCCAGTACGGGGAGGAAACCGCAGAAAGCCTTAATGTCGCCACGGCCACGGCCATTCTTCTGAGCGAACTGAGGCGAGGCTGATTGAGGACTATTCGAAGGTAAAGTTGACAAAAACACCGCGTGTACGAAGGGCATCTATATTGCCCGTCCAGGGACTGGAGGGGTCATTGTCGGGGACCAGTTCATCGGTAATGGCGAAGACGCCCCTGATGGAAGGGGAAAATTTGAAGTATTCCGTATAGAAGTCGATCCCAAAACCGAGCTCGTAATTAAAGACCTGTTTCTTCATGCGAAAGGTACCGCTGCTATTGTCATCCAGGCTGTCCTCATTGCTGCCGAGATTCAGGGAGGTCGAAGCCCCGCCCACGATGAACGGCTTCCAGTTGCCTATTCTTTTGGCACTCACTTTCAGGAGGAGGGGAAAGTTGATGTAGGTCGATTTTACTTCTCTGATGGCGTCGTTCTCTTCAGAAAATCCGGGAAACCCCAGTGTACGGGTACTGTAGAACAAGCCGGGTTCAAAGCGGAGGTCTAAGTGTTCGTGGAGACGGAGTTCCCCTATCAGTCCCACGTTGAAGCCAAGCGACTTATCCACCAGGATGTCCTGTAGGTCATTCTTGTACTCGAATTTGAAATCGTACTGGTTAAATCCCAGAAAATAGCCCCAATTCAGCAGTGCTTTGTCCTCATTCTCAAGATTGAGGATAGGCTTCTCATTGAACTGGGCAAAAAGCCCGGATGGGTGCACAAAGAGGATCAGGATCAGAAGAATGAAAGGTCTTCTCATAGACTACTTGCTGGCGATGTAAATAGAGGCCACTCCAAAGGTTTGGGGTTTGTTCTCCATACCTATAAACCCGATTTCCCCTAAAATATTGTTGAAGGCCTGGCCGTGTGGAAAGACGGAGGCTGATTCGCTTAAATACCGGTATGCCGAACGGTCTTTGGAGAAGATCTTGCCGATGGTCGGGAGGATGTACCTGGAGTAGAAGGAATACCCCTGTTTGTAAGGTGTTTTGGTAGGGACGGACGTTTCCAGGACCACCAGGGTGCCCTTGGGCTTCAGTACCCTGTAGATCTCGCTAAGGCCTTGTTTGAGGTCCTCGAAATTACGCACCCCAAAAGCCACGGTTACAGCGTCGAAGGAATTGTCCTTGAACTCCAGGTGCTCACTGTCTCCTACGACCATGTCCACAATGCCTTCCAGCTTTTTTTCGAGCACCTTTTTTTTCCCCACTTCCAGCATGCCTCGGGAGATATCCAGGCCTACGATCCTGGAAGCCCCGGTCTTCGTCAGATGGATGGCCAGGTCTCCCGTCCCTGTGGCGATATCCAGGATGGTATCCGGGGATTTCTCTTTGAGGATCTCAACTACTCGCTTTCTCCATTTTACGTCTATTCCAAAGGAAATGACCCTGTTCAGTCCGTCGTATTCCCCCGAAATAGCATCGAACATGGAGGTCACCTGTTCTTTTTTACCCCGCTGTGGGTCTTTGTAAGGAGTCACATTCCCTGACATGGATGTCAATTTTGGGGCAAAGATAACACAAACCCCCGGGTTTGCAGCCCGGAATATCACACAGCCGTTCCCTGTAAAACAATATGTGCTGATCCACAGGGTTGAAATAAAATTGCGTAATTTTGTCCCGCAAGCCATGCAACTCTTCCTTTGGTAAGTGCCGTGGAAATATAGTTTTGGATTAAGACTTCCAATACGGTCTGTACAATATGATTAAAGACCTTTTTTGCCCATGAAGATTATCATCGCTGGTGCCGGCGAGGTTGGCTTTCATTTAGCTAAACTACTCTCTTACGAATCACAGGATATCACCTTGATCGACACCCATAAAGAAAGTCTGATTTACGCAGACAACCATTTAGACATTCGGGTTTTGAGGGGAGATGCCACCTCTATCTCCATATTACAGGAAGCAAGGGTAGACAGCTCAGATCTTGTGATCGGGGTCACATCTTCCGAGACGACCAACATCACCCTGTGTATGTTGGCAAAGCAAATGGGATGCAAGCGTACCATCGCGCGGATCTCCAATACGGAATTCCTGGATTACCGGGAGCGAATCGATTTTTCAGACCTCGGTATAGACGAGCTCATCTCGCCTGAGGAACTGGCGGCTTCGGAGATACAATTGCTCCTGAACCAGTCTGCCTTCCACGACACCTATGAATTCGAGGACGGCGCCCTGATCATGGTGGGGGTTTCCCTGCCCAAGAGCGCACCCTTTGTGGGGAAATCGGTTAAGGAGGCCGCTTCCATCTTCCCGGAATTGCACTTTATGCCCATCGCCATGCAGCGCAGCGGAACGCAGTTCACGCTGATCCCCAGGGGGGATTCGGTCTTTAAGGCCGATGACCAGGTATACTTTATCACGGATAAAAAAGGGGTGGACGAGCTGTACAAACTCACCGGCAAAAAAAAGGAAGCCCTTAAGAATGTGATGATCCTGGGCGGCAGTAAAGTCGGCTTTAAAGCAGCCAGAGACCTCTGTGCGAAAAAATTCAACGTCAAACTCATAGAAAAGAGCAAGGAAAAAGCATTCGACCTCGCGGACATTCTGCCCAATGCACTGGTGATCAATGGGGATGGTCGTAATGTGGAATTGCTTGAAGAAGAGAGTCTGGAGTCCATGGATGCCTTTATCGCTGTCACGGGAAACTCCGAGACGAATATCATGTCTTGCCTGGTGGCCAAATCCAAGCATATCAAAAAGACCATCGCCCTGGTAGAGAATATGGATTACTTCCAGTTGTCTCAGTCCATCGGTATCGATACGCTGATCAACAAAAAACTGCTCGCCGCCAACAACATATTCCGGTATATCAGGAAAGGGGAGGTGGTGGCCCTTACCAGGCTTAACAACCTCAATGCGGAGATCCTGGAATTTGTTGTCAAACCGGAGTCCAAAATGAATGGGCAGGTGATCCGCGACCTGGACTTTCCCAGAAATGCTATCATAGGAGGTGTGATCCGGGATGGAGAAGGGATGGTAGCCCTGGGAGACTTCAAGATCACCGCCGGTGACCGGGTGGTAGTATGCTGCCTGCCCCAGGCCATACAGAAGATCGAACGCTTATTTTTATAAAATGGGTTTTAACGCCAGGATCATCATTCATCTTATGGGTCTCCTCCTTCTGTGTAACGATTCATGCTTCTGGCGGCGGTGGTCAGTGGTATTTATGAGGACGGCGTAACCCTCGATATCACCCTGGCTTCCATAGTGACCATGATGATAGGTGTCATGGCTATGTTCCTGACCCGTGGACACGACAAGGAGGTCAGCCGGAAGGAAGGCTACATCATCGTTACCTTTGGATGGATCATCATGGCTGCCTCCGGAGTTTTACCTTATATCTTCTCGGGAGCTATACCGGATGTCACCAATGCCTTTTTCGAGACCATGTCCGGATACACCACCACGGGGGCTTCCATCATCGACGATATTGAGGTATTGCCGGAAGGCATCCTTTTCTGGAGGAGCCTTACGCACTGGATAGGAGGGATGGGGATCATCGTACTGGCCATAGCCATTCTACCTTTGCTGGGAATAGGCGGGATGCAGCTGTTTGCTGCTGAGGCCCCTGGCCCAAATGCGGACAAGCTTCACCCCAGGATCACGGACACCGCAAAGCGCCTCTGGTTGATCTACTTCGGGTATACCGTTACCGAGACCGTCTTGCTCAACCTTGCGGGAATGTCATTTTTTGATGCTATCAATCACTCCCTGGCAACCTTGTCTACAGGGGGGTTCTCCACCAAGAATGCCAGCCTGGCCTATTGGAATAACCAGCCTTTGATACAGTACATCGTGATCTTCTTTATGTTCCTGGCCGGGAGCAACTTCGTCCTCAGCTATTTTGCCTTCAAGGGAAAGGTGCAGAAAGTTCTCAGGGATGAAGAATTTAAATACTACGCGATCTTTACCTTCCTCATTGTGATCGCTGTGGCCCTGGTGATCTATTTTATGGCGAAGGTATCAGTTTCCGATTATCACCCCCAGGTCCTGGGTAATGCTGAACACGCTTTCAGGCATGCCCTTTTCCAGGTAGTGGCCGTAGTGACGACCACGGGATTTGTCTCGGCCGATTTCACGGGATGGACGCCCTTTATCACCGTATTCTTTTTCGGGTTGATGTTCGCGGGGGGGTCTGCCGGTTCCACCGCGGGAGGTATCAAGATCATGAGACATATCCTCATCATCAAAAACGGCTTGCTCGAATTCAAGCGGACCCTGCATCCAAATGCTGTGATCCCGGTTCGATTCAACAACAAGACCGTGACCGAACACGTGGTCTACAACGTCATAGGATTCTTTGTTCTCTATATGCTGCTCTTTGTGATCGGTGCCCTTGTGCTGGGCTTTCTGGGCCTCGATTTTGAATCGGCCATCGGTGGGGCGGCTTCATCCCTGGGTAATGTAGGGCCGGCCTTTGGTTCCCTCAGTCCGCTGAACAACTTCAACAGCCTGCCGGTGTTGGGCAAATGGTGGTGTGGCTTTCTGATGCTCGCCGGGAGGTTGGAACTCTTTACAGTCCTGATCCTGCTCACCCCTTATTTCTGGAAGAGGACCTGATCTATGCCAGGGCCTTTTTGATCCTGGCTACAGCCTCCCTGATCTCTGCTTCCGATGCTGCGTAGGAAATGCGGATACAGTCCGGGTTACCGAAAGCTTCACCTGTGACGGTTGCGACATTGGCCTCTTCCAGGAGGTACATCGCAAAGTCAGAGGCATTGCTGATCTTCCTGCCCTTGAGGTCCCTGCCGAAATAGCCTGAAATATTTGGAAAGACATAAAACGCACCTTCGGGTACGTTGAGTTTAAATCCGTCGATCGTGCCTAAAAGTTCCAGGATGAGGTCACGCCTTTCCCGGAATTTATCGATCATGTACTGAATGGCGCTCACCGGGGCTTCAAGGGCAGCAATGGTCGCGCGCTGGCCAATGGCATTGGCACCACTGGTGATCTGTCCCTGGAATTTCGTGCAGGCCTTGGCGATCCAGTCGGCCGCGCCTATATATCCGATCCTCCAGCCGGTCATAGCGAAGGCCTTGGATACTCCGTTCACAGTGATCGTCCTGTCGTACATTCCATCGATAGACGCAATACTGGCATGCTTTCCCCTGAAATTGATGTGTTCGTAAATCTCATCGGAAACGACGTAAATCCCGGGGTGATCCTTCAGGACTTCCGCAAGGCCTTTGAGTTCCTCTTCGCTATAGACAGAGCCGCTGGGGTTGCAGGGGGAACTGAACCAGAGCATTTTGGTCTTAGGGGTGATCGCAGCTCTTAATTGAGCCGGGGTCATTTTAAAGTCGGTTTCGATCGTTGTGGGTACTTCTACCGGAGTGCCTTCTGCCAGCTGTACAATGTCCCTGTAGCTCACCCAGTAAGGGGCGGGAAGGATGACTTCATCACCCCGGTTCAGCATCACCATGGCCACGTTGGCCAGGGATTGTTTGGCCCCGGTGGAGACTACGATCTGACCGGGACCGTAGTTGAGGTGATTGTCCCTCTCAAATTTTCTTGAGATGGCCTGTTTAAGATCGGCATACCCGTCTACAGGTGAATAGCTGCTGTAATTTTCATCGATGGCTTGTTTGGCGGCCTCCTTGATAAAATCCGGGATATTGAAATCAGGTTCTCCCAGGCTAAGGCCGATGATGTCCTTCCCCTCGTTTCTCAGTTCACGAGCCTTTGCGGCCATAGCGAGGGTGGCCGATGTAGACAATTTTTGAATTCTATCGGATAATGGATTGCTCATGTGGACGGTTGAATTGGTCAATACTGCAACTGGGGATTCTTCCCGAGTTCCCTCAAATGTCTGAAGTGCGAAATTATAGCTTTTCTGGTAGTTCTGTACTCGTTGTAGGGCAAATTAAACTCCCGCGCCGTTTCTTTCACAATCTTGGAGATATTTGTGTAGTGAATGTGGCTGATATTGGGAAAAATGTGGTGCTCTACCTGGTGGTTGAGTCCACCCGTAAACCAATTGACAATGCGGTTCCTGGTACCGAAGTTCACCGTGGTAAAAAGCTGATGAATGGCCCAGGTATTCTTCATAGACCCGTCCTTTTCAGGAAGCGGGGTTTCTGCTTCATCCACGACATGGGCTAGTTGAAAGACCACACTGAGAATGACCCCGGCGACGTAGTGCATGATAAAGAAGCCGAGGAGGATCTTCCACCAGGCGATATTCAGGAAGATCATCGGAATCACGATCCAAACGGTGACGTAGATGGCTTTGGTGATCAGCAGAACACTCCAGTTCACAAAAGGGTTAGGGAATTTACCGTAAGACAACTTTCTTTTTGTATATCGGTACATCTGTATGAAGTCCGTCGTCAATGCCCAGTTGAAGGTCAGTAAGCCATATAGAAAGACAGAATAATAGTGTTGGAAGCGATGAAACCTATGCCATTTGGCGTGTTTTGAGAACCTTAATACCCTGCCTGCTTCCAGATCTTCATCGTGATTGTGGATATTGGTATAGGTATGGTGCAGTACATTGTGCTGTACCTGCCAGTTGTACACATTGCCGGCCAGGATATAAATACTGCTGCCCATGACCTTATTTACCCATTTCTTAGTGGAAAAAGAACCGTGGTTCCCGTCGTGCATGACATTCATTCCCACACCCGCCATGCCTACACCCATGGTCATGGTGAGCAGGAGGTTAGCCCAATTGGGGAGATCCAGGGTGAGGATAAGAAAATAAGGGGCCAGAAAAAGGGAAAACATCACCGCTGCTTTGAGGTGCAAGCGCCAGTTCCCGGTTTTTTTCAAATTGTGTGTTTCAAAGTATTCATTGACCCTTTTGTTCAGGGTTCTGAAAAAATTAGCTGAGTCTTTCCTTGAAAATCTGATCGTCTTCTTCTCCATGAAAAATATTTAGAGCTGTAAAGATAACGCAATACAGAGGGTTTTCATGCCCGGGAAGTTATAAAATATGATTAAAAATGGAAGCATTTACCTTAATTTTGGGGTCAAAACCTGTCCATGGATAAGGATTTAATCCAGCATTACTTTCCGGATCTCACCCAATGGCAGAAGAGCCGCTTCGATCTGCTGGGGGACCTATATCAGGACTGGAATACCAAGATCAATGTGGTGTCCCGCAAGGATATAGATGAATTGTACCTCAGGCACGTTCTGCATTCGCTGGGAATCGCAAAGGTCATAAGCTTTCGGCCCGGGACAAAGATCCTCGACGTGGGTACCGGAGGTGGTTTTCCGGGTATTCCCCTGGCTATCCTGTTTCCGGAGGCCGATTTCACTTTGGTGGACTCCATTGGAAAAAAGATCAGGGTGGTTGAAGAGGTGGTTGCAGGGCTGGAACTTGAGAATGTCAGGACCTTTAATACGAGGGTGGAAGAACTAGACGGGGAATTCGATTTTATCGTCAGCAGAGCTGTGGCTGCCATGCCGACTTTCGTACGCTGGGTAAAAGGCAAGGTCCGGAAATCCTCAACTCACTCTTTGAGGAATGGGATCCTCTACCTTAAGGGAGGAGATCTTTCAGAAGAATTGAAGGGGTTTGCCAAGGCTGAGATCTATCCGTTGTCAGCATATTTCAGCGAGCCTTACTTCGAGACCAAGGTGGTGGTACACCTGCCCTTAAAAAAGAAATAGGGATTATAGGTTGAGCATAGACAGGTAGGAACGCCTGCATTTCCGGGCGTAATTCTTAATCAAGTCGTACAATCCGGATGAGGATTGTCCTGGCATTCTCTTCTTTTTCATTTTGGATTTGGGGCGTTTCATAACAATGACTCTTTACACTAATTTACAAAAAAATTACAATTAATTAACGTTAAGTTTACATAAAATGTTGTGTCGCCCAGGCCTCTTCATGCCTGGGTAATAATGAAAAAGCCCCTGCAGGTAAGGCACTGCAGGGGCAAGTGGGTTGAAGGCCCGGTGGCTTAGCCCAGGAAGGGATATCTGTAATCTTCCGGACTTACGAAGGTCTCTTTGATCAGTCTCGGGGAGACCCAACGCAGCAGGTTTTGGGCAGACCCGGCCTTGTCGTTCGTGCCTGACGCCCTGGCGCCGCCGAAAGGCTGTTGTCCCACTACGGCCCCTGTGGGTTTGTCATTGATATAGAAATTCCCCGCGGCATTTTGAAGGGCCTTTGTCGCCTCTTCTATGGCGTATCGATCCGTGCCCATGACCGCCCCGGTCAGGGCATAGGGTGATGTGGTGTCTACCAGTTTCAGGACTTTGGACCAATCTTGGTCTTCATATACGTATACTGTCACCACCGGTCCGAATAATTCGGTTTCCATTGTCACATAGTGGGGGTCAGTGGTCAGGATGACCGTAGGCTCAATAAAATACCCTTTGCTCTTGTCATAGCCACCCCCTGCAAAAACGGAAGCCTCCTTGTCCTTTTTGGCTTTGTCGATATAGGATGCCAATTTATTGAAGGCTCCTTCGTGGATGACCGCTGTGATAAAGTTGTTCATATCCTCGGGGGATCCGGGGGGATTAAAGGATTTTATGTCCTTTTTTACTTCATCTAGGATAGCCTTGGAAGTGGATTTCGGCAGGTACACCCGGGAGGCTGCACTGCACTTTTGTCCCTGAAATTCGAAGGCACCTCTGACGATGGCCGTGGCTACCTGTTTGGGTTTGGCCGAGGGGTGGGCCACGATGAAATCTTTTCCTCCGGTCTCTCCGACGATGCGAGGATAGGTCTTGTACGTGTGAATATTGTTGCCAATCTGTGTCCAGAGATTGCGAAAAACATCAGTGGAACCCGTAAAATGCAAACCCGAGAAATCAGGATGCGTAAGGACCTGATCGGTGATCATCACCGGGTCTCCGTATATTACATTGATCACGCCGTCCGGGAGACCAGCTTCCTTAAAGACATCTACGAGGACCTTTGCGGAGAAGATCTGGCTGTCACTGGGTTTCCAGACCACCACATTGCCCATCATGGCTGCACTAGCGGGGAGGTTTCCGGCAATTGCCGTGAAGTTGAAAGGGGTGATGGCGTAGACAAAGCCCTCAAGCGGCCTGTATTCCACACGGTTCCATATCCCTTCTGCGGATTCTGGTTGTTCCTGATAAATTTGGGACATGTATTCCACGTTAAACCTCAGAAAGTCTATGAATTCACAAGCAGCATCGATCTCCGCCTGGTGGATGGTCTTGGACTGGGCGATCATGGTGGCGGCATTGATCTTTGCCCGGTAGGGCCCGGAAACGAGTTCGGCTGCTTTCAGGAAGATAGCGGCGCGCTGTTCCCAGGTGAGGTTTGCCCAGGCTTCCCTTGCCTCGAGGGCTGTTTGGATCGCTGCTTTCACGTGTTTTTTCTCCGCCAGGTGGTATTTACCTACCTGATGCTGATGGTCGTGAGGGGGAGATAACGGGCGGGTATTTCCTGTGCGAACTTCCTCTGCCCCTATGTATAGGGGGATGTCCTCCTGCCCTTCGTAGTAAGCCTTATATTGCTTTAAAACAGCTTCTCTTTCCGGGGTTCCCGGTGCATAACTCTTTATTGGCTCATTGTACGCTACCGGTACCTGAAAAAAACCTTTACCCATGATTTAACAGTTTTGTTTAGAATCATGCAAAGGTATTAAAAGGAGGAAGGTTTATGAAATAACCCGAAGGGATTTGCACCCTAGTTCAGGGCAAAGGGGGCACTGAATTTAAATGGGGGAACATAGACCCTGAATTTTTCCCCTGTGGAGAAATTTACCATGTTGTAATACCCCTTCATGGAACCTATTGGGGAAGATAACAGGCAGCCAGAACTGTAAGTATGGGATTGCCCGGGCTTAATCACAGGTTTCTTGCCGATGACACCCTCTCCGTCCAGCACTTCCAATTCGTTCAGGGCGTCGTAGATCTGCCAGTGTCTGGAAGTAAGTTGTACGGAATCCTTACTCTGATTTTCTATCGTGATGGTGTACCCGAATGCGAAGTGGGTCTTGTAGTTCTTGAAAAAGGTCCCTTCAAAGCTGGTGGCAACAGAAATTTTGATCCCTTTGGTAACCTGAGTAATCATTTTCACGTCTTATATGGTCTTTTTGCAGGACTCTCATTTCTGAACCTCGGCTGAATGCCGAACTGAGGATAGGATTTAAATAGGTTTAGTGACCAGAAATCCCGCTCTTGAGAAATTCGAGTTCCGAAAGATAAGAAAATACGCGCTTGCGCCCTTCCCTATGGGAAAATTTTCGGTGTAGTGGGGAATTTATCTGGCAAATCCGTTGGGTTCAGTTGCTGATGGTATTAGAATTCACCGTCCCTATCCCAATAATCCCATCAAAGAGCTCCCCAAAATCGCGGTAATAGACCAGGATGAGGTAATTGTTTTCCGTGAAGTGGAAATTTCCCCCTATGGCATTCCGGTCAACGCTCCCGTCGGCCTTTTTTAGCGCATACTTATAATTGTAAAACCCCTGCTTGAGAAGAAGCGTGGCTTCCAGGTTGCCATTGGCGCTGTTATAGGTCATTTTATTGCCTTCTTCCAGGACGTAGTTGTTGTATTTTCCGTATATGTACACCTCGTCAAGTCCGATGCGCTCTGTGTAGGGAAGGGAGAAATGCACCTGGGTGTATTCTGCTTCCCGTGATACCTCGGTCCCCTGTAGGGTGCGCAGCCGGAAATCCCCGTTAATGTCCGGAAAGTATGTGTATTCCCTGTCGTAGCGGTAGGTATCCGGAAAGAGGTAGTGCTGGTACAGGTCCTCAAATTCGATCTTGGAGATGGCAGCCGTGGGTGCCCTCAGATCGCTGGTGTCGAAATTGAGGTACTCATTACCCCCGGGAAAGCTGGTCTCCTTGTCGTACCTGTATACCAGGTCGTTACCCAGGACGTATTGGGGCGAGATATCCCGAAGCATGGAGGACCACTGAAAATTCTGGATAATAGCCACCTTGATCTCCCGCTTCGGATTCACCCATGGGAATCCGGCAGAATTGATCGTGAACTGTACCGTTTGCCGTTCGTTGAGGAAATTGAAATCCCGGGAACGCCTGACCACCGCACCCACACGAACCAGGTCCTGGTAGACGACGAATCGCCTGGAAAATTGTAGCTCGTAAGAACTGTTGTAGACCTCCAGGATATAATTCCCGGTCACCTTCAGGCGGACATTCTCATTGGGGATCCTCAGCTGGTAGTTCGAATATGGCTGAAGTGTGTTGTAGCTATTCTCGTAATTGATAATGCGCTGGTTGTCCATGCCTGTGAGATACTGTGACTTCAGCAATTGGGACGGTGTCCAGTCGTAATCGCAATGTACTATCGAGTAATAATAGTCCTGCTCCACCGCCAGGAGATCATCAAATTCCAGGTAGATTTCCTCTCCCAGTTGCACGACGGGAAACTGGTCTTCCGTGGGTCCAACAAAGATGACGGATTTGATATTGGAAGGGGGATTCACTTCTTCCTGGACCTGGGCAAGTCCCTGAAAAACAAAGCAACAGAAAATAAAATGTTTAAGATTCAGGCGCATTCACCCTATAAATTTCGTTCAAAGGTAAACAAAAACCATGCCTCTGAAATACCCTTCGTTATAATGCCCAAATTTCTAGGTAATTATTATGAAAACTTTCTTTTAAGTGGTATTTTTGGGCAAATTTTCATAACGCTAAAAGGGTACGATTTCATGTCAAAGGACATTCGAATTAAAAAGGGGTTAGATATCAACCTCGTAGGCGCCGCGGAGCCTACCACTTCCAAAGCCGCCCTGAGTAATGTGTACGCGATAAACCTCTCGGATTTCCACGGCCTGACCCCAAAGATGCTGGTCAAAGAAGGTGCTGAAATCAAAGCAGGAGAACCCTTGTTCTTCAACAAGAAAATAGAATCCATGATGTTCGTGTCTCCTGTGAGCGGCGAACTCGTCGAGATCGAAAGAGGGGCGAGACGAAAGATACTGACCCTCAGGATCCTTGCGGATAAAAAACAGGAATACGTTACCCACAAAACGCCTGACCTCAACAAGGCATCTGCCGCTGAGATCAAGGACTTTCTGCTTTCATCCGGATGCTGGCCGTTTATCAAGCAGAGACCGTATGATCTGATCGCTGATCCGGCTACTACTCCGAAAGCCATTTTTATTTCCGGCTTTAATACGGGACCCCTGGCAGCCGACCTGGAATATGTCCTGGCAGGAAAAGAAAAAGAATTACA
>CBDTYM010000077.1:0-12197 GCA_965364605.1 uncultured Muriicola sp.
ATGAACAGATACATGACCCGGTCTGGCCTGGCCATATCCAGGGTGATGGTGATCCCCGCCATAATGATACAGGCCAGGGTAATGATCTCCGCGATCCGCACCAATGGGGTCCTCCAGGAGTTATTGGTCAGCCTGAGGATGGCCACGGTGGCCGAGCCCACAAAGCTGGTCGCCACAAAAAATACAAAGTTCGAGATATAGATTCCCCAGAGGGCATAATCCCTCATATTGGTCACCTTTTGTCCCTGTATCACCTGATCGATATAGGCGAGAATACCCAGCACGATCAGGATCACCAGAAAGCCGATCCAGATCATTCCGGTCTTCCCAAATTTTTTGGGGGCGAGATCCGAGGTGATTTCGTTTAAATTTTTCATTCCTCATTGGGTTTTTCAACAGATTCGAATTCCTTGAACTCGGAGAGTCCGTCTTCGAAATCGACCAGACGGTCTACCGGAGGTAGATAATAGACGCTGGGTTCTGTACCCAGATTTTCAAAGAGTCGGTAACCCGCTTTGTCTTCGAGCAGTTGACTCAGCCTCAAGGTTTCCTCCCCGTTAGTTACCGTGTCCTCGTATTTGTCACCGAAGTAGAAAACCCCATTCGGGCAGGCGGTGACGCAATGAGGCAGCTCGCCTTCTTTCACCATATGAGGGCAAAAGTCGCATTTGTCCACTGTACCTTTCCGACTGGGTTTGCCGGCGTATTCGGGGGTGGGCTCGTAGTCAGTCATGTCCATATTCAAGGTGATCTCCTGTCCCGGATCTCCCCAGTTGAAAACACGGGTTGAATACGGGCAGGCCGCCATACAGAATCGGCAGCCGATACAGCGCTCGTTATCAATGAGGACGAGGCCGTCTTCCCTCTTAAAGGTAGCATCCACAGGACATACCGTCACACAGGCGGGTTTATCGCAGTGCTGGCACATAGTGGGTAGCCAATAGGGAGCCGTATCCTCGGATTCCTGCATTTTATAGACCTTCAGCCAGGCATTGTCGCCGGTGATATAGTGGTTCTTATTACAGGATTGCTGACATTTTAAGGCGTTTTTGCACTTGGCCAGGTCGACCACCATGACGAATTTCCGGTTAGGAATCCCTTCCCGCACGTTGTAATCCATCGAATAGTGGTGGTGGTCCCCCACATCCATGACCTCTGAGGAATCGATCTCCACGATGGTCCCATCTGTGGTCATGAGTTCCATCGTCTCTCCACCAGGTGCTTTGTCATCCTCAGAAAATTTGGCTGAGAGTTTGGAAAGGCCTATACCACCCAGTACCCCTGCGACCCCCAGTTTGAGGCCGCGATCGAGAAATTTTCTCCTTGTTTTTTTATTGTTTTCTTCCATGGTACAGGGCGGGATTACATATTTTTATTCAGCCACCTTTTAAAGGTGGAATTGGGAATATTCTTTTTGACCACCTTGGATTTCTTCAGGGAGTCTTTCCTGACCTTGACGATAGTTCCATCCGGCTTTAAAAGGGTTTCATATTCCTCTTCTCCTTCATTCTTCTTCATTTTCGCCTTCTGTTCCTCTTTGGGGAATCCCATGAAGGGTAGCAGGAGGGAAGTACCCAACAAGGGGAGTAGTCCCCTTCTTGAGAGGGGTGCGCCTTTTTTTGGTGGTTGTGACATTGTAATATTAGGGTTTAGAAATTGTACAATCGGGTGATGTTAAATCCGATCAGGAAATCCCCGTCAAAGAAATTGTTCTGGTTGAACATGATGTTCTGCTGTGGGACAATACCCTGATAGTTAGACAGGAATAACTGGAAGGCGTGGGAAGAGGTCCTGAATTCCACACCCACACTGAATCCGGCTTCCGGATCCATATCCAGTTCCACCCCGTCCAGGTGATGTACAAAGGGTTGTGTATAATCGACCAGAATAGAGGTTTGAGAGCTTATTTTGTATCGTCCGCCCAAAGACATGGCAATCACGTCATTTCGCATCCGTTGTGGTACCAGGTTGTAGTGGGAAACACTGACGGCACCCTGAAGGGATAGATTGGGATTAAACCTTCTGGAGACGATCAGCTGGTTGAAATAAGAATAGCGGTGCTGTTCTACCAGGAAATTCTCCTTGCCCCGGGCATCGATCACAAAGTTCCCGTAATAGGTGACGTTCACCGGCATACTACCAGACATGGTCTGCCGAAGCAGGGCCACTTTCCAGTTAAAATCCTGTAGCCTGTTGAACTTGGAGGTACCGAAACCAATGGTCAATCGATCGTGAGGCGCGTAGCTGAGGGCTATCCGAATGTTGGCAGGTGCCCAGATCCCGATAAGGTCGTTGGTGCCTGAATTGACCACACCAAAGCGGTGAGCCATATGCACTTCCAACGTATTCTTGATGAAGGTGACATCAGTTGGGTTATCGATGATGTACGAACTTTCGAAAGCAGGTCTCTCCGGTCTTTCTACAACCTTTTCCTCAGTCTCTTCAGTTTCCTGGGAGAATAGGAACAGAGGGGCTGTAAGGAGAAAAACGAATATGAAGCTGAATTTTTTCATGTTGCAGTGTCTTATCGGGTTAGTTATTTTCGGCTCCACGGTCTATCCATTCCTTGATGAGGGCCAGTTCATCAGCATCCAGGGTAAATCCGGCATTGATGGGGTGTCCGTTTCCGGGTAACCTCTGATAGAACTCACTGCCCTCGGCATCACCGGGGACGATCAGGGAGATGATGTCGCGGTAAGCTTCACCCACTCTGAGATCAGGGTTTGCCACATTGCCGTTGTGGCAGGCGGTGCAGTCTTTTCCACTTTGGGAGAAAATAGGTTCTATGTCATTTCGAAATGAGATGGCCTGATCTACGGGTATGTCCGGGAGGGGCTCACTCAGATCGATCTCCTGGTCGTAGTAGCAGGAAACGTTGAAAAGGACCAGGCTGCCGATCAGGAAGAATGCGATGCGATTTTTCATGTTCTTCATTTTATGATGTTGTATTCAGGTGATCCATTTTTTTACCCCATGTCGTTTCATGACCGGATCGGCAAATGGACAATTCCCGAAATTCTCTTTAAAAAGCCCGGGCTGGGAATCAGGCCCGGGCTTGGATGTGATCTTTAGTTTTGTAGCGCCTCAATGGAGTTTTTCAGCAGTGCCCTTGAGTACCCGGGGTTGTGCGTCCCTCTACTTTGGTCTTCCAGGAGGGTCTTATAGTTCCAGGCAGCTTGGGCTTCTTGGACAGAGAATATTCCGGAGTTGGAACGATCGGTATCGTCAGGTGCAAAGTCTACGATCAGACCAACCACAGGAACTCCGGTACCTACAGGGTTACCGTCGGCATCAAAAACCGGATTTCCGTCGGCATCTGTTTCGAATTCCTCACCCACTACGTTTTCCAAAAGGGATTTAAGGACGATCATATCTTCCGTATATCCAGCCAATTCAGAAGGAGCACCGTTTGGATGACATTGCAAACACGCAGCATCGGTGGTCTTCCAAGAGTGTAAGCCTTGACTTGTATCTGAGGATTCTCCCATATGGCAGGCCACGCAGGATGAACCCGTGCGGTGGGTAGCAGAAGCCACGGCTGGATAACCTTCAGAACCTGGGAGGTTAGCCCCCAATATACCTTCCAGCATGGTAGATTGCGGCCCGT
Organism: uncultured Muriicola sp.; assembly: GCA_965364605.1. GTDB lineage: Bacteria > Bacteroidota > Bacteroidia > Flavobacteriales > Flavobacteriaceae > Muriicola. The sequence goes on from CBDTYM010000077.1 coordinate 3,608, forward strand.
GGTGCGGCCCGAAGCGAGACGTATTCACCACGTACAATCCACTGGAGTTTGTCGCTGGAATTTCATAAGAGTTTCGTGGCTGGTGGCAGGAGATGCAATTGTTGCTGGATCCTTCAAAATCCAGGGTATAGTTAGGATCTAAGAACAACTGTTGCCCATCCGGGTTCCTTAAAGCGTAATCAGGGCCATCGTTTTCAAAATCAAAAGTTCTATGGCTGTCGTGACAGGTATTACAGGAAAATGTATTTGGACTGTCGTAAGGGCCTAATGCAGCACCGGTTTCCAAGAAATCAATAAATCCATCGCTCCCATGGCACTGTGCACAACCTACCCGGGCTTCTGCAAAACCGACAGATCCGGAGGCGTGAGCGGAAAGCTCAAAGGAGGCAAAAATAGGTTCTCTTGTAGCGTTCGAGTGGCAGGCCACACAAGAGGCCGTGCCATCGACCCCGTCAACCCCGTCAATTCCGTCCCGTCCGTCGGCACCGGGAGGCCCGGCGATGGGATCGGGGATTTCGAGGTCACTGGTACATTGGATCATCAAAAAGCCGGATGCTATAATCATCAGGCTGCGAAGGAGGTGTGAAGTTTTCATGTAATTCCCAATTAAGTATTGAATTCAAATTTTGTGTGAAATTAAAGGGATAAAGGCGGCTCTCATATGATTTTTATCATGTTTTAAAAAATTCTTAAAGAAACTTCCTAAATCTTAAATTCATGTTAAAATAAAAAAACTCAGTTAAAAACCAAAAGGGCAATTCGTTACGAAATTGTTATTTCATTCCGGGAAACTTTTCTATTTTTGCGCACGCGTTTCGGGATGTGGCGCAGTCTGGTAGCGTACGCGCATGGGGTGCGCGTGGTCGCTGGTTCGAATCCAGTCATCCCGACCAAGAAAATCCAACGCAAAAGCGTTGGATTTTTTGTTTGTGCGAAGCGCAAACTTGTTTGCGAGCTTGAAGCAAACAAAAAAAACAACACGGCCGCAAGGCGTGTTAGATTTTCTTGAGACTATCCCAACCCTGGATCACGGGAGGAACGAGCGTAATCCAAAAATTTACCAATTACGTTGCCGTAGATTTTATTTGCCTAATAAAGAGAGAAGGGAAGTACAATTACCTTTATTACGTATCTGATCCGAAACTTTTCATGAATAGTTCTCTTGGTTGCATATTCAGGGACATCCATAGAAAAGAAGGCTCAAAACACCCGTGAGTTCGGATTTTTTGAGCCTTTGAATACACTCCGGAGACATCGTAATGAAGTCCGGAACTATATAGAATTATGCAATGTTAATCGTCCAGAAGGTCTATATGTTGCTTGATGGCATTACGGATGCTTTGTGCAAGTTCATTGTTGCCATCGGGATCAGAAGGGCTGATTTCTATGGTCCCGTCCTGGTTTCCGTCCGTAGCCTGTGAGAGGTCTACTCCGGCCGTGCTGTCAAAGATCAGACTCAGATCGAAGTCGATCACAATTCCTTCTGGAGTTTCTGAAATGGCAATGTCAAAGTTAGGATCTTCAAAATCTACTTCCACTTCATCCTCAAAATCATGCCAGAAGATAAACGGGGTGCCTTGTACGGTTCCCTGTATCAGGACCGATTTGCCAAAAAGATCACTTGTAGGATCTGTTCCCTTGTCAAATTTAAACTCCAGCTCTTCAAATTTACCCATGGGCAAAGTGACATTCAAAAAGTTGATCTGTCCGGCCATCAGGTCCAGTTCGAAAGGTCCTGCCAGCTCGATCTCATCCTCGAAATCGTAATAGCCGTCATCGTCCCAGTCATCATTCTCGTCCATCTCGTAGTCTTCCCCTGGATCTTCCAAATCGAATTCCAGTTCAAATTCCTTGAGGTTCATGCGGAAATCGGTTATTTCGACGTCGTTGTTGATACTCTTACCAGAGACGGATTTACCCGTTCCGGCACTGCTGAAGGTACCTTGGGCACTGATGCTCAATCGTCCCTCGCCATTGGGAGATTCGTCTTTGGAGCAACCTACCATTGAAATGGCCAGCAGGCTTACGAATACAGCAAATAAATTAGTTAATCGAAAGTGTTTCATTTTTAAGAGATTTGGATTTTTAATAAAATTACTTCTTGTATATAGAACAACTCAGTTTAAAGAATTCCTGAAGAGTTTCGTTTTTTTTAATAAACGACTGAAAACCGGACAATTAAAGTATGATCCCTAACGCACAAAACCATTCGATGTTGCCACTACACCCCATAAAGAGACCAGAAGAGGAGGTTAGATATCCTTTTTAAAAAGGATATCCCTTGTGTAGTTCATTCGAATAATGCCACGGAAATGGTGTAGACGACCACATGTAATAAGGGATTTTTACCCTGAGTCTGAGAATTTTAATTCCGTTGACTTCATTGGGATCGGACAGAAATAGGCCTTTTTGAATGGCAGGAGAACCGGACAGGAGCTTTATTAAGGGGTTATGTCGGATCCTGAAAATGAAAGTGTGGATATATTTCAAGAGCACTGACTGGTTATTCAGCGAGGGCAGGATGTGGAATTTGCCCAAACGATCTGTATGGTATCAGGAATTAAAAACCATCCAAAGCTTCCCTTCGACTGATGGATATCAAAAAGCAAAAGAAATTCTGGCTGGCTGCCCAGTGGGGATCTACGGCCTTTCTATGGTCACAGTGGCTCATGCAGGATCTTGCCAACATTTTTGTCTCTTTGCCCCGCAAAATCAGCCTGAACGAATTGGGTGTATCTCTGGTGGTGATCCTTGCGTTGATGGCCTATACCTTCCAGAAGCGAGGGGGAAAGATACAGGAACTGGTCAACAAAAAGGCCAATACGCAGAACATACGGTCTGGTATCTTGATCGATCTCAGCTACGGGCTGTTGCTGATGGGATTCGGAAACCTGACCAACGTGCCCCTGAGCACTACCTGGGCTTTTATAGGAATTCTCGCAGGCAGGGAGATCGCCTTGAATTACCGGATGAACCAGACTGAAATGGGAAATACCTACAAGCTCATCGTGAAAGACCTGGCCAAAGTAAACCTCGGTCTGGCGATAAGCATTCTGGTTGCCTGAGTCATACGTATGGCAGCTTGATACCTTACTTAACCCACAGCGAAAAAAAGCCGCCCAACAGGCGGCCCTTTTTTGGTTGTTCAAGACTATCTACTGGCTTCTTTCAACCCAGCTTCCCCCGGTTGCACAAATTTCCTGATGACCTCCAGGATCTCATCTTTCCCGGCCTCGCTTTTTTCCAGGGATTTCAGATGCAGATAGAAAGGTTTACCATCTACTTTTTTTGCAAGGGAAAGAGCTCCTTCTCCCTGATAAACCTCTTCCCAGGCCGCTCGGACCTCGGTCCAGAATCCTTCGTGCTCTGCCCACCATTCCAGGGCAGGACGACATCGCCCCTCAGAGACCCGGGTGTATTTGTTCATCCCTTTTTCCTGGGCAAGGAGCTGATCCTTGGCCTGGTCCGCCCTTACGATCTTCTGATTATCCTGTTCGTGCACCCATCCATAGTCGGTGATCTCATGCCTATTGCCGCGGATCATGACATTGTAGTCGTTCCTTTTGGTATACTCCCTTCGGGGCAGGGGAGAATCTGTACTGTTTTCCCAGTAATGTTTACCGTCCACGTGGACCCAGGTAGCAGATCCGGAATACCTGGGGCCGTCGTCTACCTGGTGCACCCTTTGGGTCCATTGTCCCTCTACCTCACTTTCGGGCAGGGAGGCCAGGGTCCAGGTGTTGTCCTTATTGTAGTAAAATACCTTCTGATTTTCATACAGCCAGTCTTGTCTCCAATGTTTGATCACGGTAGAATCATTGACCAGCAATAAGTGCTGTATGGATATCCTATCCTCCTCATCGACAATGGGTAATGCCAGTTCGAGGGCAGATGCTACATAATCTGAACTCTTCTCGTAATCCATTTTTGGGGAAAAGGTCTCTGAATACTTAAAGGATACTTCGTAACATCCGCACATATCCAGTATGGCCTTGCGGTCTACTTCTTTTTTTTGCTGTGAAGAGGCAGTGAAAACTACCATCAGAAACATTAAGGAGAATGTTGATTTGTTCAATTTCATAAGAGTGTTTTTTTTGGTGAATTGAAAAGGCAGTAATTAAATTAATTTAGACTGATTTAAAATAAAATAGAATTTGGTTGTAAATTTATATGGAATGATTCTAAATAAAAAATATGTTGAAATATTTTATCTATATGCACCAGTTAGACCTGTTTATCTGTGATCGAGCAATCGAATGCCATTCCCAGTGAAAATCTCAATGAAGTCGTTGTGATTGTAATAAGAATACTCAGAAGCCTATCGCACTACCCGTTGTCCCAAACGTTAACCCCGGAATCTTACCTCCGGATTATCCATCTATAGGGCTGGTAAACCTCTTACCCCTGATCAATTAAGAGCTCTTTTACTCCTATTGCCAATAGGTCATCACCCGCTGGAACTCTGGTGTATCTGCCACGTCTTTGAGTAAGGGGTCATTTTGGAAGGCCCCGGTTTCATACCAATGTCCTTCGGAGATGGCCCTCAACAGATACTCCAGGCATTTTTCTTTCTGGTCTGTGGCCCCGTAGTACTGGGCAAGGGAATAATACATTTCGCCGAATTGAAAATCTGCTTTTAGCGATTTCATCGCATTCAGCAAGGCACCGGCCCTCTCGTCCTGGCCTGTTTTCTTCAGACTGATCGCATATAAGGCTCCGTAATTAAAATCGAGGGAGTCCGATTGATATCCCTTTTCCAAATAGGGTAGGGCCTCTCCATAGGCCTGCCTGTAAAACAATGCTTCCCCCAAACGGTAGTCCCTCAGGGCCGGCCTGTATCTTGCATCGCCCGTATCCCGAAACGCTTCTATGGTTTTGTCCAGAAGTTCAAAAGCCTCCACGGAGGCACCCTCCCTGAGATAATCCAGGGCCGCGAAGAGCATAGTTTCCGGCAGTAATTCGGGCCTTTCCACCGGAGTAATGAGGGAGTTCAGCACTGTATTGGCCCCATCGAAATCCCCTGAACGGATGTAGGCACGGATCAGAATCCTTTTCAGGATCCAAATGTTTTCAAAGTTGTGTTTGGAGAGTGGGGAGAGCAGGGCAATGGCCGAATCGTAATCCTTCATCTCAATCTGAGCCATGGCCTGCATTTTGTAGCGTTCTATACAAAAGGGACATTTGGTCAGGTCGGCTTCCTCCATATCGATCTTCCGATAAATGCTGTCTACCCCCTGTGGCAGGTTGACCAGCTGAAGGGATACGACCATCATATTGGAATTCGTTTCCAAATGCATGGGGGTAATGTTGTATTCTTCCCGTTGATACCTGTAGGTATTGCGGTGATCTCCTCTCAGCATGGCGTCATAAAGATCTAGCATTTGGCGTTGCCTGGGGTATATCCCGGTTTTTAACTGCAAGGCCGTAATAAGGGAATCCGCTACCTGATATTCCCCGTAGTTGTAATAATGCATAAAGCGGTACAACTCAGGTTCAAAATAATCCGGGTCCTTTGCGATGGAACTCTCCAAAAAATCCAAATATGCTTCCGGGTCCTTCCCCCTGAAAGAAAGGGCTTTCAGGAATGCCTGGTAGGCTTCAAATTTCGGGGGTTTTACTTCCAGGTTTTTGGCATGGTCTTCCTCAGTGATAAAGTAGCCCAGGATCCGCTGATTGAGCTCCTCGATGCAATCCAGGGGGGAAGCCGAAGCACAGGTGACTGGTTCAAAGGAAATCAGCTTTTTCCCCGTGATACCATCGGTGATAGCACATTGAAAGATGAGTCGGTCTCCGTCCAGATAATAGTCCCCTTCGATGAGATGCGAGGGATTGAACTGTTCTTTGAGAAGGGAGGTCTGGTCAAAACCGACCAAACCTGCGGTTAACATGTCGGAATACTCTTCGATCGTCTCCGGAGAGATGACCTGGCCTAAGTCGTTCCGGGTGATTCCGTGAATGATCCAGTCCACGGCCATATCCCCGATCAGGTCGTTTTTTTCGTTATCACTGGCCATGCGGTTGTGAAATGGCAAGATCGCAATACCCGGCTCCATCTTTGAGTCCTGGATAGTATTTTCAACAAAGAACAACCGCTCTACCAGCATCAGACTCAAGGCAGCCGCCAGAATACCGATAATAAAGTAATTCAACCTCCGCCCTGCTTTTTCATTATCCACAGTTTCCTTTTGAAAGCTTCCCGTTCGCTTGAATCCTTTTGGGGTCAGTTCGTAGATCCAGGCCAGTACCAGGGCTATGGGAAACCCCACCAGCAGGATCTTCAACAAGAGGGTCGTCGCCGAATCGGACCAGCCCAAACTCGGACCCAGGACGTCCGTGATCTGAAGGAGCAGCCAACCGGTCACAGCATAGGCTGTCGCCGTTTTATAAACATTTCTCTTTTTGAGCTCCTCGAAAAACCTCATATCTGTTTTGGATAATTTTTCGCCCGTACCTGCGAAGTCCCCTTGCCTGGGCTATTACCTCACGTGTTGGTTAGTAGTAGAGTTATCCTTTTGGGCCTTAAAATACTTTAAATTTCACGAATGACTTTCCTTATCCGCTGAGAAAATCAAACTCATGATCGGTCCCGACCAGTTTGCTTTGTTCTTATTCACAGAAGGTAACCTGACAATTATCATAGAATGGATACCACAGGCTACTTACCTTGGTAACATACAAGTATTACTATACTTTCTTAAGGGGCTTTTTTAACTACGTATAATTTTAACAATTGTGCCATGAAAAAAATGCTCTTTCTTTTTGGGATTCTGCTATTTGTATTCTCCCTTTCCTGTACCACAGATTATTATTTTGAGGACCAACTGGTTGAAGAGGCTAGTGATCCCACATTAGATGGGGAATCTGACCCTCCGGTGGATGACAATACCGGTGAGACTAACGATGATCCTTCCCCGAATGATGGAAATTCCGGTGATACCAATACATCCGACCCCTATGCCGGACTCGTCACCTATCAGGCCGACGTAAAACCGATCCTGAATCAGCTATGTGTGGCCTGCCACAATGCCGATCTCCATGAAGACGGTGTGGACCTCTCTACCTATAGCCTGGCAAGGGATAATATCGATGAGATCCTGGAATCCATGCAGGAAAGCGAAGATGATGAGATCATGCCGCCGAGTGGTCGTGTAGACGATGAGGTATTGCAGACCCTGTATTCCTGGGTATCTGACGGATTGCTGGAAGGTGAGGCCGCTGAAGACACTACGGACACCAATTCAACTGGAGGCTCTTACAGTTATTCCACAGAGATCATTGCGATCATAGACAGGGAATGTATCCTCTGTCATGGTGTTAGCAACCCGGCAGGAGGTTATGACATTTCTACCTATCAGAAGGTAGTGGCTCAGATCGACCTGTTTCTGGCACGCATCGACCTCCAAACCGGACAGGCTGGGGTCATGCCACCCGCCGGACGCATGGATGAAGCCACCATACAGCTGATAAAGGACTGGGTGGACCAGGGGATGCCGGAGTAATTCCATAGCCAGGACGCTTGGTTCCAATGACCGGAAGGTGCCGGATCCGATCAGATCACGGTGCCTTTCGGGATCACTGCTCCTTTTTTAAGGACCACGACGCCATCGCGTACTACATAGGTATCCGTTTCCCTGTCCTCCAGGTGAGGCCCGCCTTTAATGGTCACATCGTCCCCGATTCGGCAATTCTTGTCTACGATCACATTTTCAATGGTACACCGTTCCCCTATACCCATGAGGATGTCGATCTTATTGTTTTCTATCTCCTTAAGGGTCTCGTAGTAATCGCTCCCCATAACATATGTATTCCGCACTACGGAGCCCTTGCCGATCCTGGCCCGTATCCCGATCACGGATCGCTCAATACTGGCGGCGTGGATGATACACCCGTCCGAGATGACGGCATTGGTCAATTGGGTACCACTGATCTTGGTCGTTGGCAGCATTCTCGCCCGGGTATAGATCCGGTTTTTCTTATCGTATAGATTGAACTTGGGGATTTCGTCACAAAGCCCAAGGTTGGCCTCAAAAAAGGAGGAGATGTTTCCGATGTCTGTCCAGTAACCCTCAAAAGGATAACTCATCGTTTTCACCTTATGGATATTCTGAGGGATGATCTCCTTTCCAAAATCGACCGTGGAGGTATCGTTCATCAACTCAATCAGCAAATCCCTGTTGAAGACATAGATTCCCATAGAGGCCAGGTAATGACGGCCCTGAGCCTTCATTTCATCGCTGACATCCGAGGTCCAGTCGGGTAGCAATTCCGTGGCAGGCTTTTCGATAAAGGAGGTGATATTGTTGTCCTGGTCTGCCTTGAGGATCCCGAACGCAGGAGCATCATTCGCATGTACGGGGATGGTCCCTATGGTGATGGCGGCCCCGCTTTTGACGTGGGCGTCAAGCATGAGGTTGTAATCCATCTGGTAGAGCTGGTCGCCCGAGAGGATTAAGGCATGCTCAAAATCATGCCGCAGAAAATGGTGCATACATTGCCTGACCGCATCAGCCGTCCCCTGGTACCAGGTGGTATTCCCAATGGTCTGTTCGGCCGCGAGGATGTCCACAAAGGCGGAGCTGAAGAAGCTGAA
>CBDTYM010000078.1:0-12184 GCA_965364605.1 uncultured Muriicola sp.
ACCTCTATCGAAATCGCCCTTTCCAATTACGATTACAGCGAGAAAAAAGGAGACTCCGGGGCAGAGGATACTTCAGAAGAGGTGGTTTCAAACTCGGTATTGAAAGATTCCATCTTTGTGAAAAAACAACACTTGTATTACCGCATACAATTTGAGGATATCCGTTTTATCAAGGCAGATAACGTCTATCTGGAAGTCAATACGGTGGACAAGAAATTCCTCGTGCGTTCACCCCTGAAGGACTATCTGGAAAAGCTTCCCAGGAATAAATTTTACAGGGCCCATAAATCCTACATCGTCAATGTAGACCACATCGACGCCATCAATTCCAAGGACATCATGATCAACAACACCCTGATCCCGATCTCCAAGGAGTTCAAGGAATTCATCATCTCCGCGATGAATTCCTAGACCTTTCGTCTGATTTTCTCGTCCCTTTGACCTTCCAAACCCGGGATATCCTTTTTTCACCACAGTTTTCAAGGCTTTGACAACAATATTTTTCTCCTCTTGAGGGAAAAGTATAGTTTGGCTATCGATTAAGGAATTATCTTTTTTCATTTTCATATAGTGTTCTCGTTAAAGGGTCCGACCAGCAATGGCGGACCCTTTTTTATGAGTTAACCCTGCAAAAATGGCTGCCCGAATTCCAGAGACCTACATTTTTTTGCATTTTACAACGGTCAGACCCCATTTCACAACAAATCGGATAATTGCAAGGATGATACGATTATTTTAGAGCGTTCGTTTGAACGTCCCAAATCTTACCTTTTTTTACCATACATAAGCTATGCAGAAATGCGTAGCTTTTTTTATGGCCGATTTCCAAAACAGGGAGTTATTGATGAAATAAAGCAATAAAAGAATAAACAACATGGGATCATGGACGGAATTCAGTTCGGAATACCGTAGACAGAGATTACCACACAAACCCCTTTGTTGACAACAAATATTTAAGTGAACCATTTAATTGAAGTAATTTTGACGGTGGATGAATAACAGGTGAAACCCCGCAATTACAAGATTTTTAACGGACGTTACCTTACCGAGCGTGTTATGGCAAGAAGGCTTGGCATTTTGATCTTATTTTTTACCCTGAACCTCGGGGTGATGAGCCATGCCCAGGACCTGGAGCCCGTGAGCGTCGATGCCCTGGCTGAATTTCAGCAGGCTGAGTCAGTTTCGGACCGCTTCGATCTCTTCTTCGATACCGTCAACAGGTACAGTACTCATTCTGCTTACGACTGGTTAGACGCCGTCTCCCGATATATCAAAAATGCGGAGAACAATGGAGATTCTCTCGCTCTGAATCAATACAGGCTTATCCAGTCTCAGATCTATTTCGACATAGGGGATTACGACAAAAGCGTTTCCATGGCCACGAAGATCTACAACGATAAGCACCAATTGGACATTCAGACCAATGAGCGGTTGCTCAACCTTCTCGACGCCAACTATTCCCGTCTTGAACTCTACGACAAACAAGTGGAGATCCGGAAACAAAAAAGGGAACTCGGCCTCAAGGATAAGATCTCTTTTTACGACATCTATTCCAACCTTGGCCTGCACCGTCAGGCCATGAAGGACTATATCTACGAGAACAAGGGGATCATAGAGAAAAACGATTTCTTCGGCCTTGCCGAATATCACAATAACATCGGGAAATATCTCTTGCTGGACAAAGCGACATCCACAGCCCTTTCTAATTTTTCTAAGGCCAATGGCTTTATAGAAGTGTACATGAACGATATGAGCACGGTGAAGACCGAAAGCCAGATCATCCGGGCCAACCTGCTCAAGGGGGTTATCGACGGGAATATCGGGAAGTGCTACGCCCAGATGGCCCAGTATGACAAGGCTATACCTTATCTGGAAACCAGTATCGCCACCATAGAGGAGAACAGCATTGGCCGCAATTCTGATGAAGTGAATGAGAATGTACTGGTCCTGGCTGAATGCCACCTGAGGATGGGAAGACTGAAAGTGGCCAAGGAATATCTGGATATCGACCTGGAACTCTCCAAGGCAGAACAGATCCTCAAAAAGAACAGGCTTTATGCCACCTATTATGACAGGACGGGAGATTTTGAAAAGCTGGCTTATTACCTGAAATCGAACGTCAGGATCCAGGATTCCCTGGAGGTCAAGGAATCCGCCATCAAAAGGCAGCAGATTGCTGCGATTATTGCGGAAGCGGACCTTGAGGACTCCAGACTGGTGATCGACAGGCAAAAGTTGGAGATGGAAAAGGCCCGTAGCGACATGGCCGCCATGGACGAACGGAGCAACCTGGTTTTTATCTCTCTGATCTTTACGCTCCTGGGATTTGCCGGTTTGGTCTTTGCATACCTGAAGAGTATCAAGAACCAGCGACTCATAGCGGAACAGAAACATATCATAGAGAATGCCCTTGTGGAAAAGGACTCCTTGCTCAAGGAAATTCACCACCGGGTAAAGAACAACCTTCAAATGGTCTCCAGCCTGCTCAGCCTGCAGACCAAGAACACCCGCAGCAAGGCTGCCATAGAAGCCCTTGAGGAGGGTAAGAGTCGCGTAAAGGCCATGGCCCTTATCCACCAGAAGCTCTATCAGAACGATGATCTTTCGGTCATCGAAATGCAGGGATATATCGAGAGCCTGGTCAACAGCATTCAGTCAGTTTTCAAAAAGGGGGGACATAATATCAACATCACCATTGATGCCGAAGGGGTAGAACTCGACATAGACCGGGCCATTCCCTTTGGTTTGATCCTGAATGAACTGGTCTCCAATTCCTTTAAATATGCCTTCCCGGAAGACAGTGATAACGGCAAGATCTATATACACCTGCGAAAGAACGGGGATCAGGGCTTTTTCGAATATACAGACAATGGGGTTGGCCTTCCCGAAGATTCTGAAGACAGGGCCAACTCCTCCATGGGGATACGCCTGATGAACCGTCTTGTAAACCAGCTGCAATCCACTTTAAATATCGATAAAACCTCCGAAGGAGTTCGGTTTTGGTTCAATTTTAAATAAATTAGGACCTCTAAATCGAATGTTATGGAAATTACCTTTCTGGGTCATGCTACTCTGTCTGTAAGACTCCAGGATCACACCCTCCTGGTCGACCCCTTTATCACCGGCAACCCTATGGTAAAGGACAGCATTTCACTCAAGGGATTAAAGCCGGATTACATCCTTCTTACCCATGCTCACCAGGACCACGTCCTTGATGTTGAGGAGATCGCAAAGCAAAGCAGGCCGACTGTCATCAGTAATTACGAGATTGCCATGTACTTTCAGGAAAAGGGGTGTGAAGTGCACCCTATGAATCACGGAGGCAACTGGTCCTTTCCCTTTGGAACCCTGAAATACGTTCAGGCTGTACATACATCCTCTTTTGCAGATGGCACTTATGGCGGGCAACCCGGGGGCTTTGTCCTGAGCGCTGAGGGCAAGCACATCTATATTGCCGGCGATACTGCCCTGACGATGGATATGAAGCTCATCCCAATGCAATACAAGCTGGATCTCGCCATTTTGCCCATCGGGGATAACTTCACCATGGGGGTTGACGATGCTGTGGTAGCCTCTGATTTTGTGGAATGCGATAGGGTGATGGGGTATCACTATGACACCTTTGGTTATATAGAGATCGATCACAAAGCAGCCAGGGAGACTTTTAAAAAAGCCGGTAAGGAACTTCACCTCCTGGGGATAGGGGAGACCCTGAAAGTCTGATCAGACGACCCTGCTCTTCATGACCACTTTGTGCAGGAGCCTGGGAAAAAAGCGTTTGAGATAGATCCCGGAAACTTCCCTGCCGCCAATATACACCTCGAACTTTTTCTTTTGGACGGCACGTATCATCCTGCTTGCAAAGACCTCTGTTGGAAGCCCTTTGGCTGTGGCCTTGTCATTAACGCCTTGTGGCAGCCCGTTTGAGGTAAGGGCATTGATGGCCACCTTTGTCTGTACAAATCCCGGACAAACCAGGGTAACGTGGATCCCATCTTTTTCGTGTTCCATCCTGAGCACATCAAAGAAACCGTGAAGGGCGTGTTTGGCTCCACAGTAACCGGAGCGCAGCGGACTTCCAAAACGACCCATCAGGCTGGTTACGGTGACGAAATGCCCTCCTTGCCTGGAGATAAAATGGGGTAAAAGGGCTTTGGTCAGGGCTACAGTCCCCAGGTAGTTGACTTCCATCAGTTGACGGTAAACACTCATTTCGGTTTCGGCGATCAGGGAGCGCTGACTCACCCCGGCGTTGTTGATGAGGATATCGATATGGCCCGTCATGTCAAGGGCACGGGCCGTTACCTCCTTCATTCCGTCTGTGTTATTCAGGTCTAATGCCAAAATGTGTATCCTGGAATTTCCACCACAACCCGACCTGACGCGATCCAATTCCGCTTCATTTCTGGAAGATAGGATCAAGGTGTTATCCATTGCACTTAGCTGGTAAGCCAGTGCTTCCCCTATGCCGGAGGATGCCCCTGTGATCCATATGACCTTGCCTGTGATCTTATTCATTCGTTCGTTTAGAGAGCCAAAATATAGCTAAATTAGCATCATTTCTGCATGAAGGCGAATTACAAAAGACACCTGCTCCAGTTTATCACCCCCGGGGGGACCTCCAGGGGTGTCCTTACCCAAAAAGAGACCTGGTTTCTCATTCTCAAAAAGGGAGATAAAACCGGGATAGGAGAATGTGCGGTCTTTCGCGGCCTGAGTACAGATGACCTGCCTGATTATGAGGAACGGCTAAAATGGGTTTGCAGACACGTCAACCGTGGAGTTGAATACCTGACCGGGGAACTGGCGTCCTATCCCAGCATACAATTCGGAGTGGAACAAGCTTTCAGGTCCCTGGAGTCTGAAGATCCCTTTCTCCTGTTTCCCTCTGCCTTCACCCGTTCTGAATCGCCAATACCCATCAACGGCCTGATCTGGATGGGCGACAGGGAATCTATGGAGCGTCAGCTCGAGCAAAAGGTCGCAGCGGGCTTCCGCTGCCTGAAACTCAAAATAGGGGCCATCGATTTTGAAACCGAGATGGATATTCTGAAAGGGATCCGGGATCGGTTTTCCCCTCAGGAGGTAGAGCTGCGGGTTGATGCCAACGGGGCCTTTGGTAGGCAAGACGCCTTCCGCAAACTGGAGCGTCTCTCGACACTCGGGATCCACTCCATAGAACAGCCCGTAAAACCGGGACAGTACCAGCTGATGAAAGAGCTATGCGAAGCCGGATGGGTAGATATCGCCCTGGACGAAGAGCTAATTGGCATCCTTTCTGAAACAAAAAAGCGGGAATTGCTACAAATGATACAGCCGCAGTACATAATATTGAAACCCAGTTTGGTCGGAGGATACCGGGGAAGTGAGGAATGGGTTACCTTAGCGGAGGAATTGGAAATCGGCTGGTGGGTAACCAGTGCCCTGGAGAGCAATATAGGGCTCAACGCCATTGCTCAGTGGACCTTCACCCTGAATAATCCCATGCCCCAGGGCCTGGGAACGGGTCAGTTGTTCTCCAATAATGTGGACAGCCCGTTGGAAGTGGAGGGGGGCAGGCTCTGGTACCGGAGAGACCGGAAATGGAATACAAATTTAATCTGACGAACATGTACATAGAACGAGGGTACGAAGGCAATTATGCGCTGTGGAAATTTTGGATCATGCCATTGGGTTTTATCGGCCTGATGGTGGTGAATTACCTCCTCACCCTGGCCTCCCCCGTCCCTGTGGACGAAGCCATGGCCGATATGATCGAGCAACTGGGCTCTAATGTGGTATTGATACTTCTGCTCTTTCCTCTTGTCCTGGGCCTTTTCTTCCTCCTGGGATGGGTCAAACTGGTACAGGCCCAACCCATTCGGGCACTGACAACCTCTCGGAAAAAAGTGGACTGGGGCCGGATATGGTATGCCTTCGGTCTCTGGGGTGGGATCACGATTTTACTGACCCTGGTGGATGTTTATTTTTCCCCGGAGAATTTCGAATGGAATTTTCAGCTGGTCCCGTTCCTGAAACTGGCTGTTATTGGCATCCTTCTCATTCCATTACAGACCAGTTTTGAGGAATATATGTTCCGGGGGCATATGATGCAGGGTCTTGGTTTGCTCGTGCGCAACCGCTGGTTTCCCCTCCTGGTCACTTCTTTGTTTTTCGGACTGATGCACATTGGAAATCCGGAGGTAGGTAAACTGGGATTGGGGGTAATGATCTTCTACATAGGCACAGGATTCTTCCTGGGGATCATCACCCTGATGGATGAAGGACTGGAACTTGCCCTTGGCTTCCACGCAGCCAATAATTTGTTCGGTGCCCTGTTGGTCACAGCAGACTGGACTGCCTTTCAGACAAATTCAATCTACAGGGACGTTTCTGTTCCTACCCTGGGGTGGGATATCCTGGTCCCCGTCTTTGTGATCTTCCCCCTCCTGTTATATCTTTTCTCAAAGAAATACGGCTGGACCAACTGGAAGGAAAGGCTCACCGGGAAGGTGATCTCTAAAACAGAATACTTGGAAAATCATTCGCATGCAAAGACACTTTAACGAAATACATCCCCATTTTAAACTCCAGGGATTTCACTATTCCCGTTACGAACTCCAGGATGTGGCCTATAGCCTTATCAAGGAAGGGGATGCGGAAGAACGCTGGACAGGTGACTTCCTGACCGACTGGATCTCGTCCCGGGAGTGGGTGGAGGTCAGGACTTCAGGATCTACAGGAGCACCTAAGACCATTCGACTCTCAAAACAGGCCATGGTGAATTCGGCCCTGGCCACGGGCGCCTATTTTGGAATCAAAGAAAAGTCAAACGCTTTGCTATGCCTATCCACAAGGCACATCGCCGCCAAGATGATGCTGGTCAGGGCCATGGTGCTTGGACTTTCACTGGATATGGTGACGCCCACGTCCACCCCGTTGAAAGGGGTAGATAAGTCGTATGACCTCTGTTCCATGGTACCCATGCAGTTGGAAAAGTCTCTCAAACACCTTGGGAGGATCGGTACGCTACTGGTAGGAGGAGCTCCAATTCCAAAAGGGCTAAAGGACAAATTGCAGGGCATTCAAACTAAGATATACGAGACTTACGGCATGACAGAAACCTGTTCCCACATAGCCGTACGATTTTTGGATGTGGCCCACGGAACAGGTTCAGAGCATTTTCACACCCTGCCGGGAATCACTGTATCCTTAGATTCAAGGGGATGTCTGCAGATCCACGCTCCCGAACTGGAGATAGAACAACTGGTGACCAACGACCTTGTGGACCTGGTCTCTGAGAACGAGTTCGACTGGCTGGGCAGGTGGGATAACGTGATCAATTCCGGAGGGGTTAAGCTTATACCCGAACAAATAGAGGAAAAATTAAAATCCGTTGTCAATGGACAGTTCATCCTCACCTCCCTGCCTGATGATACGCTTGGTGAGAAACTGATCCTTGTTAAGGAAGGGAAGCAAATCAAAACGGACGTTCTCGACAAGATCAAAAAGATGAAAAGCCTTGACCCTTATGAAAGACCAAAGGAAATCTATTTCCTGGAACAATTTCCGCTTTCGGAAACCGGTAAGGTCAGGAGGGAAGCTATCAGGAAGCAGATTGCAAACTGACCGGTGTTTTCCGCACCTGTCGGCTTAAATCAAACTGTTTGCTCCTCCGAGGGAGAGTAAAAAGTCTTATTTTCATCACCGATTATTTGTATTTCTATAACATGATTTTAAAACATAAAAGAACATCATTATTTGTCAGGACATGGCTCTTGTTCGTCATTTTCATTTCGTCCCTGCATTTACTGAAGGGACAACACATCCTCCCGGAAAAGGATAGGGCCGCAGTGGTTGACGAGATCCTGTCAGACCGCTTTGACAATCTCCTGCCGGGATTGATGGACAGGACGGGGATCGACATGTGGATACTCATCTCCAGAGAGTACAACGAAGACCCTGTTTTACGGACCATGCTGCCAGCCACCTGGCTCAATGCCAGGCGAAGGACTATTCTCGTTTTCTTCCGGGACAGGCAGAAGAATACCCTTGAAAGGCTGGCAGTAGCCAGATATAACGTGGGGAAAAATATCGTTTCAGCCTGGGACAAGGAAAAGCAACCTGACCAGTGGCAAAGGCTGATGGAGATCATCGAGGAAAGGGACCCATCTGCCATCGGACTCAATTTTTCGAAAGACCACAACATCGCAGACGGGCTGGACAAAACGGACTACGATGAATTCATGACCCACCTTCCGAGGCGATATCAAAAGAGGGTGGTATCGGCAGAACAATTGGCAGTACGATGGATTGAGACACGTACGGAGCGTGAGATGGTCATCTTCTCTCACCTTGTGGAGATCACCCACGAAATCATTGCTGAGGCCTTTTCTGAAATGGTCATCACCCCGGGAGTTACCACTACCTCGGATGTGGAGTGGTGGATGCGGCAGCAAGAGACGGAGATGGGGTTACAAACCTGGTTTCACCCTACAGTGGATATTCAGCGGGCTGACGAGTCCCTGGTGAGCCATCTGTATTCTTTTTCAGGCAGGCCCGACGACATGCTCATATTGCCCGGAGACCTCCTGCACTGCGACTTTGGGATCACTTACCTGCGGCTTAACACGGATTGTCAGGAACTGGCTTATGTACTCAAACCCGGGGAAACTTCCCCACCGCAATTCCTTGTAGAAGCCCTAAAGAAAGGAAACCGGGTTCAGGATCACCTTACTGAAAACATGAAGACAGGTCTCACCGGAAATGAGATCCTGGCTAATGCCCTGTCTGCGGGAAGGGAAGAGGGACTCCGTCCTGCGATCTATACCCACCCCCTGGGCATGTACGGACATTCTGCAGGGACAACCATAGGGATGTGGGACGCCCAGAATGGAGTGATGAAAGATGACGGGGACAACTATCCCCTCAATCCCAATACGGTATATGCCATAGAGCTCAATACCACGGTTACGCTTCCGGAATGGAAAAGGGATATACGGATCATGCTGGAAGAAGCCGGATTTTTTGGGGAAGAAGGGTTCAGGTATGTAAATGGCAGGCAAACAGAATTGCTTTTGATCCCGAGGCCGTTACCCCATCAAGGACAGTGATATGAGAAACCTTCTGGTCGCATTCCTATTTTTTTTCGTCGGCAATTCCGGGTTATCGGCACAGGAAGAAGGGAATGTGAACACCACCCTCCTATGGGATACCTCCCTCTCGATGAAAGACAGGGACCTGGAAAAAGATCTTTCCATCCTCGACAAGGTTTTCCAGAGATCACCAGACCAACAGGTGCAGCTCGTCCTTTTTAACATCACAACCATCGAAAAGGAATACGCAGTGTCCGGTGGCAACTGGGACGCGCTGCGGAAGGACCTGGAAGGCGTCCGCTATGACGGGGCCAACAATTACGCCCTGTTAAAAGGAATAGCCAGACATCCCAATATCTACCTTTTCACAGACGGGAACAGGGTGTTTGAGAAGGATTTTCCCGACCTCCCCGCCAGAACCTTTCTGATCAACAGCTCTCCTTACCGGGATGAGGAGTTCCTCAAAAGGACCGCCCTCATCAACCGCTTCCGGCTGATGGATTTTGCCGCCATTCTCCCAGAGAATATCTCCGGCTTAAAAAAACAAGGGAGACCCTCGACAAAACTGGCCAGTGGGAAGGTATATATAGACAACATTCCCGCCCCGGATGTGGTAGTGTCCGTTAAAGGGGAGTCAGGGGGAGTGAGGTCTGTGATTGACGGGAGTTTTTCCATAGAAGCCCAACCTGGAGATAGCCTGTTGGTCAGTAGCCGTAGCAGAAATACCTATGCCTATGTGGTCGTAGAGGATTTGGACCAGATGAATATTTTCCTGGAAGCCAATGTGGTCAGTTTGGAGGAAGTTATCCTTGTGGAAAAGAGACAGGAGGAAGCCGCACTGGTCAATACAGGATATGGCAACGAAAATGCAGAAAAAATCGGATATGCTGTCCAAAGTATAGGGGAGGACGAAATTACGCCCATACAGACCGACGTATCCCAGTCTGTGCTCAATAAATTTTCCAATGTAAACCTGGGAAACACGGACGATATCAGCAGGGCGACCATGCGGTCCAACACATCTATCCTCGGAAATAATTACAGCCTTGTGGTTATTGACGGGGTGCCCCAGCGTCAGTCGGATTCCTCCCGAGGTGCATCTACCTCGAATCAGGCTGTGTTCAACTACGTCAACCCCGATAATATTGCCTCTATTTCCGTGCTTAAGGGATATGCTGCTACCAACCGCTACGGGAGTCTGGGTGCCAACGGGGTGATCCTGATCACCACAAAAAGTGCCGCTAGGAGTAAGACAACAGGGGAACCGTTAGACCTTGCCAGGCTCACCGACAACGTATATACGGGAAAAGAAAAGGGGGATGAGACTAAAACAGCCCTACAGAAAGCCCTGGAAAAATCTTCCTCTTCGGAACAGGCCTACAGGGAATATTTGAGACTGAGATCAGCTGTCGACCCCGGGGTGGATTTCTTTATGGAGGCCTATTCCTATTTTAAAGAAAATGACTCTGAAAGGGCCGCGGTCATCATTTCCAACATACTGGAGCTGTTCCCGAAGGAGATCAAGACTCTGAAGGCAGTATCCCTCGCTTTGTCCGGGGTCGGTCGGAATGAGGATGTGGTACGTTTAAGTGAAGAGATCATCGAAATGGATAACAGGCACGCCCAGGCCTACGTCGACCTGGCCATCGCGCAAATAGCATTGGGAAAATACCAGATCGCCCTTGATAATTTGCTCTCCCTTACCGGCAATACAACTTCCGGCTTAAATACGAGTGGGATCTCTAAGACAGTCACCCGGGAGGTCAAAAACCTGGTCTTTCGCCACAAGGGGAAATTGAACACCAGTGGGGTCCCTTCCCACCTGATGAATAATGTAAAGTACAATGTCCGACTGGTCTTTGAATGGAATGATCCCGAAGCGGAATTCGAACTGCAGTTTGTCAACCCTCAGAAGAGATATTTCAATTGGGAACACAACACCCTGTCCGCTGCAGAACGTATGAAGGATGAGATCCTGAACGGCTACAGTTCTGAGGAATTTGAATTCTACGGGGACGGGGTAGAAGGGAAGTGGATCCTCAATGCCACCTACCTTAACCACGTGAATGTGACGAATCAGGTTCCCCTGGTCCTCAAATGCACCCTCTATCAGAATTTTGGATATCCCGATCAAACTTCAAGGGAGATCACGGTTTTCTTTTCGGAAACCAATCAGACCAAAACGCTTGCAGAACTTCAGGTCAGGTAACGTTAAAAATTTCGTAACTTTCAGAGACTTGTTCAAATTGTTTCCGAAATTTAGGACAGGTCGCAAAAAAAAACAGTTATGAAAAAGTTACTGAGTATCACGCTATTCCTTTGTTTTTTCTTTACTCTTCAGGCCCAGGAACAGGTTACGATCAGAGGTAAGGTGTCTAATCTGGATATGCCTTTGGCCAATGCTGAGGTCACCTCGGAGAAGACCGGGAAGACCGTCAAAACCGATAAAGATGGCAGTTACCAATTGCAAACCTCGGCAGGTGACCTTGTCACCTTCACCTATCCGGGCCTCTCGGACACTGAGATCATCGTGGAAGATGTCAGTTCTGTTCTGAATGTCAAAATGAATGCATCGGTCAATGTCCTGGACGAGGTGGTGGTGGAAAAGACCAAGATCAAGAGTCAGTCTCAGCTTCGACAGGAGTACAACAGCAACAAGAATCTCATCAACACGGCCTTTGGGATGCTCGATAAGGACATTACCAATTTTTCGGTCCGGATCATCGACAAGTCGAGCTTTCTATATGGGGCTATAGATCTCGCACAAGCAATTCAATTCCGATTTGCCGGGGTCAGGGTTCAAAGACCCGCGGATGATTGGTTTAATCCTGTCATTTTTCTCAGGGGAAATGCTTTGTTTCCGGCCATTTATGATGTGGACGGGTTGATTCTGACTGAATTTCCTCATTTTATTCAAATTGAAAATGTTGAACGCGTCGGATTATTGAGTGGTGTTGGTTTATCAAATAAATACGGTGGATTAGGAATAGGCGGTGTTATTGTCATCAATACCAAAGGAGCCAATACCTTTGCACCTGCAAGGACAGGGCCTTTTGACCAGGCCATGCTCCGCAACAACGTATATGAAGGCAATGCCCTGAGCAAGGACC
>CBDTYM010000079.1:0-12123 GCA_965364605.1 uncultured Muriicola sp.
AGGCTATGGAAGAGGGAGCAATCGCTTTGTTCGGGGAAAAGTACGGTGACCGTGTGCGCACCATCCGGTTTGGTGAATCCATAGAACTTTGTGGGGGGACCCATGTAAAAAACACCGGGGAGATCTGGCATTTCAAGATCATCTCCGAGGGAGCAATCGCCGCCGGGGTCAGAAGGATAGAGGCGATCACCTCCGATGCCGTAAGGGACTATTTTGAGGATAAAGAAATCCAGTTAGAGGAGATCAGGTCGCGGTTGAAGAGCAGCGGAGATCCCGTAAAGGCTATCGATAACCTTTTGGAGGAGAACCAGCAGATGAAAAAAGAGATCGAATTCCTTTTAAGGGAAAAAGCAAAAGCTTTAAAATCTGAGATCAGGCAGGAACTTGAGGAAAAGGGTGATCACAAATTCCTGGCCCGGAAGGTGGACCTGGACGCGGCTGGCATGAAAGACCTCTCTTTTGAACTGGGGCAGGAGGAGGACAATCTCTTTTTGCTTTTTGGTGCGGAAAAGGATGGAAAGGCTCTCTTGAGCTGTTATATTTCCAAAGACCTGGCTGCTTCCAAAGGATGGAATGCGGGGCAGATCGTAAGGGATCTCGGGAAATATATTCAAGGCGGCGGGGGCGGACAGCCCTTTTTTGCCACGGCAGGGGGTAAGAATCCTGCCGGGATCCCTGAAGCACTGCAGCAGGTACATTCTCTCCTAAGCTAAGGCCATGGAACTTCAAACGAGGATTTCGATCCCCAAATCCCCCAATCCCATTTCATACCGGAGTGAGACCCTGCTTCTCGGTTCGTGTTTCGCCGGTCATATAGCTGAGAAACTCACATATTACCAATTTCGTTCTACGGTGAATCCTTTCGGAACCCTGTTTCATCCCAGGGGGATTTCCAATCTGATCCTTAGAGCGATTGAAGATAGAAAGTTCAGGGAAGAGGAGTGTTTTTATCATATGGAACAATGGCATTCGTATGAAGTGCATTCTCAGATGAGCAGGCCTGATAAGGAAGATCTCGTCAAATGCCTGAATACAGCACTCAAAAGTACGAAGGAATACCTGTCCCGTGCTACTCACCTGACCTTGACCCTGGGTACGGCCTGGGGATATGTACACAGGGATACGGGGAATTGGGTGGCCAACTGCCATAAAGTGCCACAACAGGAATTTGAAAAGGTCCTCTCGCCGCCAGAGGAGATTCGATCTGTCTTGCATTCGGTCCTCACCGCTGTATATCAGGTAAATCCGGAAATATCCGTGATCCTGACCGTATCACCCGTAAGGCATGCGCGGGATGGCTTTGTAGAGAACCAGCGAAGCAAGTCCCACTTGTTTGTCGCCCTGCATCAGCTCCTGGAAGAGTCTTATGAGAATCAGATCCACTATTTCCCGGCCTATGAACTGATGATGGATGAATTACGGGATTACCGGTTCTACGAGGCGGATATGCTTCACCCCAACTCCCTGGCGACTCAATACATCTGGGAGCGATTTAAGAATACCTGTATCTCAGAGAAGGCGTATCCCACCATGAAACAGGTGGAAGAGGTACAACGCGGATTGAGGCACAGGCCATTCCATCCCGATTCCGAATCTCATAAGGTGTTCAGGAAGCAATTGGATCAGAAGATCTCAGCGCTGCAGACCAGATATCCGCACATGCATTTTGACCAGGCCTAGGAGATCGCTTCCACAGCATCTACCAGCCCAATACCGTCATCGATGAGGTGACCGAGATCAGGGCGTTCCTGTTTGACTTCCTGCAGGTGTTCCAGGATCTCCCTGGCGAAATCCCCGTCCTCTTTGTTCTTGGCCAGTTCGTACAACTCTACTGAAAGCAGCCAGTCCTGTGGATAGTTTTCTTTGAGTTCTTTAAAAACCTTGTTCCTGGAGATGGTGGTATTGGTCCCTTCCCTAAACTCGCGTATCTGCTGATAGAGTTGTTGTAACTTTCTCCGTTCGGGTGATATCTCAGGCTTGATGGTCGTACTGGTCACCTTGTGGGTGATGAGGTCGAAACTGGACAGGTCTGCAGGTCCGTTGAAACCCGAGACGATCTTTTCTCCCACCGCCATATGATAAAGGCCCTGGGAGGGTTTGAAGAGAACCGTATCCCCGTGGGAGACGGTGCAGTCCTCAAAGGTGATCAGGATGATCTCCCCTCTGAGGTTTCGGGTACCGGTAATGATCCTCCCGGACACTTTGATGTTTCCTTCGAACTCCAGGGTAATTTGCTCCCCTTCGTAAATGTTGTAAGCTTTCAGATCTCGCGGGCTCATATCCTCTATGGCGATGTTGATCCCTTTTAACTTGCCTATGGGGGAGCCAAAGCCATCGGGATGATTTTTGGTGCTGTGGCCCACGAGTTCTTTCTCCCGGTACGCCAAAGCGGTGGGTCCCTCAGTCTTTATGTACACAGGTAGACCCTGATGTTCGATCACCTGGGTAAAAGAGCCTGATATCTGCAAGCCGGTACTCAATTCGAGGGTACAGAGTTCCCGTGAGGCAATGACCTTTTTAACCCCTGAAAGGCCTCCCTTTCGGAGGGCCATGGTATTGGCAAATTCTTCGAGGACCTGACTGAGATAGGCGAAGTCCGGGGTGACGAAGAGCTGGGGTTGTGGCTTCGTGATATCAAAAGAGGTATGTGCAGCCTCAATGGAATAGGGCACTTTCTTCACCTTATCTGTCATACACCAGGCGCTTTCGCCTATGGAAGAAAGCAGTCCGGCTCCATAGATCTTTGGACGTTCCAGGGTTCCGATAAGGCCGTATTCTACCGTCCACCAGTGGAGGTTTCGGATCAGGGCGATCTCACTGGGCTCCCCCATATTGTTCTGGAGCTCTTCGATCTTTGCTTCCGCCTCTGCTATGGTAGCCTCGGGAGTTCCCGGGGCCTCTTTGATGATGGACAGGTGCCTGACGGCCTCGTACAATTCGTGGTCTTTGGCGTTCGAGAGGGCTTTGCAGCCAATTTCTCCAAATCTCCTCAGGTATTCTGCGTATTCCGGATTCGCGATGATAGGCGCATGCCCGGCGCCCTCGTGGATGATATCAGGGGCTGGGGTGTACTCTATGTGCTCCAGTTGGCGGATATCTCCCGCGATCACCAGGACATTGTAGGCCTGGAATTCCATAAAGGCCGAGGGCGGGATAAAGCCGTCCACCGCAACCGCTGCCCAGCCGATCTCCTTCAGGATCCTGTTCATTCCGTACATATTGGGTATGTGGTCTATGGAGATCCCCGTCTTTTTCAGGCCGTCTACATAGGAATTATGGGCCACTTTGCTGAGATAGTCCACATTTTTCCGCATAACATAGCGCCAGACCGCCTGATCGATAGCGGTGTATTCCTCATAGTTCTGAGGCTTGATATACTGCTTCAGGTGTTCTGGTAACTTGTCGAGAATGGGGTTGCTCTGATAGCTCATAATGGGTCCTTTGATCACTCTCAAAGGTACGAAATCACACTCCTACGGACAAAAAAACCGCCGGGGTCGGCGGTTTGAAGTCATTAGCTTGAAGGTTCAGCATTAGGGGGATACTTCTCCATGATCTCAGTGACAAATTCCCTGATCCGTGCTTCCTTCTTTTCGATATTTCCAATATTGTTCAAGGTGCCAACGCCGCGGCCCTGCCAGATGAGTTCCCTGGTCTTGGCATCGATGAGGTCTATGTATAAAGAGCCTTCGGTGCGGGTACTGACTGCATTGCCGCCCCAGCCCCAGCCAGGACCCCAGCCCCATGGACCACCCCAGCCAAAGCCACCCCAGCCCCAGCCGCCCCAGCCCCAACCCCAGCCCCAGCCGGCGTTGTTGTAGACGTCAACCTGCTCTCTCTCCTTGGTAAAAATACTGACGAGCAGGTCCGGGGATTCCGATTTCACAAATCCCTTGGCAGCCATTTCATTTTCTATGGCCCTGAGGATCCTTTTTTTGTCGAGATCAGAGATGGTCGCCTTGTCTATTCCCGTCTTGTAAAAGGCGTAGGTATTGTAGGTATTGAAATCCACGTTCCGGTCATAGTCGGCTATAACCCTGACAGAAACACAGGAACTCGCCAGCATCAAAAAGGCGAGTGGCAGCAATAGCAATATTTTCTTTTTCATAATAAGGTATTTTAAGGTGCACATTTTCTCGATAAATATGCTCAAATATCATGCCGAATGACCTGTTTTCAGGACCTTTTTAATCGCGGATCATACCCGTATGGACAATGCCTGCAATTGCTCTCACAACAATATCCTCTTTTGAGCAGATACTGTTCGGTAAAAACCTTAAATCCTTCTTTGGAAAGGTAATAATCCCCTTCTTCCAGCGGTATGATCTTTTTCATTCGAGCTATAACCTTAATTTACGCAAAATTAGGGGATTTCCCACTAACATTCCACTGTAAAACAATGGATCAAACAAGGGTTCGCTTACACCTGCAGGTCTTATCCCTGATCTTGTGCAGTTAATCGGGCATAACCTCCCCGGTTTCAGAAAAGGTCTTACTTTTATGAAAATCCCAGGCAACAGCATGGTAGTTATCAGCAAGTATTTTTTTTATCGCAACTATGTGGCCCTGTGCCTCTGGCCCTTTATCATCATCAAAGAGCCAAAATTTGCCCAAGACTCCGTCCTGATGAATCACGAGCGCATACACCTGCGTCAGCAGGAAGAGATGCTAATTCTCCCTTTCTACCTTTGCTACTTCCTGGAATGGACCCTTAAAACGATCTGGTATCTTAACGGATATCGAGCCTACCGCAATCTGAGTTTCGAGAGGGAAGCATACAGGTATGAAGTGGACCCCTCTTATCTGAGCAGGCGGAAGAAGTTTGCCTTCGTACGTTATCTTTGGAGGGTATAACCAAGCCCCAGTGAACGTACCTACAAATGAAATACACCTACCGGTCCTGGATAACAGGGGGATCCGGCTGAGCATCAGACGGGAAGATCAGATCCATCCGCAACTTTCTGGAAACAAATACCGCAAGCTTAAATACAACATGCGTGAGGCTGAGGAGCAGGGATATAAAACCCTGCTTACCTTCGGGGGCGCTTATTCAAATCACATTGCAGCCACCGCTTTTGCAGCTAACAAACACGGTTTTAGATCTATCGGGATCATCAGGGGGCAAGAACTCGCCCGCACCTGGAAACAGAATCCCACCCTGACAGCAGCTGCAGAGATGGGAATGCAGTTGGAGTTCGTCGGCCGGGATGTGTACCGCTTGAGGGCAGATACGGATTATTTGGAAGAAGCAAAAGCGCGTTACGGGGAAGTATATGTCGTTCCTGAGGGCGGGACCAATGAATTGGGTGTCAAAGGATGTGAGGAGATTCTGCAGGTAGGAGATGCAGGTTTTGACCTTATCTGCTGTTCGGTAGGCACGGGGGGCACCCTGGCAGGCATCAGCAGGTCGGCCTCTCCGGGACTAAAGGTACTCGGCTTTCCGGCGTTGAAAGGCGATTTCCAGGGGAAGGAGATCCAAGCACTGGGGAGCAGGGATAACTGGTCTCTGGCCGGTTCCTATCACTTCGGGGGATACGGTCGGGTCACAGCAGCATTGGTTCATTTTATCAATGACTTCAGAGAGAAAACAGGGATCCCCCTGGATCCCATCTATACGGGTAAAATGATGTTTGGGCTGCTGGACATGATAGAAAAAGGCGACTTCGAAAAGGGGATGCACCTTCTGGCCATTCACACCGGTGGGCTGCAGGGGATCATAGGAATGAATGGTATTTTGAGAAAAAAGAACTTACCTTTGCTTGAGGTATGAGGAAGGTATTATTCGGTTTTGCGGTTCTGTTCCTCCTTGCAGGTTGCGGTACAAAGAAGCGCACGACATACGGGAAAAAAGAGCAGAGCACGGTTTCTGCCACGGACAGGTACAGGGACCAGGGCAGGGCCTTGCACCCCATGCCCGAGGATCCGGGCAGATTCATGGAGTTTCCCATCTCTTCGATAGAGGATTACATAGACACCTTTTCGGAGATCGCCCAGAATGAGATGAAAGCTTATGGTATCCCTGCCAGTATAACCCTGGCCCAGGGGATCCTGGAAAGTGGTTTTGGAAGGGGAGAACTCACCCTGAAGACCAACAACCACTTTGGCATCAAATGCCATACCGGATGGGAAGGCCCCTACGCCCTTCACGACGACGATGAAGCCGGGGAGTGTTTCAGGAAGTACAACCACCCGATGTATTCCTTCAGGGACCACAGTCTTTTCCTTACCACCAGATCGAGATATGCTTTTCTCTTTTCCCTGGACAAGGATGACTATAAGGGATGGGCCCATGGTTTGAAGCAGGCAGGATATGCCACGGATCGAAAATACCCTCAAAAACTGATCTCTTTTATCGAGCGCTACAACCTCTACGATTATGACAGGGCCGTACTACAGGAAGGGTACGTAGCCGCCAGGCGTTCCTCCGCAGACCGGTACAGGGTTCACATTGTTGAGGCGGGAGACACCCTTTACTCTATATCCAGGCGGTATTTTATCTCCGTGGAGGAGCTTAAGCAAATGAATGCTCTAAGCGACAATACTATCTCAGTAGGACAGGAATTAAAAATACAGTCCAACAATATCAGGTAATTTCATGAAGTATCAACGCAGCAGTGCCTTGTTCAAAGAGGCTCAAAATTATATTCCCGGAGGGGTGAATTCCCCGGTCAGGGCTTTTAAAGCTGTCGGGGGTACCCCCGTTTTTGTCAGAGAAGCCAAGGGAGCTTACCTCTACGATGCAGATGGCAACCGTCTGATCGACTATATTTCTTCCTGGGGCCCTCTCATTCTCGGCCATGCCTATGAACCCGTTCTTGACGCCGTTATTCAAAAGGCTAAAAAAGGGACATCCTTCGGGATGCCTACAGAGATCGAGACCGATCTTGCCAAACTGGCGATCTCCATGGCACCGAATATCGAAAAGATACGCTTCGTAAACAGCGGTACAGAGGCCTGTATGAGTGCAATCAGGCTGGCCAGGGGCTTTACCGGGAAGGAGAAGATCATCAAATTTGCTGGCTGCTACCACGGCCATGCAGACGCCTTCCTGATCCAGGCCGGAAGCGGAGCCGTTACCTTCGGCAGTCCGAATAGTCCCGGTGTGACCGCTGGGACAGCCAGGGATACACTCCTGGCTCACTACAACGATCTGGATAGTGTGGACGAGCTCATTTCCGCCAATGAGGGGGAGATCGCCGCGGTGATCATTGAACCCGTGGCCGGCAATATGGGATGTATAATCCCGGAAGACGACTTTATCAAAGGGCTGAGGGAACGTTGCACAAAGGAGGGAATCCTGCTCATCTTCGACGAGGTGATGACCGGCTTCAGGCTGGCCCAGGGAGGGGCACAGGAAGTACTAGGTATCAGGGCAGATATCGTTACCTATGGCAAGGTCATAGGCGGGGGATTGCCGGTGGGTGCCTTTGCTGCGAGAAAGGAGATCATGGACTACCTCGCTCCCGATGGACCTGTATACCAGGCGGGAACCCTGAGTGGAAATCCGCTGGCGATGAGTGCCGGCCTGGCTATGCTTACCGCCCTGTCGGAAAACCCCGGAGTATTCGACAGCCTGGATCATAAGACCCGCTATTTGCACAAAGGGATCTCCGAGGTGCTCACCGGAGAGGGGATTCCCCACCAGATCAACAGATTTGGCTCCATGATCTCCGTGCATTTTACCGAAGAGCCCGTCAGTGATTTTGAAGGCGCCGTTCGCGGAAATAACGACACCTTCAAAAAATATTTCCACGGCATGCTCTCCAGGGGGGTCTACCTGCCGCCAAGTGCTTTTGAAAGTTATTTCCTCAACGATGCTCTTTCATATGAGGACATCGACTTTACCTTAGATGCCTTGAGAGAAATCGCTTCGGAGCTTCATTAAAAAAGGGCCTTACCGGCCCTTATTTACATTATAGTCTCCCGTGTTTTCTTCCTCTGCCCTTGCGGTTTTGGTGCTTGTGATGTTGCATAACCCTTTCCCATTTTTCAAATTGATCCGGGGTCAGAATGCCTTTCATCTTCTTCTTGTCTGCGATCATACGGTCCAGTCGCTCACTTTGTCTTTGGAAACGTTCTTCGGCGGAGAAATCCTTCTTCGACTTGTTATCCCTTTCTTCTTTTCGGGCTTCCATTTTTTCCTGCCTCTGGCGGGCATTTTCCAGATGAAATTCCTGCACCTTCTCCCGCTGGGCCTGGGTCAGGTCCAGGGCCAGGGTCATTCTTTTGGTCTGGAGGATGGCGACCTGCTCCGGGGTTAAGGGATCCCCGGACCCGTGCGGACCATGCCTGTGCCCCTCCTGGGCGATGGCACTAAAGCTGGCTATGGTTAACATAGCGATCAATACATGTTTCATGTGTCAATAATTTTAGGTTATATCCATTTGACCCATGATGACCAAGAGGGTTTAACCCAGCTTCCTGATTTTATGACGGATTTAACTTCTGAGAACGGACTGTTCAGGGGTGATAATCAAAAGGCCCGCACTGGGGCGGGCCTTTGAATTGGATTCGGGGATATGGCAATAATGGCTTACAAAGCGGGGTCTTCCTGTTCCCCGGGATGGTCGCTATCAGTTTGTACCAATTGTACATCTCCGGAATGGGGACCATCCTCGGAGGATTCCACCTGGGCGTAGAGCAAAATGGATGCGATAAAGCAAATCAGGTAGATCAGACTTTTTACTTTGTAGGACATGATTTGGGGTTTTTAATTTCATTTCTAAGATAAGTTCAAATTCAGAGCGTTTTTCCGAAATGTGGTTAGCTGCTGCCTGTTTGTGGTGAACAAGCAAAAAGTTGTGGTAAACGGGGATTCCTCCACGAGGGTCCAAAAAGAAAAAGGTACCGTTTACAGATAAAACGATACCTTTTACAGAATGTCAATCTAACTTCTAGCTGGGATCCAGGATCTTTTCTATGCGCTGAGCAATGTCCTGCAGGTGGTATTTACTCATCCTGTCTGAGGTCCTGTTAACTGCATTCAGGGCTGCTGATCTCAGGGTATTGAGTTCGGCCCTGGCGATGGACCTGAGGTCTGACTGACTCATATTGACAGCGGTCGATTTTCTGTACCCACCAAAGTCGGGCAACTTGCGCTGGTCGTCTGCATTCATTATATATTCCAAACGATCGACATAAGCCTTTTGCAGGTTCCTCCTGTAGGTGTCAATGGTCCTTCCGGTTCGGAGCTCTGACCAGATCCCCTGCCTGAGGTCGGTCATCAGATCGACCAGGGTATAGGCGTCGTTTCCATGCATCGCTTCATACTCTACCAGCCTTGCCATCTTGCCCAGACTTAACAGGTTGTTCAGGGTTCGTTCCTGAAGGGCGCGTACGCGTTCCACAGAACCTGAGTATTCGATCTTCGCAAAGAGGTCTTTGTCTATGAGCCATTCTGGGGTCTCAAAAAGCTGGTCGTGCAAAAAGGACACACAATTTTCCTGGTGCTCCTTCGGAACATAGGTGTACACAGGTCCTTCCTGATCGTATGTCTTGTGGTTCTCGTATACGCCGCCTATGTTGTTGGAAACATGGCCCATGTAGCGATTGAATTGAGACAGGACCTGCCCGTAAAGTGTTTCCAGGTCGTCGTAGTTCTTCCCGTCCTCCTTTGTCCACTCGATCAGGTTGGGGACAATGCGTTTCAGGTTGGCGATCCCGTATTCGCTCGCCAGGATGGCATCGTCTCCCAGATCTTCGGTCTGGGAACTTGGATCCACAACGTCTCCGGCTTGCTGGTGTCCAAAACGATAGAGGGGATCCCCGGCGTGTTCCAGAATCCAGGCGTCCAGGATGGATTTTTCGTCCTCGGCCGACTTGTCAGGGATAGGGCGGTATCCCCATTTGATGGCGTATTTGTCATAGACACCGATGTTGGGCATCAAGGCCACATCGCCGTCTTCAGGTTGGGCGATGTAATTGAAACGGGCGTAGTCCATGATGGATGGTGCGGTGCCGTACTTTTTGGTAAAGGATGGAGAGCGCAGGGAATCGACAGGATAGGCGACACTGCTGCCCATATTGTGAGGGAGACCCAGGGTGTGTCCTACCTCATGGGAGGAAACAAAACGGATAAGTCTTCCCATCACCTCGTCTTTAAAAGCCACTCCACGTGCATCGGGATTGATGGCTGCAGTCTGAACAAAGAACCAGTTGCGCAGAAGCGTCATAACGTTGTGGTACCAGTTGATATCCGATTCCAGGATTTCCCCGCTTCTTGGATCGCTTACGTGTGGGCCATTGGCATTGGGTATAGGGGAAGCCAGATAACGAACCACAGAGTAGCGCACATCCTCCGGAGACCATTCGGGGTCTTCCTCAGGGGATGGCGGGTCCTTGGCGATGATCGCATTCTTAAAACCAGCTGCTTCAAAAGCAACCTGCCAGTCTTCTATCCCTTGTTTGATATAGGGGACCCACTGCTTGGGGGTAGCTCTGTCTACATAATACACGATTGGTTTCTTGGGTTCAACGAGTTCCCCGTTCTTAAATTTCTCCATGTCCTCTTCTTTCACTTCCAGCCTCCAGCGGTCGAGGAAGGTGATAGTCTTGCTTTCCTGAGCATCCAGGCCGTAGTCTACCTGGCCCCTGGCAAACCACCCGACCCGTCGGTCGAAATACCGCCTTTTCATGGGTTCTTTGGGCAACAGGATCATTGAATTATTGATCTCGATAGAAATAGAACCCAGACTTTCGTTCGAAGGGGGTTCTCCTGCGTTGTACGTCTTTACGTGCCTGGCTTCGATGTTGAGGGGATAGCTATTTAATGACTCCAGGTAACTGCGACTGTCGTCAAGGCGTGATGCCTTGTAGCGCTTTCTGTATCGATCCGGCATACCCAGGGCCTGGACGTCCTTGGTAAAAAGTTCATCCACTTCGATCACTGTCGCCGGGTTTAAGGAATCCTTTTTAAATGCCTTGATATCGAAGGCGTAAAGTACGGGCTCAAAATTAGAGTTTACCACTGCTTCGTGTACGGGAAGGGAATCCGCGGCGACCACGTCATGGCTAACCACCCTCAGCAAGACTTTTTTGGGTTTCTTCTCCCACCGCAGTACCTGGGTGTTGATCTTACCTCCCCCAAAGCCAATACCTGAGGCGGTTTTGGAAATCCGACTCACCATCAGCATTTCTCTGTTGAAGAGGGAATCCGGAATCTCGTAAAAATGGGCATCGTCTACGGTGTGCACCTTAAAGAGTCCGTCGTCCGTGACAGCTTCTTTGGTGATGACCTTGTCATAGGGTTGAATATCTCCTTTTTTACTTTTTGAGGCTGATGCAGATGCCTCGGTCTTCTTTTTTTTCTTTTTGAAGATCTGGGCTTCCACAGGCTGGGAGAACCCTGCCAGAAATAAAAAAACCAGGATTTTCGGAAGTAGTTTTTTAAGCATTTTTCTAGTGGATTTAATTTTGGAATTGTCAAATAACCGAAAAATTCAATTGCGGTTCTGTTAAGGATATCTTAAGTAGTATACGCCTGTCATCTTTCAAGCTGATTTGAACCGCGTTCGCAATGACGGGACTTTCCTCAGGTGACGACCTGGTAAAATTCCGTTCCCATTTCCTTATGGCAATTGTTAAACATAGCCTAAGGCTGTAACATTTGGTGTTTTTCACAGTCTTATAAACAAAGCGTAACCATCATCAATCAATCTAAAATGAACAAACTTATTGTCCTTTGTGGAATGGTTTTCCTAGGGATAACCTCCACACCGCAAACAAAAGAAGAAGACCGGATATCTGTCCAGAGTGACATGGTCCCGGTAACCCTCAAAGTCCAGGTGGATAAGGAAAATATCAACCCTGTATTCACCAACTTCAAAGTCTGTGAGGAATCGGCCTCGGTGGCTGATCTAGACCTGAACACCATCGTGTACGAAGAATTGGAAGCAGTGGAAGACCTTGGCTTCGATACCCGGGAGTACCTGCCGGAGGATTTCGATCCTTATGAGGTTTATGTGGATCTGAATGGGATTGCTTATCTGGAAGATGGACAGGATGACCTGGCCGGAGATGCCCTGAAAGGTTTACTGCCCAGAGGATTCGATCCCTACGCGGCCCCTGCGGATTTCATGGACATCTCCTATATGGAAGAAGAGGATATAGATCTGGGATTTGATA
>CBDTYM010000080.1:0-11872 GCA_965364605.1 uncultured Muriicola sp.
AGATCATCCCCCCGAAATGTTGCATCTGAGCTTTTGCTATATGATGATTGGGATGGTCCTCAAAACCGGGCCAGTAGACCTTTTCGATCCCGGGATGGGCCCTCAAGTAACGGGCCACGGCCTCCCCGTTCTCACAATGCCGCTGCATCCTCACGTGCAGTGTCTTGATGCCTCTCAGCACCAGGAAACTGTCCATGGGACCACAGACAGCGCCACTCGCATTCTGAATAAAATAGAGTTTTTCCGCAAGGGTTTTATCCTTCACGACCAAAGCTCCGACGACCACATCGCTATGACCTCCAAGGTATTTGGTGGCCGAGTGCATCACGATATCCGCTCCTAATTCCAGCGGTCGTTGTAAGTATGGAGTGGCAAAGGTGTTGTCTACGGCAAGGAGGAGGCCATGAGCTTTAGCAAGGCTTGCAGCCCCCCTGATATCGATCACGTTCATCATAGGATTGGTGGGGGTCTCAACCCATAGCAAACGCGTCTTCTTATTGATCTTTTCTTCTATTTTTCCCAGATCGGTCATGCCCACAAAATGAAAGGTGATCCCGTACTTCTCAAAAACCTTGGTGAAGAGGCGATAACTGCCTCCGTAAAGGTCGTTGGTAGAGATCACCTCATCCCCGGGGGAGAGCAGTTTGATCACAGCGTCAATAGCGGATAGTCCGCTCGCAAACGCCAGACCGAATTCACCATTCTCAATACTGGCAAGGGAGCTCTCAAGGGCCGTCCTCGTCGGATTGGCACTGCGGGAATACTCGTATCCTTTGTGTCCGCCTGGGGTAGATTGGGCGTAGGTAGAAGTTTGATAGATAGGTGGCATTACCGCACCGTAAGCGGCGTCAGGTTCCTGCCCTCCGTGTATGGTCTTGCTGTTGAATTCCAGGGATTTCTTGCTCATAGTGTAATGGATAAGGCCACAAAGGTATCGTTCTGCCAGCGAAATTGCGAATGCTTTTTTGAAGGAAATGGGCATTCTCGATTATAGTTCTGAGGGGAATAAAATGTAGTTTTGTGTCAGAACCAGAATCTCTGCTCATGAAGATTTCCATACGTATCCTCCTCGTATTCGTTTTGATTTTATCACTATCCTGTGAAGAGGAAGCTAATTTGGCTTTTGAACCCATCGTATACAACAACGCTCCCTGCAGTGATTGCCCCGAAGTATCCATAGCGTACCCCAGGGTTCTGGAGGACACAAAGATCGGCAGGGCAGTGAATACGGGGATCGAAGAAGAAATCATCAGCTTGCTGACCTTCTCTGACAGTCTGGAGGTCACAGACCTGAATGAAGCGGTCAATTCCTTTACCCTGGGATATACTGAGCTCAAGTCCGTCTATCCCGATGAGACCGTGCCCTGGGAAGCGCGGATCAAGGCGGAAGTCTCCTTTGAAAACAGGCGTGTGCTCTCCATAAGGCTTGATTCCTATCTTTTTACCGGAGGGGCGCATGGGTATACCTCTACTAACTTCCTGAACTTCGACATAGAGAAAGGGGAAAAAATAGACACTCAGGAACTCTTTGAAGATCTCCTGGCCTTTCGGTCCTATGCCGAAACCGCATTCCGGGAACAGGAAAACATCCCACAGGATGCCCCCATCAACAGCACGGGGTTTATGTTTGAACTGGATACGTTCTACCTTCCTGCCAATATAGGCCTCACCCCAAAAGGCATCCTCCTGCTTTACAATCAATACGAAGTGGCTTCCTATGCAGACGGGCAAATACAACTCACCATCCCGTTCGAAGAAGCCAAACGATTCATCACTCCCAAGATGAAACTGTGATTCAGGCCCGTGCCTTGACCAATTTTTGCAGACTTAACAGGGTGCCAAAATGAAGACCCAGGTGGAACTGATTAAACTGAATAGCGTCCTCCACACTGCTCAGGGTCACACCCGCACTGGTAGTGTAGCTGTTGAACTCCTTGAAAATCCCTTTTTCGTAATCTTCCCGTATCCATTTTGGTGTTAAGGGAAGGGTTTCCCTTACCACTTTTACATCTTTTGAATTTGCCTCTCCTTCCGGAAATGTCCCCTTGCTGTATTTGGTGATCAGTGCCTCGTCCAGCCTCGGCTTGAGATTGCTAAGTTTATAGACCAGCGCCTGTTCGGTGACCAGGGCATGAGCAATGTTCCAGAAAAGGTGATTATTGTGGGTTTTTGGAATTACAAAGAGTTCTTCCTCCGGTGTTTTATCGAGTACAGAAAGATAGAGATCGTGCAATTTTTCGGTAATATCAAAAATCTTGTCCATGGTGTTCATTTTTTATAAATGTAGAGAATTTGACTATAAATCGGTTTCTTTGCAAGGGGGGTGCTCCCTTTGCCTTCAAGCCCAACAACATGAAAGACACTTATTTCTATCTCAGTACCTGTGATACGTGCAAGAGGATACAAAAGGAACTCGACCTGCCGGAAAGCATCCATTTACAGGATATCAAATCCGATCCCATCAGTAAAGCACAGCTGGAAGAGCTGAAAGGCCTGGCCGGGAGCTTCGAAGCCCTCTTCAGTAAGAGGGCCAGGTTATACAAGGAGAGAAACCTCAAGGATGCCGCACTGGGAGAAAGCGACTTTAAGGCACTTTTACTGGAACACTATACCTTCCTCAAGCGACCGGTGCTTGTTGTTTCAGGAAAGATATTTATCGGTAACTCCAAGAAAACCGTGGCAGAAGCCCGGGAATTCCTGCACCCTTGAGCAGAAGAACACTTGCCCTGCTGGCCGCCCTGGGAGCTACGGCCATTTATGGATTAAATCACACGATTGCCAAAGGGGTCATGCCGCTTTATGTGAAACCCTTTGGATTCATCATGATCCGCGTCCTGGGGGCATCGGCCCTGTTCTGGGCGATTTCATTTGCAGGGCCCCGGGAACGGATAGAGCGGAAAGACTGGGGCAGGCTGGTGCTGTGTTCCCTCTTCGGGATGGCCATTAACATGCTTTCCTTCTTCAAAGGCCTGGACCTATCCACGCCCATCAACAGCTCGGTCCTGATCACGACCACTCCTATCATCGTGGTGATCCTCTCTGCCTTTCTGATCAAAGAAAAGATACGGCTCCTCAAAGGCCTAGGGATCGTTATCGGACTCATAGGGGCTCTGGGGTTGATCGTCTATGGACAGGAGGTACGGCAGGATGCACCAAACATCCCACTGGGTAACATCCTTTTCCTGGTCAATTCGCTGTTCTATGGCCTTTATCTCATCCTGGCCAAAAAACTCATCGAAAAATACCACCCTTTTACCCTGATGAAATGGCTTTTCCTCATTGGGATCTTTCTGAATGCGCCCCTTGCCCTTCCGGAATTTTTGGAGATCTCCTGGAGTACCCTTCCCTGGAACGCTATTTGGAAGATAGGCTTCGTCGTTCTGGGCACGACATTCTGCACCTACCTCTTCAACGCCTTTGCCCTTACCCAACTCAAGGCTTCGACC
Source organism: uncultured Muriicola sp. (assembly GCA_965364605.1). GTDB lineage: Bacteria > Bacteroidota > Bacteroidia > Flavobacteriales > Flavobacteriaceae > Muriicola. The sequence goes on from CBDTYM010000080.1 coordinate 3,447, forward strand.
ATAAGTGCGTTCATATATGTACAGCCCCTGGTGGGCATCGTGTTTGCCGTTCTAACCGGCAAGGACCAATTGAGTCCGGTGAAGATCACCGCGGCCCTGCTGGTATGCATTGGCGTCTACCTGGTGAGTTTAAAGCCTAAGCCAGATCCTTCGGTAGTTTCCTGAATTTTCGGGTGTCCTCCTTGGTAAGCGACCTGAAGTCCTCAGCCCTTTCGAAGTCCAGAAATTTGTCGAGCAGTTCTCCTTCCAGGCCTATGAGCTTTCGGGTTTCCAGGCTGATCCAGCCTCCCATCATTTCGCAGTGGGCCACGTTCTTACCATCTGCGGTGTAAAAATTGTGGTGGAATTCGAAGAACATGCCATCCCCACTCATCCCCATTACCTCCACGGACACTTTGAGCGGCTTGCCCGGGAATACCTCTCGGAAGTAATACATATGCTCGTAGAATACCACCGGGCCTATCTGGTGCTTGACCAGTGTTTTGTGATCGAACCCCATCTCCATCAGAAAGGCCATCCGGGCGTGACTCATAAAATTGGTGTAGGCGCTATTGGCCATATGGCGGTTGGCATCGAGATCGCTCCAGCGCACATCAAATTCCTTGAAATATGCCATAATGTTCCTTTTTCCGGCAGCAAAAATACCATTGTTTTCTGGCAACTCAGGATCCACTGCATAAAAATTAATCCCTATTTTTAGCCCTTAATCCAAACCGATGAGCAAGAAACCCACCTTTATCAAGTCCCTTTCCCTACCGGCCATAGCAGCCCCCATGTTCCTGATCTCCGGCCCTAAACTGGTGATCGAATGCTGCAAGAACGGCATCGTAGGTACCTTTCCGGCCCTAAATCAGCGTACCAGCGAAGGTTTTGAAGAGTGGCTTGTGGAGATAAAAGAGGCCCTGGCCGCCTTTGAGAAGGAAACAGGACAAAAACCAGCTCCCTTTGGGGTCAACCTCATCGTACACCCTACCAATCCAAGGCTGGAGGCAGATCTCAAGTTGTGTGTCAAACATCGGGTCCCCATCATCATTACCTCCCTGGGGGCAGTCTCCCAGGTCGTGGATGCGGTGCATAGCTACGGTGGACTCGTATTCCACGACATCATCAAAAAAAGGCATGCCGAAAAAGCGGCAGAAGCCGGGGTGGATGGCCTGATCCTCGTCGCTGCAGGTGCCGGTGGTCATGCGGGAACGATCAATCCCATGTCATTGGTGGCCGAGATCAAGAAATTCTACGACAAAACGATCATCCTTTCCGGGTGTATCTCCACAGGACGTGATATCGCCTCCGCCATGCAAATGGGGGCCGACCTCGCTTACATGGGTACCCGTTTTATCAATACTACCGAAAGCCAGGCCCCGGAGGCCTACCGGGAGATGATCATCGAGGCCGGTGCTAGCGATGTGGTCTACACCGCAGCCATCTCCGGCGTACACGCCAACTTTTTAGGAGCCAGCCTGAAGGCGGCAGGCATCTCAGAAGAAGACTTGAAGAAAGACCACAAAGTCGATTTTGGAAAAGAACTCGACACGGAGGCCAAGGCCTGGAAAACCATCTGGTCTGCAGGACAGGGGGTCACCACTGTGGAAGATGTTGTGCCCGTAACCAAACTGGTAGACAGGCTGAAAAAGGAATTCAGAGAGGCCCTGCAAACTCAAGTATCCTTGCTCGAAACATATCCTAAATAGTCTCGGTATATGTATGTAAAACGCAATATCGGCTGGGGATTGATCATGCGATTTGCATGGAAGAACCTCATTTTCTTTTCGCTTTATGCCGGTGGTATTTTCTATGCCTATCACTATTTGTGGCTTGATTTCCTGGATATTCCTTTTCAGCCACTTTCGGTTATTGGAATTGCAGTTGCTTTCTATATCGGATTTAAAAATAGTCAGAGTTATGACCGCTTCTGGGAAGGGCGAAAAATCTGGGGAGGCATCGTCAATTACAGCAGAACGTGGGCCCTCCAGGTAATCAGTTTTGTTCAGACAAACAACTCCGAGGAGGACAAGGAAATACATCGTGAAATGATCTATCGACACCTCGCTTGGATCAATGCCCTGAGGGTACAGCTGAGGCAACCCAAATCCTGGTCCATCAAGGTGAATGCCACCGTCGAGAATTTGCACAAGAGACACGGAGAACAAAATGCTTCCTGCCAGGAAGCCAGTCCCTTTATCTCCAAGGAGGAATATATGGAACTAAAGAATCGGGTCAATCCAGCGACCCATTTGATCAAGAATCAGGGGAAACAACTGGTTAAGCTCAAAAAGAAAGAGATCATAGACGGATTTCAGGAAGACCAGTTACAATCCGTACTGGAAGAATGTTACAATCTCCAGGGCAAGTGTGAAAGGATCAAGAACACTCCGTTCCCGAGGCAATATGGGTATTTTTCCAAAATATTCACCTGGATCTTTGTCTTACTGCTCCCATTTGGCCTGCTCAATGTTTTTGGCAGTGAACTGCAGGGAGGGTCCAAGGCCTGGTTTGAATTCCTCATGATCCCCTTTTCCGTGTTGATCTCATGGATCTTCGTATCTATGGAAAGTATAGGGGATAATAGCGAAGATCCTTTTGAAGGCAGGATCAATGACGTCCCCATGACGGCCCTTTGCCGCACCATTGAGATCGATCTGCGAGATATGCTCGACGAAGATGAGCTGCCGGAACCCATCCAACCCCAGGATCATATCTTGTATTGATGCCGGTTCATCCTTCAGAATACAATCCCCCATTTATTTTTAAATACGGACACGTATCCACAGTTTATTACGGCCTGTTCAGGACGATCACCGGCCTGGAACAAAAAAGGGAACGTCTCGAACTGGCTGATGGGGACTTTATGGACCTCGACTGGAGTTTTGCAACCGGCAGCACGGACAAAGTAGTGATCCTGCTCCACGGTCTGGAAGGTCACGGACAAAGGCCCTACATCACGGGTAGTGCCAAGCACTTCAACGAGGGGGGATACGATTGTTGTGCCGTGAATTTCCGGGGCTGCAGCGGGGAACCCAACCGTCTCTACCGCTCCTACCACTCCGGTGCCACCGAAGACCTGGAAGCAGTGGTAACACATATCCTGCGGGCCAAGGATTACAGGGAACTCTATATCAAAGGCTTTAGCCTTGGGGGTAATATGGTCCTGAAATACGCCGGGGAAGGAAGGGAGATACCCACCGCCCTTAAGGGGATCACGGCCGTATCGGCCCCGGTAGACCTCTACAGTTCCCTGAAGGCCCTGATGGGATGGAGGAACCTCCCCTACGCTATCAGGTTCAGGAAACACCTGGTGGCCAAACTCAAAGCGAAACAACCCCTCTTCCCGGACCTCCTGCCGGACAGAGATATCGAAAGAATTAAGACTTTAAAGGATTTTGACGATATCTACACCAGCAGGGCCCATGGTTTTAAGGATGCCCTGGATTACTATTCCCGATGCAGTTCTAAGCAATTCCTCGATGGTGTCCGGATCAAGACCCTGATCATCAATGCCAGGAACGATTCCTTCTTGGGACCGGAATGTTATCCCCAGGAAGAAGCCCGTAATAACGAGTGTATTTTCCTGGAGATGCCCAATTTTGGTGGACACGTGGGGTTCTACGATGCCGGCAACATCGCATACACGGAAAAAAGGGCGTTAAAATTTTTCAATGAAATCTAAACAAGGTCGAATTTTATATCTTAGTAGGATCAAAAAACAGGAACGATGAAAAAAATACTACTGGCCGCAGTAGTGGGCTTTTTTGCCCTGGGTTGCGGAGAAAAAAAGGAAGAGAAGAAAGAAGGGTTTGAAATGAGTCGGACCAAGTCCACGACAACCGCAGAGAGCAGTTCAGAAGGCGTGCCCGTAGATATGAGCAACAAGGGTATAGGCCCCATTACAGATCTGACATTTCCGGAGGAGATCAACACCGAAATGGCGGCCAGGGGTGAAGCCAAATACCAGGCTATCTGCACGGCCTGCCACCTGCCCAACCAGCGGATGATAGGTCCGGCCCTGTCAGGAGTTTACGAGAGGCGCAGCCCGGAATGGGTCATGAATATGATCCTGAATCCGGATGGGATGCTCAGGGAAGACCCCATCGCCAAAGCCCTATTGAAAGAGTACAATAACGCCATCATGCTGAACCAAAACCTCACCCAGGAAGAGGCCAGGGACGTGGCCGAATACCTGCGTACGCTCTAAGCGATGAAGATCTTTAAGTAAGCCCTTATCCATAGCCAAGCTGCAGATAAGGGCTTTTTTATTAGTTGCTTCTTTTAAAAAAAGCACCAACCAACCAAAGAGTATTGATCAGTACTTTCATCATCCTTTATCTTCTGATGACCCTGGGTATCGGTTTCTGGGCTTCAAGAAGGATCAAAACCTCAGACGACTTCACCCTTGCAGGAAAAAGCTTGTCTACCTCCTTCGTCGGGGTCACCCTCTTTGCTACCTGGTTCGGATCGAGCCAGATCATGGGCAACCCCAGTCGTTTTGTCACCGAAGGGTTTACGGCATTTTTTAATCTGGTACTTGCAGGAGGACTATGCCTGCTGGTGGTGGGGATCTTTTTTGCCCGTAGACTTTATCGCATGAATATCGTGACGGTGGGCGACTTCTTTAAGCTGAGATACAATAAATCTCTTGAGATTGCCTCATCAGTCCTGATGGTATTATCCTATCCCCATTGGATCGCTGCCCAGTTCGTGGCCCTGGCCTACCTGTTCAATGCCATCATAGGCGTACCCCTGGAATACGGCATTCTCCTCGGGGCGGTGATCGTCATCATCTATACCTACATTGGAGGGATGTGGGCTGTTTCCTATACGGATATGATACAGAGCATCATGATCCTGCTGGGCCTCAGTATCCTTTTGTACGAAGTACTGCAGCAAACCGGTGGTATTGGGCCAATTTTCGAAGAACGCCGCAGGGAATTCTTTGACCTCATTCCTCAGGCAGGCATAGATTCCTGGTCAGAATTCGTTGCCCTTTTCCTGGCCTTTGCCGTGGGCCCCATCCCCGTACAGGAGATCTACCAGCGGGTATTTTCGGCAAAAAATGAAAAGGCTGCGAGAAACGGGCTTTTCCTGGGGGCCTTTCTGATGGTCACCATTCCAAGTATTCCCCTCCTGATCGGCCTGGGAGGTTCCCAGCTTTATCCTGAATTAATGGATTCCGGGGACGGGCAGGAGATCATCCCCACCCTGGTACTCATGTTTACAAGCACTCCTGTACAAATCCTGTTTTACGGGGCGTTGATCTCCGCTATTCTGAGTACGTCGAGTGGCGCCATGCTGGCACCGGCCACCGTTATAGGTGAAAACCTGATCAAGACCAACTTCAGAGGGATTTCAGACCGGCGATTGTTGCTCTACACCCGGCTGAGCGTAGTTGTGGTAGCCGCGGTGTCCTGCTACTTCGCTTTCAGTGATGCCGACATCGTAGGCCTGGTGGCGGCTTCCCTGGCCCTGATCCTGGTATGCCTCTTTGCCCCCTTTACCTTCGGCCTGTTTTGGAAGCGGGCATCTGTTACTGGAGCCTGGTCCGCCATCATCCTGGGTGGGGGGACGTGGTTTATCTGTTTCCTTTCCGAGACCCGTATAGATCCCACGATCTTCGGTTTTGTGGTGAGTTGTGTAAGTATGGTTGTTGGAAGCCTGATGGCTCCCGATAGACAAAATACGAGGAACAGGACTAATTAATTCGTACCTTAAGGAAGTATTTATTTGGTCAGGACGCAACCATTAATTGTCTTATTTCGCCTTACAAGCGTGAAAATTTTGAAGAACGATGAGCCGAGAAGAGGTTATATCGTGGCTACTCCAGGGAGATGTATCCCTGCAATACCAGGTATATCGGGACCTCCTTGGAAAAGACCGAAAAGGTCTTCAGGAACGAATCGCCAAAGAAGGTTGGGGTCTGAAATTTCTCGAAAAACGAAATCCTAATGGTCATTGGGGAAAAGGATTCTATCAACCTAAATGGATATCTACTCATTACACCTTGCTAGACCTACGCAATCTCAATTTGAACCCTGGCAATGAGATCGTTAAAGAGAGCATAGATCTTGTTTTAAATACTGGAAAAGCCAAAGACGGGGGCATTCCCCTGGGCCCCTCTACTACCAGGCATAGTGATGTTTGCGTCAATGGGATGTTCCTGAATTACGCTGCCTATTTCGGATCTTGTGAGGAAGATCTCATCTCCCTTATCGATATGCTGCTGTCCGAAATCATGCCGGACGGTGGCTTTAATTGTAAGACTCGTCGCACGGGAGCCACTCACAGTTCTCTGCATTCCACGATCTCTGTTCTGGAAGGCCTTTCCCAGTTTTTAAAACAAGGGCATTCATACCGGAAAGCAGAGATCCTCAGGGCTATAAAAAGTGCTGTAGAATTTATGTTGGTTCATCGGTTGTTCTTGTCTGACCGCTCTGGGAAGATCATCCACAGGGACTTCCTGAAATTGACCTTTCCGTCTAGATGGCGTTATGATATCCTGAGGGGGCTTGATCTTCTCAGGGTTGCTGAGATACCCTTCGATGAAAGAATGTTTCCGGCTATTGAGGTACTTCTTAAAAAACAAAACAAGGATGGTACATGGAATGTTCAGTCAAAGCACCCCGGTAAGGTGCACTTCGAAATGGAAAGAGCCGGTAATCCGAGCAGGTGGAACACATTGAGGGCTATGCGGGTCATGGACATGTATGGGATTTCCAAATCAGTTTAATTGTCATTTTTTTACACTGGACACAACAAGTACATGTGCTCAACGTTTGAATTGAAATAGCTCGAGACTAAGGGATACGGAAATCTGAAAGTCATCGATAGCGATTATTTTATTCCAATTCGCATGAAATTCTTTTCCATCTTTTTGGTTCTTGGGGTTTTTCTCGCCAGTTGTGATAAAGACGATGATACTTCAACTCCTGACCCAGTTTCTAGTTTGTATTTTCCCTCCATTGCAGGAACGACCTGGGAGACTGTTTCCCCGTCTGATTTAGGCTGGGATGAGAGCACCATTACCCCTTTGAGAGAATTTCTTTCCGAAATGAACACCAAGGCCTTTATCATCCTGGTCGATGGGCGGATCGTCATGGAGGAATACTTTGACGGGCATACCGTTACAGACACCTGGGAATGGAACAGCGCCGGCAAGACCCTGGTAGGCACCACCACAGGCCTTGCCCAGGAGGACGGCTTCCTCAATATCGATGCCCCTGTTAGTCAGTATCTCGGAGAAGGATGGACCAACATGCCCTTTGAAAAGGAAAGTCTGATCACCCCCTGGCACCTTCTCACCATGACCTCAGGTATAGACGATACCAAACAACTGGTCGTGCAGCAGAACCTGACCTATGTAGCCGATGCCGGTACGCGCTGGGCTTATGGGAATGTTTTTCAAAAGCTCATCGATGTAGTATCCGCAACAAGCAGCCAGGAATTTGAAACCTACTTCAATAGCAGGCTTAAAAATCGAATTGGTATGGACGGCTTCTGGAACTTCGGAACCATCTTTAATATATATCACAGTACGGCACGGAGCATGGCCAGGTTTGGTCTATTAGCCCTGAACAATGGAAACTGGGACGGGGAGCAGATCGTCAATGGGTCATTTTTCACGGACAGCCATAACACCTCTCAGAGTATCAATCCCTCCTACGGCTATTTCTGGTGGCTTAACGGAAAATCAAACTTCATGCTCCCCGGTGACCAGACCCAATATCCCGGAACCCTGATCCCGAATGCCCCTTCAGATACCTATGCCGGAATGGGAGCCATGGACCAAAGGGTCTACGTGGTGCCAAGCAGGAAAATGGTGGTTGTGCGAATGGGGAATGCAGCCGATCCGGCCAACCCTTCCTTTGCCATATCTGGTTTTGACAATGAGCTCTGGGGCAGGATCAAAGCCATGATCGACTGAGAATATCTGATTCCTTTCATTGGTTTACGGGAAAAATTAGGTAATATTAAATGTTCTTTTTCCCTATGAAAAAATAGAAACACAACCTAACATTCGACTCATGAAAAAATTCGTTATTCTTTCCCTGTGGATATCCCTAAGCCTGGCAGTTTGCAGCCCTGCAAATGCAGCATCTGAAGAACGTGCTCCAGAACCCACTGAGATCCCCGCTGAGGTGCGGGTCATGCTCGATCGGCTGGAAGAGATCAAGGCCATGGACAAATCCGGTTTGGAACGGGCAGAAAAAAAAGCCCTCCGCAAGGAAGTGCGGGCTATCAAAACCCAATTGCGCACCACTGGGAACGGGATCTATATCTCCGCCGGAGCACTGATCGTTATCTTACTCCTCATCCTCATTTTATAGGAGATTCAGAAACTGCTGAGATCCTATTTGCTCTCTGATCTGATCAGAACGACGCCGCCTATGGCAGAGATTACCGCAAATCCGATAAATAGGTAGGAGGTATTTTTT
>CBDTYM010000081.1:0-11827 GCA_965364605.1 uncultured Muriicola sp.
GGTTCCAGTCAGTGTGGCTGCCGACGCGGAGGTCATGTCAGCTACGGCACCGGATCCCAAGACTGCGAAGGCTATACAGGTTCAGACTTCCCCCGTGAATAACGGCGAGACAGATGTAGAACCCATGACGCCCGAAGAGATGAAGGCTTTGATCGCCCAGGCGAAGGCCGGGGAGGCCGATGATGACTGCCTGATGTGCGGTTCCTGATCCAGAATTTTCTCCAGATCTGCCCTGTGCATGACACTGCCATGCCTAGGTTGTAGAATAGTGTTTATTGAGTCATACCCCGGATGTTCCTTTCCCTGATGAAGGAGGATTTTCGGGGTATTTTCTTTTCATCCCGGTCTTGGGATCAGGATTACTGATCCAGTTTGGGTCTGAAGGCAGTTTGCCCGACCATCAACAGGACGATGTAAAAGAAAAGAAGCAAGAGGTAATAGTCCATAGCTGCCGTACTTATTTAATATACGGTCAAAATAAGCGGTTCAGATCGCAGCCTCCTTGCAGAAATGGGAATTCATTGAAATTATTCTGGTGGAATATGGCAAATCAGGGGGATGGATCTACAGATTTATAGGCATCGATCACGGCCCTTTCCCCGGACTTTCCCTCCTTAGAATTGCCGTGCTCCATGCCGAGGATCCCGTTGAAGCCTTTGTCGTGGATGAATTTCAGCACGTTTTTGTAGTTGATCTCCCCGCTGGTAGGCTCCTTTCTGCCCGGATTATCCCCGATCTGAAAGTAGGCGATCTCATCCCAGCAAGCTTCAATGTTGGGAATGAGATTACCCTCTTGTATCTGTTGGTGGTAGATATCGAAAAGGATCTTGCAGGAAGGCGAATTCACTGCCTTACAAATCTCGTAGGCTTGCGGGCTTTCTGTCAGGAAGAGGCCGGGATGGTCCCTGAAATTCAATGGTTCCAAAACCATGGTCAGGTCATGGGGTTCCAGAATATCACTCGCCCTTTTGAGGGTTTCCACCACATGGGTCGTCTGGTAGCCCATCTTCAGCTTATGGTCCCTGTGACCGGGCACAACAGTCATCCATTTGGCACCGACCCTTCTAGCCACTTCAACAGCAGCTGAGATTTGATCCAGGAATTCCCGACGCTTTTCCGGATCGCCAGAAGCGAGATTTGGCCTCGTCCAGTAGATCTTATGGGCGACAAAGACACCCATCTGCAGGCCCCTTTCCTTCATCACCTTTGCCATCGCCTCCTGTTGGGAAATTGGCCTCTCTGCCATGCTGTTGTCCTCGAAAGCAGTAAATCCTTCATCAGCCATAAAATGCAGTTGCGCCAGGGGATCATCTCCTGCACTCTTTCTAAACATCCCCAGATGGGGGGCGTAGTTGAGAGAAAACTTATGGGGTGGAGCGCTGTGCCCAAATGCAGAAAACCCTGTCAGGGACAGGGCACTACTGGCCAGGGCCGTTCTTTTTATGAAATTTCGCCTTTTCAAGGATTATGTGATTACAAGGCCCAGTCTCGTCCTCCGGTGAGGTCTTCCACGTCTCCACAGCCTATGTACTCTCCTGGGATGGGGAGGTAAACCAGGACATTTTCCGCTACGTATTCAGAGGTTTTATAACCCCAGATGGTCATATCACGGAGGTTTTTGGCAAAGGAGTACCGCATGACTTCGTCCGGGACGGCATCGTTTTCACCCTTGGAGGCAGCCGACGTATTCTTGATCATCAGTTCCATGTTCTCAACCTCCTCTTCTTCAGTGATGTTCAGGGCATTGGAGAGGATGGGTTCCAGGTCTTCTGTCGTGAGTTCCTCCGCTTTCTTTTTTCCTGATTCTGCCAGGGCCTTTGCGATAAATTTATCAATCGACAAACGGGTCATATCCTGCTGTACTTCCTCCATGATTTCGTTGGTGAACTTGTCGATAAAGACATGGACGTTCACCTCAGACGCCGAGGGGGTATCCGTTTTTGGCAGAATAATATCTACCAGCCTTACGAGGACCATCCCCTCTTCCTTAGTGAAAAAAGCCGGGGTCCAGTCTATAGTTTTTATCTCCTGACAACTCTGAAAGAGCGATAATAGGGTTGGGGTGGCAACTGTATATCCCAGTGCCAGGCCCATATTTTTTAATGCGATCCTTCTGTCCATTACAATACTCCTTTTTTAAGTTGTTCTACCGCGTGGTTCGCTGCTCTTGCCGTGAATGCCATATAGGTGAGGGAGGGGTTCACACAGGCTGCCGATGTCATGAATGCACCATCAGTAACGTAAACGTTGGGAACTTCGTGGATCTGATTATACCCGTTCAGTACTGAGGTCCTGGGATCCCTACCCATTCTGGCAGTTCCCATCTCGTGGATACCCAGTCCCAGCCCACCGGGCCGATCAAAGGTTTCCACATCTCTCAAGCCTGCCTTGGTAAGCATCTCATAGGCCTGTTCCTTCATGTCTTCTCTCATGTTCCATTCGTTCTCCTGGAAGGTGGCGTCAAAGGTGACTGTTGGCAGACCCCATTGATCCGGTTTCTCGTAATCCAGCGTCATCCGGTTCTCTTCATAAGGCAGAACCTCCCCAAATCCACCTATTCCGAAGGTCCATCCTCCGGGTTTTAAAATAGCTTCCTTGAGTTCTTTTCCATGGGATAATTCGGAGACTACTTCCTCCCAGTTACCCCGGCTGCCACTGCCCTGATATCCGTATCCTCTTTTAAAGGAATCCATGTTGGAACTGCCTCCCAAATTGCGGAAACGCGGGATGTAGACCCCGTTGGGTTTTCTTCCTTTGTAGATCTTATCCTCGAAGCCGTCATATTTTCCGGCAGCCCCTACTCCTAGGTGGTGGTCCATGATATTTCTTCCCAATTGATCAGAATCGTTGCCCATCCCATTGGGGAAGCGATCGGATTTAGACTGCATGAGGATGGAGGCAGACGCAATGGCTGAAGCACACAGGAAAATCACTTTGGCCTTGAATTCAAATGTTTCTTTGGTCACCCTGTCGATCACCTTGACGCCTGTCGCCCTTTTGGTGTCCGGGTCGTACATGACCTCGTGGACAATGGAATCGGGCCTCAGGGTAAGGTTTCCAGTAGCCTCCGCAGCGGGCAGTGTGGAAGAATTACTGCTGAAGTAGGCACCAAAGGGACATCCACGGATACAGCGGTTCCGGAACTGGCAGCGAATCCTGCCGTCTCCCCCGAACTGTTTGTCGCTGTTGATGTGAGCCACTCTTCCTGCTGTGATCACCCGACCGTCAAAATGCTCTGCTACTTTCTCCCTTACATGTTGCTCCATACAGTTGAGCTCCATCATGGGTTCAAAAACGCTGTCGGGCAACTGGGGCAACCCCAGCGCCTCCCCTGAAATGCCGATATAGGTCTCCACATAAGTGTACCAGGGCTCTATGTCTTTATATCTCACGGGCCAGTCGACCCCTATGCCTTCTTTTTTATTGGCTTCGAAATCGAGGTCGCTCCACCGGTAACTATGCCTTCCCCACAGAAGGGACCTTCCCCCTACGTGGTACCCCCGCATCCAGTCGAACCTTTTGGTCTCGTTATAGGGGTGCTCCAGGTCGTTGACAAACCAGAAGTTGTGAGGCGCTTTCACGGTGTACCCCGTGCGCGCCTGTTTGAATTGCTTAGCCTTTTCCTCGGGAGGCAATTCCCCGTTGTTCGGGAAATCCCATGTATCCATATTGGCGGTAGGGTAGTCTTCCCGGTGCCTTACCATCCTTCCTCTCTCCAGCACCAGGGTCTTCAGCCCTTTCTCACAGAGTTCCTTTGCAGCCCAGCCCCCGCTCATTCCTGAACCTACCACGATGGCATCGTACGTATCCTGCGCTTCGTTGCCATCGAATTTACTCATTCGTTTTGTGTAGTTTGAAGGCTAAATGTATTAATTATAAAATTAATTTTCTACATTTAAACGCCCTTATTCCTGAGGATTTCCTGTTAATTAACACCGTTAATTAACAAAAAGGAAAATCTTTCGAGGGAAAGATATTTTCAACCAAAAAACCGATACGATGAGGAGAAGAAAATTTGTAAGGAATACCGCAGCGGCGGGGATGGGATTGTCCATTTTAGGCATTTACGGCTGTAAGCAGGAAAAGAAGGCGGCTACCGATGAGGCTCAAGGTGAGATGGACGTGGCTGAACCTTTCTTCAAACTCTCTCTGGCTCAGTGGTCTGTTCACAGGATGATCTGGGATGGGGAACTGGATCCATATGATTTCGCTTCCAAAGCGGCGGAATGGGGATTCTCAGGATTGGAATATGTGAGTCAACTGTACGATAAGGAACTCAAAGAATCGAATTACAGTGCAGAGGCCATGGCGGCTTTTGTAGACAAGTCGAACGCTGCAGCGGAAAAACACGGTCTGGAAAATGTGCTGATTATGATCGATGGACAGGGCGACCTGGCGACATCTGATGCAGCGGAACGGAAAAATGCGGTGGAGAATCACTACAAATGGGTAGATGCGGCCCGGGCCATGGGATGCCATGCCATACGCGTCAATCTTTCGGGAAGCACAGAGCCCGAAACCTGGGTGGCCAATTCAGTCGACGGACTCACCCAACTGGCGACATATGCAGCCGACAAGGGTATCAATATCCTGGTGGAAAACCACGGGGGCCTGTCTTCGAATGGCGCCATGCTGGCCCGGGTGATGTCTGAGGTGAATATGGACAACTGCGGCACCCTTCCGGACTTTGGCAATTTTTGTATCCGAAGGAATGACCCTGCCGATTACAGCAGTGGATGTGCTGAAATGTACGACATATACCAGGGGGTCAGGGAACTCATGCCCTTTGCCAAGGCCGTCAGCGCAAAATCGCACAACTTTGACCAGGAGGGAAATGAGACGGAAATCGATTACACCCGGATGTTGCAAATCGTGAAGGATGCCGGATATCAAGGATATATAGGTGTAGAATACGAAGGAAATGAACTCGGGGAAAAGGAGGGGATCATGGCCACAAAGGCCCTGATGCTTAAGTCGGTATCCGAACTGGTTTAATCTCGAATATCACCCATGGAAGATTTCTTTAATGAACTCTTTGATTACAATTTCTACTGTAACAAAAAACTGATCGAGGTTTGTGGCCCATTGAAGCAGGTGCCTGAGAAAACGGCATCTCTTTTCAGCCACCTCCTCAATGCACACCACCTTTGGAACGCCAGGATCACAGGGACAGAACCCAGTTTTGAGGTATGGCAGGAGCACCCTGTAGGTTCCTGGGAGGATATCCATTACGAGAACCAGCGGAACACATTTGAGATCATTACGAACACAGGGGATTTCGAAGCGCGTATCGATTACCAGAATTCCGAAGGTCGATTATTCACCAATACGGTGCAGGATATGTTGTTCCACATAATTAACCATTCTACCCATCACAGAGCCCAGATTCTCGCAGATCTCAGGGAGAACGGGATCGAACCTGTTTCCCTTGATTACGTTTTTTACAAAAGATAACAACCTAAATACTACGGAATGAACTTAAAAATAAAAGTGCAGTTGTCCTTTATGATGTTCCTCGAGTTCTTTATCTGGGGGGGATGGTTCGTCACCCTGGGGACCTTTCTCGGGGATAATCTGAAGGCGACCGGGGGGGAGATCGCCATGGCCTTCTCCACTCAGTCCTGGGGAGCCATCATTGCTCCTTTTATCATCGGGCTGATCGCGGATCGCTATTTCAATGCAGAACGCATCCTCGGTGTCTTGCACCTGCTCGGGGCCTTTCTGATGTACCAGATGTATAATGCCTCTGACTTCGCTTTATTTTATCCCTACGTGCTCGGGTACATGATCATCTACATGCCCACCCTGGCCCTGGTGAATTCCATATCCTTCAATCAAATGAAAGACCCTGCCAAGGAATTCTCCTTTGTGCGCGTCTTCGGGACAATTGGTTGGATCGCAGCTGGACTGATCATCAGCTATGTCTTCCTTTGGGATTCCGCCGAAGCCCGGGCAGAAGGGATGCTCAAGAACACCTTTCTCATGGTTGCGATCGCATCAGCCCTGCTTGGACTTTTTAGCTTTACCCTGCCCAAGACCCCTCCCACTTCCATAAAAGATGGGAATGTCAATATTTCGACCATTCTCGGTCTCGATGCGCTGAGGTTGCTCAAAGACAGGAACTTTCTGATCTTTTTTATCTCTTCCATTCTGATCTGTATTCCTCTGGCATTCTACTACCAGAATGCCAATCCTTTCCTTGCGGAAATAGGGATGGAAAACCCAACGGGAAAGATGACCATAGGGCAGGCCTCTGAGGTACTATTCATGCTGCTGCTTCCCTTTTTCTTTAAACGATTCGGTTTTAAAATGACTATCCTGGCAGGAATGCTGGCCTGGACCGTCCGTTATTTACTCTTCGCTTATGGCAATGCAGGCGACCTGGCCTTTATGCTTATCATCGGAATCGCCCTTCACGGGATCTGTTACGACTTCTTCTTTGTCTCAGGACAGATCTACACCGATTCCAAGGCCGGGGAAAAATTCAAGAGTGCTGCCCAGGGACTGATCACGCTGGCCACGTATGGCCTCGGGATGCTTATTGGATTTTGGGTTGCGGGCAAGATTTCAGATATGTATCTGGTTTCGGAAAACGTACACGACTGGACGAACATCTGGACCTTCCCGGCGATCTTCGCCTTTGTCGTCCTGGCCGTTTTTGCTATCTTCTTTAAAAATGAAAACATCGAATACACAAAATAACACCAGACATGCCTAAGAAAATAAGATTGGGAATACTGGGTGGAGGAGGAGACTCCCTCATCGGCGTATTGCACAGGGTAGCCTCTTTTATCAATGACAATTACGCGATCACAGGAGCCGTCTTCAATGCAAATTACGAGGAAAACCTCGCCTTTGCCAGGGAGATCGATGTGCCCACAGACCGGATTTATCCGGACTTTGATACCCTGGTTGCAGAAGAGTTGAAACTCCCGAAGGAGGAACGTATACAGGTATGTGCTGTGCTGACCCCCAACTTCCTGCACTTCCCCATGGCAAAAAAACTCCTCGACAATGGTTTTCACGTCATATGTGAAAAGCCGATGACCACTACTTACGAGGAGGCTAAAATTCTTCAAAAGGCACATAAAAAAGCGGGGACCGTTTTTGCGTTGACACACACGTATACGGGTTACCCCATGGTGAGGCAGATGCGCGAGATGGTCAGGGCTGGGGAGCTGGGAAAGATACAGAAAGTAGATGCCCGCTATTACCAGGGGTGGATAAATGCGGTGATACACGACAAGGCCAAGCGCTCTACCGTGTGGCGCCTCGACCCAAAAAAGGCGGGGATCAGCTCTTGCATGGGAGATATCGGTACTCATGCTTTTAACCTTGTGGAGTATACTACCGGACTCAAGGTGAAGTCCCTTCTGTGCGACTTTAATTACCTGTATTCAGACAACCAGATGGATGTAGACGGTACAGCTCTTATCCGCATGGGAGAACACGTCAAAGGTGTGATCAGGGCGAGCCAGGTGGCCACCGGGGAGGAAAACGGCCTGGCGATCCGCATTTACGGAGATAAATTTGGTCTTCTCTGGGAACAGGAGAACCCCAATTACCTATACAAGATTAGTGATACAGAGCCGATGCAGGTGTATAAACCCGGCCATGCTTACAACAGTGAGCTGTCCCTGGATGGCACCAAGCTGCCCCCGGGGCATCCGGAGGGGATTTTTGACTCCATGGCCAATATCTATCTGGGCGTGGCCAGGGCGATACGGGGTGAAAAATACGACGAAGGTGAATTCCCTACAATGACGGACGGGGTGCGTGGTCTGAATTTCATAGAAGCGACTGTCGCATCACACAAGGGAGGTAATGTGTGGGTCGATCTGGATTAGGGTCTTCACTTGCCTTCAAAAACCTTCTCAAAGATTTCACAGACGATGATCATGCTTTCTCTGGGTACACGGCCGAAGGGCTCCAGTTCCCGGGTGTAGTAATCCCAGTGCACTTTTTTCCAGTACTCCAGGGACTTGTCTCCTTCCCCTTCCAGTTTGGCATAGGATTCCCGTATGCTGAAAAAGGGTTTGAGCTTAACCGCAACAGTCCTGACGATACATTTGGCATTGCCGTTCCAATCGGTGATTACCGTAAAGTCTCCAATTTTAGGCAGGGGCTCCTCACGGTACTGCAGCCCCAGCAGTGAATGGGAGGTAGCCTTTTTGGTTCCTTTGAGTACCAGTTTCAGGCAGTTGTTGGCATCCTTTTCGTTGTCGCAGAAATGGGTGACTCTGGGTTCCTCGGCAAAGGCGTATTCCAGGTGCTTGTCCAAAAAATCCCCCCAAAGGTTTCTCGCAGATGCATTTTTCATTGTCGATTCAGGTTTAGCATAAGATCTGTCCAAAAACAGTCCTGTTCCGGGAGCCTCACTAATTGTGGCAATACTTATGGAATGGTAACCCGGCACCTTTTTAATAACTCAGATTGCACACAGTATATTGTAGGGTGCAGTTGTCATTTAATTCTGGTGGTTTTCCTATATTTAACATCCTGCCATTCGGACAAGGCCGAAACGGAAAACCCGAATAAATATAGGACTAAAATCCGAAAAGGTTAAGGATCATCGAGTAAGAACACGCATAAAGGACATTCCATGAAGACGATTAAAGGGCCGGCGGTATTTCTGGCGCAATTTGTAGACAGTAAAGCCCCTTTCAACACCCTCGACGGCATGTGCAAATGGGCTGCCGACCTGGGATATAAAGGTATACAGATCCCCACCTGGGAACATTTTCTGATCGACCTTGACAAGGCTGCGAGCAGCCAGGATTACTGTGATGAACTCAAGGGAAAGATCAACTCCTACGGCCTGGAGATCACCGAGCTCTCCACCCACTTACAGGGACAGCTGGTTGCTGTTCATCCTGCTTACGACCTCATGTTCGACAATTTTGCCCCGGATCAGGTAAAAAACAACCCCAAAGCGAGGACAGAATGGGCCGTGGATGTGGTCAAAAAGGCGGCAACTGCCAGCCGGCGACTGGGAATCAAGGCTCATGCTACTTTTTCCGGAGCCCTCCTCTGGCATACCTGGCACCCCTGGCCCCAACGGCCCAAGGGCCTGGTCGAAATGGGCTTTGAAGAGCTGGCGAAAAGATGGCTTCCCATCCTCAATCACTTTGAGGATGAAGGAGTGGATGTGTGCTATGAGATCCATCCGGGAGAGGACCTGCATGACGGGGACACCTTTGAGCGCTTTCTAGAGGCCACCGGGAACCACAAACGAGTCAATATCCTTTATGACCCCAGCCATTTTGTCCTGCAGCAGCTGGATTATCTCACTTACATAGATCATTACCACGAATTTATCAAGGCCTTCCACGTCAAGGATTCCGAGTTTAACCCCACCGGTAAAAAAGGCGCCTTCGGGGGGTACAACGACTGGGGCGACCGCGCCGGCCGATATCGGTCTCTGGGGGATGGGCAGATCGATTTTAAGACCATTTTCTCCAAGCTCACCCAGTACGGCTGTGATGTGTGGGCGGTAATGGAATGGGAATGCTGTATCAAGAGTCCCGAGCAAGGCGCCAGGGAAGGAGCGGTATTTATTTCAGACCACATTATAGAAGCCACCCAAAAGACCTTTGACGATTTTGCCGGTGGGGATATAGACAAGGGCATGCTCAGGAAAATCCTGGGAATTTAAACACAAGGGAGATATGAAGACATACCAATTGCTGCTGGTCTTTGCCGGCCTTCTCTTTGCACAGTGCAGGGAGAAACCAAAAACAGAAGAAAACCCCTCAGAAGACATGGCCATCACCGAACAAACTGAAAGTTCCGAAGCGGAATGGGAAGTCCTGTTCGACGGGACCTCCTTCGACGCCTGGAAGGGGTATCGACAGGACGATATGGCGGAAAACTGGAAGATAGAAGGAGATGCCATGGTATTCATTCCCCCTGCAGAACGAAAAGCAGGGGAGAGCTTCAATATTGTCACCAAAGATGCGTACTCCAATTTTGTCTTGTCCCTGGAGTGGAAGGTGGCCGAAGGGGCGAATAGCGGTATTTTCTGGGGTGTGTTCGAGGATGAGACCTACGGGCAACCTTACGAAACCGGTCCCGAGATCCAGGTACTTGACAATACGAGGCATCCCGATGCCAAAGCAGGGGTTACCCACCAGGCGGGAGCCCTCTACGATATGGTGGCCCCATCGGAGGATGTGACCAGACCGGCAGGGGAGTGGAATACCTGTATAATTACAGTCAATTACGCGGAACACCTCGGCAAGGTAAATCTCAATGGGGTTGATATCGTATCCTTTCCCCTTGACAACGCCGCATGGGAGGCTATGGTTGCAAAGTCCAAGTTTGCTGACTGGAAGGGTTTTGGCAGCTACCACACCGGAAAGATCGGATTGCAGGACCACGGGGACGTGGTGGCCTTTCGGAATATCAAAATCAAAAGGCTTTAGGATGAGGTCGTTTTACTTGGTGTGGGTGTTATGTATACTTTCTGTTTCGTGCAAGGATAACACCTCTGACTTACAGAAGGCATCTGAGGATAGTTTGAAGGGTATCGTACATGAGGAGTATACAGGACAAGAACCAACAACCCCGGAAGAGACCGAACTCTATCAGCCGGTGCCTCCCAGGGTAGACCCCAGCGGGAATAACGGTGTCCCCAGCGACGCAGAGGTGTTGTTCGACGGTTCTTCCTTTGACCAGTGGATCATGGTGAATGACAGTTCCGAAGTGGTATGGCACCTCAATGATGACGGCAGTATGACCGTCAAGGACAAGACAGGAGACATCATGACGAAAAAGTCGTTCGGCGATGTCCAGTTGCATCTCGAATGGCGCTCCCCGGCTGAAGTGGAACAAGAGGGTCAGAACCGGGCGAACAGCGGGGTTTTTCTTCAGGGATTGTACGAAGTACAGGTCCTTGACAACAATGACAACGACACCTATGTGAACGGACAGGTGGCAGCCATTTATAAGCAACACATCCCCCTGGCGATGGCATCCGTGCCCAGTGGAGAATGGAACACCTATGACATTATCTACCATGCCCCGGAATTCGATGATGCGGGAGAAAAGATCCGATCCGGAACGATCACCGTCCTGCACAACGGTATCCTGGTCCAGGACCATGTAGAAATCAAAGGCACCACACCCTACATCGGATGGCCGAAAAACCCGCCCCATGGCAAAGGCCCGATCCGATTACAGGATCACGGGGACAACAGCAGGGTGAGCTTCCGGAACATCTGGGTAAGGGAATTAGAGGGAAATTAGGTCATCCACTATGCTTGCATTGGAAAATAAGTACCTTAGCCAAAACAAAAGAAATTTATGATCCAGTCCATGACAGGATTCGGGAAGCATGTGGTACAGCTCCCTACAAGAAAGATCACAATAGAGTTGAAATCCCTCAACAGCAAATCCCTGGACCTCAATGCGAGGATGCCCCAGGGGTACAGGGAAAAGGAACTCGAATTGCGCAAGGTCATCGCCTCCGCCCTCGTCAGGGGTAAGATCGATTTTAGTCTTTATGTGGAGATCACCGGGGATGACACCAGTTCAGAGATCAATGGCGCTGTCGTAAAACGGTACATGAAGCAGCTCAGGAATATCGCAGACGGGGATGACCTGCGCCTGATGGAGATGGCCCTCAAACTACCTGACACCCTGAAGACAGACAGGGATGATGTAGATCCCAAGGAATACCAGGCCATCCTTGAGGCCCTTGACAATGCCCTTGAAGCCATTCAGGCCTTCAGGACCGAAGAAGGGCGTATTCTGGAAGCGGATTTCGCCACCCGCTTAAAAAACCTCCATGCACTGCTGGAAGAGGTGAACAAACAGGATAAGGTCC
>CBDTYM010000082.1:0-11814 GCA_965364605.1 uncultured Muriicola sp.
TCCAGGTCGTGCTCCCTGATCGCGGCAACCACCTCCTCACTGACCACTCCGATGAGCTGTAACCGCAATGAGTCTTTGAAATCCGGCTCCTCATTACAAAGCTCAGAAAGTACCTTCCACAATACTTTGGGATTCCTTTCGGAAAGGAGTGATCCTATATGAGAAAGAGTAAAAGCAGTGTCCAAGACCTTTTGCCCGCTGACCTGTTTATGATACCCGTTGGTGATCACCGTGATCGGCTTGGGTGTCAACCTGCGAAATTCATCCCTTGTGGTCCGACTAGTCACCAGGATCTCGTCTGCGGTTCGCAGCACATCCGATTCCAGCTTCAAATGGCGCCGCCTGGAGGCCTTCGTGAGCCTCAGGGATTCGTGATAGCTTATGGAGGTCCAGGGATCCCTGAAATCGGCGATCCATCTGATCTCCTTCTCTCTCTTTAACCCTTTCCCTATGAGGTGCAGGCTATGGGGCGGGCCAGTGGTGATCACCGTTTCAATACCCTCATTTTCCACTACGCCGATAAGAAATTTTACAGAAGGTTTTACCCAGTATTTCCGGGCGTCCGGGATGAAGAGATTCCCCCGGATCCAGAGTAGGAACTTATCCAAAATGGAGGGGTTCGACTTAGGAACGATGCCCGAACTGATCTTACGCGTGCGTTTCTTCGAAAGGCGAGATGCCCATGAATAGGGCTCCCAGATCGGTTTTCGATATACCGTAAGATTTTCAGGCACCTGTTCATCCAGGCTGTGATCTATAATGGGATAATGTGGGTTTTCCGGAATATAGAGGATGGGTTGGATACCGTGATCCGGGAGGAACCTGACAAAATTCAGCCACCGCTGAACCCCCGGTCCTCCTGCCGGAGGCCAATAATATGCCACAATGAGTACCTTTTTCATTCCGGGAGCTCCTTTTTCCTACGTCTAAATAACGCAAAAAAACCGCCTCCGAGTAAAATGATGCCGAAAATGACAGAGCTGGCCAGGGATATCTTACTGCCCCTTTCAATGACCTGAGGATCAAAGACAAATTGTATTTGGTGGTTGCCGGCGGGCACCTTCATGGCCCGTAATCCGTAATTCACTCTAAAGTGTTCGGCGACAGTGCCATCCATATAAGCCTGCCAACCCTGAGGGTAATACAACTCGGAAAAAACCAGGACCCCGTCGTTCTCATTGCGAGTTTCATAGGTCAGACGGTTAGGCCTGTAATCGGTAAGCCTGGCGAAAGAAGTGGAATCTACCTGAAAGCGGAACCGGTTGATCAGAGGGAAATCCGTACGGTCAAATACCGCTTCCCTCGCCAGATCCAGGCTGTCCAGTGACAGGATCTCTTCATCGGCATCCTCAACGGGCATCAACAATTCCACAAACCATGCGTTGCCATATGCCTCCGGGTTTATGGAAGCTACCCGCTGGCCTTCCTCACCCTCCTGAATGACATACTTTACATTCAGCATATTAAGGACCTTTCTATTGTTCCGATAGATATGATAGTCAAAAAGGTCCTGGATAACCGCAGGTTTTGCCGCGTGGTACCCTCCTATCGATCTGTGAAAATAAGAGGTCCTGGCCCCATTGAGGCCTTCCGAGGCATCAAAAACACGATAAACAGTCGTATCCGCCATGATCCTCTGGTCTGCGGCTGTGGCCTGGAAAGGCTGACTCATCCTTCTCCTGGACACAAAATCTTCCTTATCGACGTAACGCAGGGCCACTCCTACGAGATCTAGACAAATAAAGGCCCCAAGGAACAGGAGCATAAGATTCTTTTTGAGTTTTCCCTTAAGGAAGAACCAGAGAGAGGCTGCTGCCAGCAGCACATATATCAGGGATCTCAGCGTATCTTCGATATACACCGCTTCCCGGTCCCGTTTGATCATCGCCAGGACCTCATCCCCGAAATACCGCTGATATACTTCATCATTGAGTCCGTTAAAGTCAAATATCCCCTTCATCAGGAAGATCAGCACACCCAAACCGGCTGTGATAAAAAAGGAGAGTTTGAGGGCCCTCAACTTTTCTGAAGAATCCCGTTCTTCACTGATCAGCGCAGCGACACCCAGAACGGCCATAATGGGAACACAGAGCTCCAGGACCACCTGCACGGAAGAGACAGCCCGGAACTTATTGTAGAGCGGGAAATAGTCGATCATGAAGTCCGTCAGGACCCCGAAGTTCTTCCCCCATGACAATGCGAGAGAGAGCAGTACTCCGCCCAGCAGCCACCACCGGGCCTTTCCCCTAACCATAAACAATCCCAAAACAAAGAGGAAGACCAGAATAGCCCCCACATAGGCGGGCCCGGCCACAATGGGCTGGGAACCCCAATACAGGGGCAGGTTCCTGGCAAATTCGAGGGCCTGGGTCCTGGGTACGCCCTGCTCTGTCAGATAAGCAAAGGCTTTAGAACTCGTACCCAAGTCCTCACTATTGGAACCCCCAAACAATCTGGGCACAAAGAGGTTCAGGGATTCGGCCAGACCGTAACTGTATTCAGTAATGTAATCCCGACTGAGGCCTTTGTCGGCTAGTTTGGGGCTCCCATCCGGGTTTACGGTCAGTTCTGAAACCCCTCTGGTACTCCAGTCGGCGTATTCCTTGGTCGCCATCAGGGCAGTCGCGTTTACCGCAATACCCAATGCAACAGCGAGGAGCAAGAGACCCAGGGATTTCATGAAATTCACATAAGTTCTATTGCGGATCGCATAAAACAACATCACAGCACCCAAAACGAGGACCAGGAGCATAAAATAGTAGGTCATCTGGTAATGGTTCGCATTGATCTCCAGGGCCATGGCCAAAGCGGTGAGTATAAAACCCCAGAAATACCTCCCCCGGAAGCTAAGCAGGATACCCCCAAGGATCATCGGCAGGTAGGCAATTGCATGGGCTTTGGCATTGTGGCCTACTCCCAAAATGATGACGAGATAGGTAGAGAATCCAAAGGCCAGAGCACCTACCACTGACAGGCGATGGTCAATTTTCATGCAACAGAGCAGGATGTAAAATCCCAGAAAATACAGAAAGAGATAATCTGCCGGCCTGGGAAGGAATCTAAGAACCCTGTCGAGTTTTTTGACATAATTGTGCGGGTAGTTCGCTCCCAGCTGGTAAGTGGGCATCCCGCCAAAGGCTCCGTTGGTCCAATAGGGTTCCTGGTCAAAGGAGTCTCTGAAATCATTCTGCTCCCTTGCCATGCCCGTATATTGAATGATGTCGGACTGCAGGATGACCTTTCCCTGAAGTACAGGATGAAAATAGGCCAAAGCCACGATGACAAAAAAAGCGATCGTAAAGAAGTGGGTAAAAAAGGCCCTGGCGATTCCTCGCATAGAGAATGCGTGCTTATTTATTCAATTTCCTCAAAATCGATATACTCTCCTACCTGTTTCGAAGCCCTGGGATTTGGTTCGCGCTCCGAGCTGTTTTTTCGCTTATCATCAACGCTGGAGTACCCGGACTGCCCATTTCCCCTGGCCTGTTCAAAGGCTTCTCTAAATCGGTTTTCTGTCTTTTTCACTGCGTATCGGAATAACTTAGGCGCCAGCCACCGACCGAGGATCCTCAACAGGAAGTAGATTCCGAGTACGATCAGCAGTGTCTTCAAAAAACCCATAAAATATTCTGTGTTTATATCAAAAGTACAATTCCAACGTTGTAATAGCAGTACAAATGTCATAAAACTTTGATAAAATACCTCTTGATGTACCGCTTCGATTCTTCCTTCCAGGGCCTTAGTTTGATCTTTATACTCTGTTTTGCCATCCCTTGGATGGGTAATGCTCAGTACACGGAAGTGATCAATTCTAACCGGCCTGGCCTGTCGGTAAGTGCCTACGCAGTGGGTAAAGGGGTAGTGCAATTAGAGTCCGGATTTTTATACGAACAACGGGAGCATTCGGACCTGTCGCAAGAATCTGATATCCTGGGAGCGGATCTGGTACTGAGGTACGGCTTTTTCAAGGAAATGCTGGAGGTCGTCTATGAAGGCACATACGTAAAAGAGGATATTAGCTACCTGGCATTTGGGTTTGAAGACACGAGGTCTGACTTCTCCAGGAATAGACTGGGATTTAAGTATCTGCTGTACGATCCCTTTAAAAACCCTGAAAGGACCAAACCCAACCTTTACAGCTGGAGGGCGAATAACAAATTTCAGCTTCGCGACCTCATCCCTGCTGTTTCCCTTTACGCCGGGGCCACATTCACCCTGGGAGATAACCCTTTTTACCCCGAGGATCCCATTGTAGCTCCAAGGGCCATGCTGGCCACGCAAAGCAGCCTCGGACCCAGACTGGTTCTCATTACCAACCTGATCTACGACCGCATAGGTACCGACTTTCCTGAGATGGAATACCTGGTATCCCTCTCCCACGCCTTCAAGAACCCGAAATGGAGCGTTTTCGTAGAAAACCAGGGGATCAATAGTGATCGGTATTCGGATATCCTTCTCCGCACCGGTATCGCCCATCTGTTCAGCAAATCCTTCCAGGCAGATCTCAATGTCGGTGCGAGCTTTAAAGACTCCCCCCGTCGTATGTTTGGATCGATTGGGTTTTCGTATCGACTCGACTTCCACCAGGATCAGGTAATCTCCATCGATGACCAGAAAGCCGGACAGAATGGGGGTTTCATCAAAAAGAACGCCTTTAAAAACAATGAGCCCACCAAATTGCCGGGGATCTCAGATAAAAAAATGCGCAAGCTGCAGCGCAAGGCCAAAAGGAAAAAGAATAAGAATTGAGCCCGTCTGTAGAGCCTTCCAAATATCCCAGGCCATTTAATCCTTCTCCTTGTTTTAACTGTCCCCAATAATTCCTAATATTGACCCAGCAACCCTGGAGTCATGGTCGAAGTTAAACAGGCGGTCAGCAAAGCCGATCTCAAGAAATTTGTCACCTTCCCCTTTTCACTTTACAAGGATTCCCCCTATTGGGTTCCTCCCCTCATCAAGGGTGAGATGGAGACCTTCGACCCGGCACAAAATCCGGTATTCGATCATGCGGACGCCTGGTTTTTCATGGCCTATAAAGACGGAAAGATCGTCGGTAGGCTGGTCGCCATGATCAACCATATTGAAGTGAATGAGCAAAAGATCCGCAAGATGCGGTTTGGCTGGTTCGACTTCATAGACGACCCAGCCGTGTCCGAAGCCCTCATCCAAAAAGTGGAAGAACTTGGGCGAAAGCACAAAATGGACTTTATGGAAGGCCCGGTAGGATTTTCGAACCTCGACAAAGTAGGTGTTCTGGTAGAAGGTTTTGATCATATAGGGACGATGATAACCTGGTACAATTACCCCTATTATCAGGCCCATTACGAAAGACTCGGTTTTATCAAGGAAAAGGGATATGATGAAAGTAAATTCCCGAGGAGCAATGTGGATCCCGCCCTTTTTCAAAGAGTTAACCAGCTCATCAAGAAACGCTATGGCCTCAGGGAGATGAATTTTACCAAGACCAGCGAGATCATGCCATGGGTAGACCAGATGTTCGACCTTTTCAATGATTCTTACGCCAGACTGTCTTCTTTTGTACCCATCACACCGATACAAAAGGCATATTTCAAAAAGAAATACATCGGTTTTATCAACCCGGAATACATAAAATTTGTCGTAGATTCCTCCGACAAGATCGTCGCTTTCGCTATTGTGATGCCTTCCTTTTCAGAAGCTCTGCAAAAGGCGAGGGGAAAACTCTTCCCCTTTGGTTGGTATCACCTGCTCAGAGCCAAAAAGCATAACAAGGACGTTATTTTCTATCTCATCGGTATTCTGCCTGAATACCAGAACAAAGGCGTCACTTCCATCATTTTCAACGAGTACCACGAGACCTTCGAGAAAAGAGATATACAAACGTGTTACCGAACACCGGAACTCGAAGATAATATCCCGATCAAGCAGATCTGGAAGCACTTCAATCCCGAGGTCTATAAAAAGAGAAGGACCTATAAAAAGGCCCTTTGATCTCTATTTTCTGTAAACGGAATTGTTGAAACTATTCCCCCATGGCAGCTGCTACCGCGGCAGACAGTCTTTTGTACGTGCCGTTCTGAAGTCTTTCCCTGATGGAAGAAAAGGCGTCCAGGGTGATGGAGATATCTTCCAAGGTGTGAGTGGCCGTCGGGATCATCCTGAGAAGGATAAGTCCTTTAGGGATTACGGGGTACACTACGATAGAACAGAAGATACCGTAGTTTTCCCTCAGGTCCTTCACCAGGGCCATGGCCTCCGGAATACTTCCATTGAGATAGACAGGGGTTACACAGCTGGATGTCGTACCTATATCGAAGCCCCGTTCTTTAAGGCCTTCCTGTAAGGCGTTTACATTTTCCCATAATTTGGCCTTCAGCTCAGGCTTGGTCCTGAGCATATCCAACCTTTTGAGGGCTCCTTTGACGTAGATCATCGGCAGGGACTTCGCGAACATCTGTGACCTGAGGTTGTATTTCAGGTAGTCAATGATCTCCTTATCCGCAGCCAGGAAGGCTCCAATACCCGCCAGGGATTTGGCAAAGGTGGCGAAATAGACGTCTATATCGTCCTGTACACCTTGCTCTTCACCGGCGCCAGCACCTGTCTTTCCGAGGGTTCCAAATCCGTGGGCGTCATCCACCAGCAATCGGAAATTGAATTTCTTTTTAAGGGCTGCGATCTCTTTGAGTTTACCCTGCTCTCCCCTCATACCAAAAACACCTTCGGAGATCACCAGGATCCCTCCCCCGGTTTGCTCGGCCATCTTGGTGGCACGTTCCAGGTTCTTTTCCAGGCTTTCGATATCGTTGTGCTTGAAGGTGAACCGCTTGCCCATATGCAAACGGACTCCATCGATGATACAAGCGTGTGAATCCACATCGTAAACGATGATATCGTCTTTGGAAACCAACGCATCAATGGCAGACATAATGCCCTGATAGCCAAAATTGAGCAAATAAGCCGCTTCCTTCTTGACAAAAGACGCTAATTCCTTTTCGAGTTGTTCGTGGTACACGGTATGCCCACTCATCATTCGGGCACCCATCGGATAGGCCGCTCCGTATTCCAGGGCAGCCTCCCCGTCTACTTTCTTGATCTCTGGCAGGTTCGCCAGTCCCAGGTAATCGTTGATGCTCCACGTAATGACCTCCTTGCCCTGAAATTTCATTCGGTTGGAGATCGGCCCTTCCAGTTTTGGAAAGACGAAATATCCTTCTGCCTGTGAAGCCCATCGTCCCAGAGGGCCCTTATTCTCAATGATTCTATCAAATAAATCTCTCATTTAACCGCGTTTGGTTTCTGCAAAACTATGGATTTTTGACCACGATTCATAAAATAATTTAGGACATAAAAAAGGCAGCCGATGAGGAATCGGCTGCCGCTATATCTTTATTTTGAAGAGCTATTTTACGATCTCTTCCTTCTTGATCGCCTGAACAGCCTTTTCATCCATAAAGCCCTGGGCTTCCATCCAGGCATCGCTGTATACCTTGCTCATATAGCGGGATCCGTGGTCGGGAAAAATAACGACCACCCTGCTGTCAGCGTCAAATTCTCCCAGTTCCGCCAGTTGTTTGATCGCCTGCATGGCAGCTCCTGAGGTATATCCGGTGAAAACGCCTTCTTTTTGGGCTATTTCCCTTGCGGTATGCGCACTATCCTTATCCGTAACCTTGATGAAGCGGTCTATGATGTCAAAATCTGTAGCTTCTGGGATAAGGTTTTTTCCCAGACCTTCAATGCGGTAAGGATATATTTCGTTTTTGTCCATTTTACCAGTCTCGTGGTATTTTTTCAAGACAGAGCCATAGGCATCTACCCCGATCACACGAATCTGTGGGTTTTTCTCCTTCAGGTAGCGGGCCGTTCCGGAAATCGTTCCTCCTGTGCCACTGCAGGCCACGAAGTGCGTGATCTGACCATTGGTCTGCTCCCATATCTCAGGGCCTGTGGAACGGTAATGGGCTTCAATATTGAGTTGGTTGAAATACTGATTGATATAGATGGAGTTCTCGGTCTCTTCATGAAGACGCTTGGCGACCTCGTAATACGACCTGGGATCGTCTGCACTAACATGGGCCGGGCAAACATAGACCTCAGCCCCCATGCACCTCAGCATATCGATCTTGTCCTGGGACGATTTGGAACTCACTGCCAGGATACAACGATAGCCCTTGACTATGGCCACCATGGCCAGACTAAAACCGGTATTCCCGGATGTCGTTTCAATGATGGTGCTCCCTTCCTTTAGTATACCCTGGCGCTCCGCCTCCTCGATAATGTGGGAAGCAATGCGGTCTTTGGCTGAATGCCCCGGGTTAAAGGACTCTAATTTGGCGTAAAATTCCCCTTTAAAACCAGAAGTGATCCGGTTAAGCCTTACCAGTGGTGTATTTCCAATAAGATCGAGGATGGAATTGTGGGCGAGAATCTTTTTTTCCATAAGATTGGTTCTTGAAACACAGGGAATACCCTGAATTCCAAAGGCAAAATTACTACTTTTTTTTCATTATTGAGTAATTCCCTCCAAATCCAAAAGGAAAGCGTATTCCTTGGCCGTCTCCTTGAGAGCCTCGAACCTCCCTGACGCTCCCCCGTGACCTGCTTCCATGTTGGTGTCCAGAAAAAGAAGGTTCTCATCGGTTTTCATCTCCCTGAGCTTAGCTACCCACTTGGCGGGTTCCCAATACTGTACCTGGGAATCATGAAGACCCGTGGATACATACATATTCGGGTAAGCCTGTGCCTTCACGTTGTCGTAGGGAGAATACGATAGCATGTACTCGTAATACTCCTTTTCATTGGGATTTCCCCATTCGTCATACTCGCCCGTCGTCAGAGGGATCGTATCGTCCAGCATTGTGGTGACCACATCCACAAAGGGCACAGCGGCGATCACCCCCCGGTAAAGTTCCGGTGCCATGTTTACCACGGCTCCCATCAGGAGTCCGCCGGCCGATCCGCCCCAGGCGTACAAATGTTCCGGACTGGTGTATTTCTCCTCAATGAGAAACCTTGAACAGTCTATAAAATCAGTAAACGTATTTTTTTTCCTGAGCAACTTTCCATCCTCGTACCAGGGCCTGCCCAGGTACTCCCCTCCCCTCACATGAGCGATGGCATAGATGAACCCTCTGTCAAGCAGGCTCAGGCGAACGCTTGAAAAAGACGGGTCGATGGTACTGCCATAGGAACCATAGGCATATTGAAGCAAAGGGGAACTGCCGTCCAAAGGGGTATCCTTGTGGTATACCAGAGAGATCGGCACTTTTACACCATCCGCTGCAGTAGCCCAGACCCGCTCTGAACGGTAATTCTCTTCTTTGAATTTACCGCCTAATACTTCTTCCTGTTTCAGCACGGTCTTCTCCCCGGATGCCATATCATAGTCAATAATGGCATATGGGGAAGTCATGGAGATGTAGATATACCGGAGCATGCTGGTATCATAATCCAGGTTGACATAAGGGAAGGCCACATAAGTCTCGTTGTCAAACGGCAGGTAGTAGGAATCGCTGCCGTCCCAACGACTTACTTTGATCTTGTTCAGACCATTATCCCTTTCGGATATCACCAGATAATCCTTAAAGATCTCGATGTCCTCCAGGAGAACATCCTCCCTGTGTGGCAGGTAGTCCACCCAGTTTTCTGAAGAAGTATTCTCGCTTGAGGTCTTCATCAGTTTAAAATTGGTGGCACCGTCCTTGTTGGTCAGGATATAGAAATCCGGCCCAAAATGGTAAATAGAATATTCCAGGCCTCTGGTCCTAGGGGAGAATACGGTGAACTCACCACCCGGGTTATCTGCATTCAAAATGCGGTATTCGGAGGTCAAAGTGCTGTTGGAGCCAATGATAATGTAATCTTCCGATTTGGATTTGTAGACGTAGGTATTAAAAGTTTCGTCCTCTTCGTGATAGATCAGTTCATCCTCCTCGGCAGGGGTTCCAAGAACGTGCTTGAAAATCTTGTCCGAACGGAGGGTAACAGGGTCCTTTTTGGTATAGAATAAGGTTTTGTTATCCTTGGCCCAAACAGACCCCCCGGTGGTATTCTCTATCCTGTCCGGGTATACCTCACCCGTAACCAGGTTCTTGATCTGGATGAAATACTGCCTTCTGGACACCGTATCCGTACCAAAGGCAGCCAGCGTGTTGTCCGGACTTACAGAAATACCGGTGAGCCTAAAATACTCGTGCCCCTTGGCAAGTTCATTGACATCGAACATGATCTCCTCATCTGCCTCTAGGCTTTCCTTTTTCCTGGAGTAAACCGGGTATTCTTTTCCCGTTTCGTATCTGGTGATGTACCAGTACCCGTTCCGTTTATAGGGCACTGAAGTATCATCTTCCTTGATGCGGGATCTCATCTCCTTGAAAAGGCTGTCCTGCAGCGTTTTGGTGTGGGCCGTCATGGCCTGGTAGTACTCATTCTCTTCTTCGAGATATTGAATGACCTCGGGATCTTCCCTGTCGTTCAACCAGTAGTAATCGTCTACCCTGGTGTCTCCGTGGATCTCAAGTTTTTTAGGTTGCTTCTTAGCTACAGGGGGTGTTGCGGACGTCATATTTTCCTTCTGGGTCTGACAAGAAAAGGCAAAAATAAGTGTAAATAAGGGAATGAAAATTTTTTTTGATAGATACATGGCTCTTGGCTAAAATCCGGGCAAATTAGTAAATTTGGATCATACAGTATTAAATTAATTGCCATGTTTGGAGATTTTATGGGAATGATGGGGAAACTCAAGGAAACGCGGGCCAAAGTGGAGGAGACCAAAAAACGCCTGGATACAGTGTTACTGGAGGAGAAGTCTTCTGACGGCTCGGTTTCAGTCACCCTTACGGCGAACAGGGAGATCCGCAGTATCGCTATTGATGAAAACCTTTTAAAGGACAGGGAGCAGCTTGAGGACTACCTGGTGATCACCCTGAACAAGGCGATAGAAAACGCCACACGCGTGCAGGAAGCCGAATTGTCTGCCGTAGCGAAAGAAGGTATGCCCAATATTCCGGGAATGGATTCCCTGTTCAAATAGCCTATTCAACAAAAGTTTAAATGATCCGAGTACAAAAGGACAAAGACGATCTTTACCATTTTTCGGTAACTACCCGGGGAGGAAATTCTATCCTCAAGAGCGTTCCTTTCTCATCTCGCAGCGAGCTGGATGCGACTGTCAGACAGCTGCAACCCCTGGTGAGCAAACCCACTGTTTTCGAAAGGAAGACCAGCCATAACGGCAAGTTTCACTTCGCCCTGAAAAACCAGGACGGAGCTGTCATAGGACACAGCAAGCCCTACTCATCTGAGGCGGGAATGGAAAACGGGATCACGAATCTACGAAAGAGGATCACCTCCCTGGATCAATCACAGTTTCCTTAAGAACCTTAGTATTCCGAGCATGTGCTCATGCATCTCATTCGTATAGTCCATATGGGTGACCATCCGCAGTTTGCCCTGACCCATCCCAATGATCCTCACTTTCTTTTTTTCAAGGGCATTAAGGAATTTATCGCCTGTACATCTCGCTTCGTCCAGTTCGAAGATGATGATATTGGTCTCTATGGGTTCAACCTGTTTTACGAAGGGAAGGCCTGATAGCAAAGAGCCTAATTCTTTTGCCTTTACATGGTCTTCCTGCAGACGTTCCAGATGGTGATCAAGGGCATAGATTCCGGCAGCAGCCAGATATCCGGCCTGTCTCATCCCTCCTCCGAGGACCTTCCTTATCCTGAGGGCTCTATCCATGAAAGCCTTTTTACCTACGAGAATCGAACCTACAGGGCAACCCAGCCCCTTGCTCAGGCATATGCTGATCGTGTCAAAGAGTGCTCCATA
>CBDTYM010000083.1:0-11795 GCA_965364605.1 uncultured Muriicola sp.
AACCGATACCCGGGTGCCCCTGCTGTAAAGGTCAATGTGGTGGAGAACGACAGGCCTTTTTCAGTGGGCAATCTAAAAGCACACCCCATCGAAGCTTTTCACAACCGATTACAGGTCTTTGGCTATCGCATAGGGGAGGTGGCCTATCTCACGGATGTAAAGTTTATAGAGGATAAAGAAATAGATAAGTTAAAAGGGGTTAAAATATTATGTGTGAATGCCTTGAGAATTGAATCTCATCATTCACATTTTAATCTGGAAGAAGCCCTGGCCTTTGTGGAAAAAGTACAACCCGGGAAAGCTTATTTTACCCATATCAGCCATCACATGGGTTTTCATGAGGAGGTTGAAAAAACCCTGCCCAAAGACGTACACCTTGCTTATGATAACTTAACGGTAACCGTAGACTGATGAAAGCTAGAATATTTCTGTATCTGTTTATTTTTTCTTCCCTGATCGCACTCTACATATACGTGAGCAATGCAAGACAAAAGGAGTCCAACCTCGAAAGGATCGAAGTCCTTGAGGAGGAGCTCTCCCAGGTTGAGGATTCCCTCAGGATGTCGAAACTCAAGGTATTGGATTTACAGTACTTCTCTCTGGAGAACAATGACGAGGCCCTGGTGTATTTTGACCACCTCTCCCTGGATCAGCCAGCCCGATATATAGCAGACAAACTGCTGGAGACGAACGAAGCCAAGGGAGATAACCCCCTGATACCTTATGAGGGAATGGACAGCAATTTTAAGATCAATAAGATCAATGTGCTGAACCACCGCTGGATCATTGCCGACTTTTCTGATGGTAAATACTGGGGAGAACTCTTTATACGCTATGAGCTTAAAGACGATCTTTCAGTGGAATTTACCCTCACAGATCATCTGCTATATACTCGAAGCCTCTAGATATGCTTCTTTAGCCAGGAGTTCATTCCGAAAAAGTTATCCCTGGAGACCCCGTGACCCGTGGGAAATTCCTCAAACCTGTGTTCGATACCCAGTCGGTCCAGGATGGCCGGGGTCTTTTTGGCCCATGAAATAGGAATGACCGGGTCAAACTGTCCGTGAGATACGTACATCTTTAGGTGACTGTGATCTTTTTGTGCATAACCTTCGGGAAGGATATTCTCATCTACATAACCGCTAAGACCCACGACATTCTGGATCATTCCCGGGTAGGAGAGTGCCAGTGCAAAACTGAGTACGGTCCCCTGACTAAAGCCGAGCAGCGTGATCCTGGAAGGGTCCAGTTGGTAGGCATCCACGGCTTCCCTGATGAAGTGCACCATTTTTTGTACAGATTCGCGCGCCTGTACTGTATCGCTCCATTTTCCGAAGTTAGCATCAAAATCGATCGTATACCAGGCATATCCATAGGGGGGCATAGGGTGAGGTGCTCTGGCTGAGATAACGCAAAGCGTTTCCGGAAGTTCTGGTGCAAAAGAGAAGAGATCTTCCTCGTTGCTGCCATAACCGTGGAATAAAAAAATGGCCGGGGATCTCCCGGCTTCTTCTTTTGGGGGCCTGACCAGGTGTTCCAGACTAAGGTGTTGAGTAGTCATCTTATTGGATAAACGTGAACCATTTTTGGAAATAGGGGCCGATGACGGGCATGGAGGTGATCCTGCCGCTTATTGCCCCTAGAAAACCGTAGAACCACATCACGAAGTAAAAAAGGTAGAGAGCCATAAGGGCATATTCGGAAAACCACACGCTCAGGAACAGGGCAACACCGATAAACAAAAGGTGTAATCCGAAAGCCTGTCGGGTGTGGTACCTGGCAAAGGCATTTTTAGGTTCGAGATTCATAAAGATGGCGATCAGCGCCCCAACCATGGTGAAATAGGCTACAATAGCCGTGGTTTTTCCTTTATTGATTTCCGAAGCCTCCATCTCGTAATACTTATTTTAGATAGACCTGACGGCCTATCACCGTTCCATATACCTGTCCTTTCCCTTTCTTCCCTATGTACATACTGTTTTTTGAAGTAGACATTAAACCGTCCTTAGTAATGGCGTGGTCACCTTCGGGATCAAAGAGGCTTAGACTCGCGACCTCTCCTTCCGAGATAGTGCTGCCTTCCATACCAAAACGATCCCTGCCTTCTGTTAGTAGTTGAACAGTCCTTTCGACTCCAAAAAGCGTGTTGAGAATCCCGAAAAATGACTCGAGACCAAGGGAACCGTAGGCTGCGTGGTCAAATTCTACGCGTTTCTCTTCAATATCGATAGGCATATGGTCTGAGGTAACCATGTCGATGATACCGCTTCTCAATCCCTTGCGCAGGGCATCCCGGTCCTTGGCAGTTCTCAGGGGGGGCATAACTTTGAAATTGGTATCGAATTCCCTGAGTACGTCATCCGTGTAGTAGAGGTTGTGAAGGGCCACACTGCAGCTCACGTCCAGGCCATTCTTCTTGGCATCACTGATAAGGTTCACAGACAGGGCGGTGGAGATGGTCGGTATATGTAATTTACCCCCGGTGTACTCCAGGATGAAGAGATCTCTGGAGATCTGTATTTCTTCTGCCATGGCAGGGATTCCCCTTAACCCCAGTTTGGTGGACATGGCTCCTTCGTTTACACTGCCTGTGGCCGCTATGGAGGCATCCAGGGGGAAAGAAAGCACCAGGCCATCAAAACCCTGGGCGTATTGGAGGGCGATTTTCAGGAGGTTGGAATGGGGGATGGGCGATTTGAAATCATAGAAAGCAACTGCACCGGCCTTCTTCATGTCGTACATTTCCGCCAGGTCGCTCCCTGTGCCACCCCTTGTGAGTGCCCCCATCGGATGTATCCTAGCCCCTTTTCCTGCAGCCGTTTTCTTCAGGAAGACGATATCCCCACTGGTATCTGGGATGGGATAGGTATTGGGATTGAGGACAACATCGGTAAATCCACTTAGCGCGGCTACGCGTACCCCATTAGCCAGGGTTTCGCGTTCTTCGTACCCCGGTTCCCCAAAACTGACACTGCTGTCTACCCAACCACGGCTTACACACAGGTTGGGATAAGAGATTACCTGTGTCCTGCTATCGGATTTTACCGAGGCAGCTATCTTTTCAATGACCCCATTCTTTATCCATATGTCCCTCACCTTGTCGTGAAGGGAAGGATTTCCCGGGTCAATTATTTTCGCTGATTTCAGGAGTACGTTCATTTCAGTACTTTTTGTATGATTACCTCGGCCAGTAAAAACAGCAACGCTAAAATAACAAACCATTTCCAAAGCCCTGTCACCATCCTGCTTTTTTCAAACTCATCGAGGAGCTCTTCCAGGGAAGCCACAATTTGAATGCCCTCCCCAAATGAACTGGTATCCAAAAAGGAGAGGTCGCTCTCATCTCTAGGATAATTAAAACTAAAGGCTCTTTCAAGGGGGGCGTTGGTTAGGTTATAGGTTCCTGCCTGTTCTGGGTTACCAGAGAACCACAATCGTGTCTTACGTCCGATGGCCTGTTGCCTCGGTATAAATTCTTCCACTGCATTGCCGAGGCCAAGGATGCGGTCTTCTCCAAGCTGTACGGGCACATCCACTTCTTCATCTGTACCCAGTTCGTAGTAGAGTGCGGGTAGGCTTCGGCTTCTGAGGGCCATCGAATAAAGGGTGGGTACTACCAGGGGAGAGTTCGTAAAATTGGAGTTTTCCGGATCCAGGGAGGAGGTAAATGCATATATATTACCGGTCTGGGCCAGAAAGGGCTCGCCGTTTGAGTAACTTAAGATCCGGTTTGCTCTCCCAGTCAGGGTAAAAAATTCACGGACCCCGGGATATTGGAAATTGTCCACTCTATCCCTGAAGACATCCTCGAACAGGGGGTGGGCGAAATTGATATCGGTTATTTCAAGGGGAACAGGGTTTTTTCGGGTTAGGGCAACTCCTAAAGGGGATAGGAGGCGGTTAAAACCCTCTGCCTGCATGTCCATGGCCGGGATCAAAAGCAAATTGCCTCCCTGGTCCGCGAATTCAAGCAAGGCTTCAGCAGTGCTGGCGGTAAGGGATTTGAGTTCATTCAGGATGACCAGGTCCTGGTCGGGGAGGAGGGGTATTGCCTGTTCCACAGAGGGAGAAGAAAGGTATTCTGTACGCTCATCTCCAAAAAGCCTGCTGAGGAATCCACCGCCCGGACCTATACCGAGAACCTGGATCTTTTCTTTCGTATTTATGTTGAAGAACAAATCGTTGTCATAGGACAGTCCACGATCGCTCAGCGTCACTCTCCCTTCGATGGATTCTCCTGACGGCAGGGTGAAGATCAATTCAGAAGGTTCATCAGCCCGATAAGTCACCGATGATTTTGCGATAAGTTCGCCATTGTCGTAGAGGGATACAGGGGTGGAGCCGAAATCGGCATTCCCGGACACGCGGATGGTAAGATTATTCTCTATTCGGCTTTCCGTGTCCAGGAACACCGAATCGATAGAAATATTGAGGAGGTCTTCAGCCCGACGGGGTACCAGGAAAATCTCCACACCTTGCGAGGCTTCCCGCATGTTGCCCTCCATGCGTTTTTGAAGGTCTGAGATCACCACAAACCTTCGCAGGGCATCAGGGTTCTGACTAAAATAGGAGCTGCCTTTTAATGCGATTTCCTCCAGGGACAGTTGATTGGATGAGTGGTCTAGTTGTAACAAGGGATTCCGGATCTCTTCTATGGTAACTTCACGGAACTCGGAACTATTTGTGAAAAGAGAAAAAGAGACTTCAGACGGAAGGGCATTGATCAGGTCCTGCACAGCTTCTTCGAGGAGAGAGACCTGTTCGGTCCGTGCCTGCATACTAAAGGAGTTATCCAGGTAAATGACAAGTTCCTGTTTCCTGAAGGCCGTCTTTTCGGCCGTAAACGGTTGTGCGAATGCCAGAATCAGGGCAGTGAAAAGGCCCATCCTGGTCAGGAGCAACAGCCATTTTTTAAGGGATTGACTCTTTTGGGACTTTGCCTGTACCTTTTTGAGGAGCCTGACATTGGTAAAAGGGGTGGTCTTGAACCTCCTGAGTTGCAAAAGGTGGATAAGTACGGGGATTAGGAGCAGCCAAAGCGACCAGAGGAGTTGCGGATATTTAAACAGCATGTCCCAAAATCATGGGACAAATATAATCAAAGTTTTACAGGCATGTGATTTCCCTAAAATACAGTGACCTAACAAAAGAAGAAATAATCTACCCCTTCCGTAAAATACCTGGTATTGAGATACTGCCTGATCTGCCTTTGCGCTCCCGCATTGGCCACCGTAATGATGCTTTGGGGTTTGGCATTCGATTTCAGAATGGTTTCGTAAGATTTCATTTCCTGTCCGTAGATCTTTTTTCCGATCTTTTTCGGATTGTCGCAAACCCATTCGAAATCACAATTATGAGCGAGCAAAAGCCTGGCCACTGTCTTTCCTTTGTTTCCGGCTCCCCACAGGAATAAAGCAGATGAGGCATCTCTGTCCAGTCTAAGGAAGTAGTGGACCTTGAGTTCCAGGAAAGTATTGTCAGCGTAGTTTGAACTGGTTCTGGAAGTACGGGTGGGATAATCACGCCAGTAATGCAACACCTGATCACAGGGCAAACACTTAAATCCTGAGGCATACATGCGGAAGGCGAGGTCGTAATCTTCGGGGTATCGGTCCGGATCAAAGCCGCCGCATACATCGAGGTCCTTCCTGTAAACCATCCAACACGGTGAGGGTATGACGCATTCCTTATATCTTTCTTCAAAATTGCTCCCCTTTTGGATCAGTCTGTTCAACCAGGTTTCATAACGCCTGTAACCACTGCTGATCCCTACACTGGAGAAATAACGCACCTTCCCCAGGGCGATATGGCCCCTGCCAGCTACTTCGAGGTCTTCCTGCATAACAGCTAGCTTATCCGTAACCATGACATCGTCCGAGTCCATTCTGGTCACCAAACTGCCGGAAGAGGCCCTGAGTGCCGTCCTGAGGGCTTCTATGATCCCCTTTCCCTCATTTTTTAATAAGGTGATCCTCGGTTCTTCCTGAACTTTGGATCTTATCAGAGAAGGTCCCATATCGGAGGAATGGTCGTCCACTGCCAACAATTCCCAGTGGGGGTAGCTCTGACCCACAATAGAGGCGATGCATTCCGGAAGATATTCCGCGGTGTTGCGGAAGGGCATTAAGATACTTATCAAGGGTTTGTTCATGAAGAGGGATTCTGACATTGCAGAGATGAAGGCCTAATCCAGAAGAAAGATCTTCCGCGATTAATTCCTCCTTCACAGGTATTTATCGACCTTTCCGATTCAGGGCTTCCCTAATGGCTGTCTCCGCCAGAGGAGCCATGATCTGGTATCCTTTTTCGGTGGGATGCACCCCGTCATGGGCGAGAGCCTCATCCAATCCCATTTTCTCGTTGGCCATCTCACTGAAATAATCCAGATAGACGGCACCTGCTTCTTCGGCGTAGGCTTCTATCATGGTGTTTAGAGCAGGGATCTTGACATCGGGTTGCAGGCCAGGTCGCCAGGGATAGTCAGATGCGGGAAGTACAGAACAGAGGATCACAGCTATGTCATGGGCCATGGCCAGCTCCGTCATGGATTTCAAATTCGAAAGGGTTTCTTCCAGAGTCATAGGTCCTGTATTCCCTGCGATGTCATTGGTGCCGGCAAGGATGACGACAACTTTTGGATTCAGGTCGATGACATCCTGCCTGAATCTCACCAGCATTTGGGGTGTGGTCTGCCCACTGATTCCCCGGTTTACATAGGCCTTTCCCTCGAAAAAGGAGGGTACCGTATGCAACCAGCCTATGGTGATGGAGTTGCCAAAGAAAACGACCCGTTCTTCATGTGTCATGACTGAATTTATTTTGGCGTTGGCCTCTCTGAATTCACCAAGCTGACCCCAATCCTGAGCATTGATTCCTCCGGGGGTGAGCAGGACAATCGATAGGAGTGCAAATATGGCTTTCATCGGGCTGCGTTTCTGTTTCGAACCTAAAAGATAGTGATTTGCTGGACTCCAAAAATAAAAACCCTGCTTGTCAAAGCAGGGTTTTTGATAGATCACCTTTAACGAGACAATTATTCGCAGGCAACATCATCTCCGTTGCCGTCCCAGCAATGCCACATTTCATCTTCGAAATAGGCGAAGGACCTCACCCTTCCTTCGAAGGTATCCCGACTCCATTCAATTTCAACTTCTGCAAATCCCTGGAGATTAACGTCATAGACGTAGGCGTTGAAATAAGCGTCGAAATTAGCATCCTGCAGACCGTATTCCAGATAACTGCTCCTGAAGAGGTCGTCATTACCCTGGTCGTCCAGTTCCCTTACCCAGGTATATCGTATACTGCCAATTTCCTCCCCGGACCTTTCCCAGTCGATCCGCAACATGGGATCCGGCCGTTCCGGGCCCTGGTTGAGAATCCAGTAACCACTGTTTCCGTCAAGAGCGGAACTACCGGTAAACCAAAGGAATTCATCATACCCTTCGATCCCGGCTTTTGTGATGTACATATTCCAAAGTACCGCTTCTTCGGTAAGCTGTCCGGTCAATCGGGCCGTGTATTCACTTGTAAAACCGTCTACGCTGTAACTCCACTGCCAAGTGTCTTCGGAGATCATCTCCGGGTTCTGGCTGAAGGCAGCGTGAAAGGCAGTGACAGGCACAGATAGGGTAGTGTAAAGAGCAGTACTCCAAACCCCGACGACCACCTGGGAAAATACCCAGTTTCCATTGGGGGCTTTTTCTTCAAATACGGATAGGGCTGTTTTTCCAGAGGTTCCATTGCCGTCAAAAGCCTGCAGATCAATTGCCATGGTTTCAGCAGGAGGCAATTGAGGGGAGAGCGATTGCTCAGAAGGATTTTCTGATTTCTCACACGAAAGGGTGAAAAGGGCGATCACCATCAGGATGAGACCTGTAATTTTTAGGTTTTTCATGGGGCATACGTTTATTTGCGTTATACGTATGCTATAACGAAGCTAATACCCAAAAAGTATGGTAAGGGGCCGTTTCACCCTGTTAGTGTGCAGGTTAAGACTGCCTTCAAATGGTATGTTTCAGAAAGAAGTTTATGCTGATTCCTAATACTTCGCACTCTTTCCGTTGGCCTGGGTCCGCAGTATAAACGCCCGGATATCCTCATTGGCCTGTTTGAGGTCCTCACGCCTGAGGTACATCATATGACCGCTACGGTATCCCTTGAACTGGAACCGGTCTTTCATCCGCCCGCTGGGGTCTACCTGCCACATGGTGTATTTGGCATTAAAATAGGTGGTGGCACCGTCGTAGTATCCGCTTTGGATCAAAACGTTCAGGTAGGGATTCTGGGCCATGGCCTGCCTGAGGTCGTCCCTTGTATTGTCGTTTTCGTTGTCCCAGGGCCTTACCGGGCCGAACATATTGTATTTCATGTCTGTTTTAAAGTTGAGTTCCTCCTGCAGGTAGTAGTTTATGGCAGGCGTAAAACTATGCAGCCATGAGGTGATCTCTGAATTGTAGTCCGGCCTCTCTCCGGCGATCTGTCTGTCTATACCCAGGTATCGGCTGTCCAGCCTGCCCACCGTATACCCTCTGTCCTGCAAGAGCGCTTTCCAGAAATAGGAAGTGGGAACAGTGAGGTTTCGGGACAGGATATCGTCTTTGGTGAGCCCCGAATAATAAGCCATACGTTGGGCCACCCGGTCGCGTTCCTGGGCATCTATAAAACCCCCTTTGGCCAGTGCCGGGATCAGGGTGTTGATCGTAAAATCTTCTGCTTCAGGAAGGATCTCGAGCAGGTCCTTTTCCTGAAGGTCAGTTGGCAAAGCCTTGTGATGCCAGGCGGCGGCTGTGTAATAGGGCAGGTTCAGGGCGTCGCTTACAGGACCGCCAACACGGATGACCTTATAATCAGCCGGACTTACCATGATGACCCCATTCAGGTACATCCATTGCTGATTCTGTAAAGCAAGGGAAAGGCCCATCACGCGGGTTCCCCCGTAACTCTCACCGATGATATATTTGGGGGATCTCCACCGGTTGTGGCGGGTGACAAAGGTGTTGAGCCATTCTGCCAGGTACTCAATGTCAGCATTGATGCCGAAGAATTTGCTGCGGTCCACTTCCTTTCCACTTTCCGGGATGGTACGCGAGTATCCGGTATTCGCCGGATTTACGTACACGATATCGGTTACGTCGAGGACCGAATAGGGATTCTGACTCACGCCATAGGGCTGTACGGGGTATCCTTCGTCGTCTATGTTCAGTACACGTGGACCCGTATAGGCCAGGTGCATCCATACCGAACCCGAGCCGGGTCCGCCGTTAAAGGAGATCAGCAATGGTCTGGATTTCCTGTCCTTTACATCGTTTCGGGTATAGTAGGTATAGTGCAGGGCTGCAATGGGTTTGCCCAGTTCGTCCCAAACCGGTTGGGTACCGGTCTCTGCGGTGTAGTTAAAACTAGTGCCATTTACCGTGACGCTGTGCTGGGTGATCACTGTGGTATCTGCGGGAATGGAACGGCTCTGGGCAGAAAGGGACAGAAAACTGAGGGAAAACAAGAACGAAATAACTGGAATTTGCTTCATGGATTGAATTTTGGTTCCTAAAAATAGGAAATAATGACGAGGTTGAAATCAAGATTTAAAACATCCTTTTGTGCCTGATTTTTTTCTATTTTAAGAGTAAGACTTGTGCAATCAAATTCGAGATCCTATGAAGGCAATGACCAGAAGAACATTCCAGAAGCAATTAACCCAGGGACTAATGGGTACGGCCCTGTTGAGTGTGTCCCCTGTCGCCTGTGCCATGGGTGGACGAAAAAAAGAGAAGGACTCCCTGGGTGTGGCTCTGGTGGGTTTGGGAAGTTACAGCACCTATCAACTGGCTCCAGCACTGGAGAAGACCCGGTATTGTCATCTGGCTGGTATCGTCACGGGGACTCCGGAGAAGGAAGGAATCTGGGCTGCCAAATACGGTATCCCCAAAGAGAACATCTACAACTACGAAAATTTCGACGCTATCGCAGAGAATGAGGATATCGATATTGTGTATGTGGTGCTGCCCAACAGCATGCATGCTGAATTCTCGATCCGTGCCGCACAGGCGGGAAAGCATGTCATCTGTGAAAAGCCTATGGCCATTTCCGTCGCGGAATGCGATGCCATCATCGAGGCCTGCCGCAAGGCGGATGTGAAATTAGGAGTGGGGTATCGGCTTCATTCGGAACCATACACGCAGGAAGTGAAGCGATTTGTCAGGGAAAAGACCTTTGGCGATGTTCTCTATCTCTCGGCCGAGGCTGCTTATAGGTCTACCGGTAATCCAGACCAGTGGAGATTGGATAGGAGCCTATCCGGTGGGGGAGCACTTATGAATATGGGGGTGTACAGCATACAAAGCGCCATCTACGGGACCGGGGAAAATCCCATAAGAGTCACGGCCCAGGAATTCAGCACGCGACCTGACTATTTCAAAGATACAGACGAGACCGTGACGGCCCAGCTGCAGTTTCCTAGCGGGGCCTTAGGGAATATCTTTACTTCGCATAACGCCAATGCGAACAGCCTGTACGCATCCTGTACCCGGGGTTGGTTCTCCCTGAAACCGGCCAACAATTACGGCCCACTGGCCGGGGAATCGTCACAGGGAAGTATCCGCTTTCCTCATGAATCTCAGCAAAAACTACAGATGGACGATTTTGCCAGCCATATCCTTTACGGAACTGAGAACAGGGCGCCTGGAGAAATGGGAAAACGGGATATGATCATCGTGGAAGCTATATATAAGTCCATAGCAGAAAAAAACGCAGCTGTCTCCCTGGATCTGGGTAATCTGGGTCTCTTGTAGAAAAGGATAGGGTTGAATCAATATTTTTGGGTCAGCCAGAAGATCGCCTGTTTGGTGTCATCGAAGACCTTGAGTTGGGCAAACCTGTTCGTGGCCACATCTACCATAAAATCCGAGAGGGATTCCCGTTTCCATATTAGTGCCAGCATGATCTTTTCCCCGAACTCCTGGGCGATTTTTTCCCCTATAAAAAAGAGTTCGATCATCGAGACCTCCTCCGCTTTTACAGGAGTTACATCGATAAGGATCTTGTTGCATTTGAGGTCATCACAGGATTTGCGTATGATCCTGGGGTATTCGATGAACTCCCAATAATCATAATTTCCCTGGATAGATATTTCCAGGTATTCCTTGTGATCTATCACGGATAAGCTACTTACCATTCCCTTAACTATTGACTGGGCCTAGTAATTAGCCAGGTTGTATATTAAAATTAGGAAAATTCCTGCAAAGAAAAATAGTCTACTGGCACAATTACCGATTATTTAACATTTAATTTATCTCTGAATGTTATGACTATATGTGAGATTTATTCAGAGGGCCCCTTAAAATGCTTCACAATATTCAATCAATCGTGGGAATGTCTACGAATTATGTATACGATGCAGGTCCGATTAATTGTCGGTCTGAAAGTATAAAAAAGGAAATGCTAAGCCCATTCAGTGAAAACTTCGGCATTTAGAACAATCATCTGAATCCGGCCTTTTGTCTAAAATTTTTCGAACACCCCCAGGCCAAACAGGGCAAAGTCATACTTGACGGGATCCTCAGGATCCAGCAGTCTCAGGCTTGCATCGAGCTCCTGTACGGCCTTTGCGTCATTCTGAACTCGGGTAAGCAGGCCCAGTTTGCGGGCTACCTTTCCGGAATGCACATCCAAAGGACAGGAGAGCTGGGAAGGTCTCAGGGAGGACCATAGTCCGAAGTCTACCCCTGTTCTCCCTTCCCTAACCATCCACCTCAGGAACATATTGAGCCTTTTTGCAGCAGATCCCCGGGAAGGGTCAG
>CBDTYM010000084.1:0-11616 GCA_965364605.1 uncultured Muriicola sp.
TGGGCAGGCCTTCGACCCCTTATCCACGAGGAAGGTAAATCTGCTTCCGAACTTTCCAGGAAAGATGAGATCTTTACTTCAGACAGCGGCCTGATCAGCATAGCAGGAGGAAAACTGACCGGATATCGCAAAATGGCGGAACGGGTGGTGAACAGGATCGGGAGAAAGATGGAGGAAGAAGATGACAAGAATTTGCCCGATTGTAAAACAGAAACCATCCCCCTCTGTGGAAGCGATTTTAAGAAATTCAAAGAGGTCAGGAAATACATAGATGAGATCTACTCCCGTCTTGAACCAGAGGGATTCTCCAAATACGACGCCTGGTATCTGGTGACCAACTACGGGAAACAGACGGAGACGATATTGGCAATTTTTGGGAAGCGAAAAGAAAAGGAAGCGGCAAAACGTCTCATCTTGTCAGAGCTGGAGTTTGGTGTCGCCTTTGAGATGGTGCAGTCTCCTCTGGACTTCTTCGTCAGGCGTACAGGTCGACTTTATTTCGACATTCACAGCGTTAGGGAATACGGGGACGCAGTCATCCGGGAGATGGCAAAGATCTTTAAATCAGATAAGGAAACCACGGAGAAGTGGAAAGAGGATTTGGAGCGCGAATTGACATCCCATTCCCATTTTTCCATGGATAAGAACGACTAGGATATCCCTAATCCAGCTTATCCGTCAGGGCTTTGAAATTCTTACGTGCATTTTCGTTCATATACAGAATGCGATACACCGTATCCAGGATGGGTGTCTTGACCTTGCGTTTAAAGGAAGTCTTCTGTTCGAAGGC
The DNA here is from genome assembly GCA_965364605.1 of uncultured Muriicola sp. Lineage (GTDB taxonomy): Bacteria > Bacteroidota > Bacteroidia > Flavobacteriales > Flavobacteriaceae > Muriicola. The sequence goes on from CBDTYM010000084.1 coordinate 791, forward strand.
ACTTTTTGTGGCGTAATATCCTTCAGCTACCATATTCATCTCCATCATCGCACTTTTTACCGTATAGCCTTTGCCGATCATATTGCCGAACATCCTGTTTCGGCTGAAGGTAGAGTAACCCGTCACCAGCAGGTCGCCCAGGTAGGCAGAATTGTTGATATTCCGTTTCATTTTGTGGACCCGGTTGATGTAGCGTTTCATTTCACGAATTGCGTTGCTCATAAGCACACTCTGGAAATTATCGCCATACCCAAGACCGTGAGCAATTCCGGCCGCCAGGGCATAAATATTCTTGAGCATGGCCGCGTATTCCGTACCGATGATGTCATCTGAGGTTTTGGCGTTGATGAATTCGCTCCTCAACAGGGACGCCACCAGCTTGGCTTTACCCTTGTCTGCACAGGCGATAGTGAGATAGGACAGGCGGTCCATGGCCACCTCCTCGGCGTGACAGGGACCCGTGATGACCCCTATATTCTTAAAGGGGATATCGTAGTTGTCATGGAAGTGTTCCCCAACGATCTTGCCCGTTTCGGGAACGATGCCTTTGATGGCACTGAAAATGATCTTGTCTTTGAGGGAAAGGGTTAGTTTTTTCAATTCACTTTCCAGGAAAGCGGAAGGGATAGCGAAGATCAGTAGATCGGCTTCCTTGACAGCGTTGTCTATGTTATCGGTAAGGCTCAGCTGGGACAGGTTGAATTCCACCGAAGTGAGGTAATTGGGGTTGTGCCTGTTTTTTTTGATAAAGTCTATGGCTTCCGTACTCCTCATATACCAGGACACCTCCGGGACGTTCCTGGTCAGCATCTTCACCAGCGCAGTAGCCCAGCTGCCGCCTCCTAAGACGGCTACACGTACCTCTTTTTTCATAAATCCGATTTTACAGGATAAAAGTAATTAAAATCAAATACCTATTAATTAACTCAAAATCAATAGCTTAAAACAAATGGCACGATGCTTGTTTGAAAAGAAGTAAGAAACTTAAAACCGAGTGCCATGAGAAAATGTATCCTTTTATCCCTGGCTTCAATGGCCGCCCTGGCATTGAGCAGTTGTTATTCCGAAGTGATCATTGAAGATGTTTATGTGGAGGATGTACCTGTACAGACACAACAGACGCTGCAGGCTTATGACCTCTGGTATGTGGATATAGAAGCTACCCAGGGTAGCGGGGAGGTCCCCTTCCTGCAGAGGGCCTTTACGATCTCTTTCGTGAATGGATGGGTCTATGCCAACAACAATATTTCAGGGATCGGCAAAACCGGTAACGGACTGGGTATTCGGGTGGGATTTTACGATGCCGTGGGCGGGATCCTGGAGATAGATCACGATGTCGACGGCCTGTGGACCTTTGAGGTATACAATATCAATGGCAGGACCATGGAGCTCTACAACAGGCGTTCCAACACTTCCTATTACCTGGATGGTTACCAGCGTTCGGGCTTTGATTATGACAGGTTATTTTACGAAAACATAGAGTTGTTGTTGCAGGAATACGATGTTTGGGAGAAGACCTTTGTGAGTGACACGGGCTTTGCCAATGAGTTCGACGAGGAGAATTTCCTGCAGTTCTTCCAGGGAAATGGTGGAACACGGTTCCGTTCTTCCGTTGATCCACCGGGGACAGCCTTGGGTCAGATCCTGTGGGATTACGAAGGCTTTTACGAAATCTACGATGTACAAAACGACGAAACGCTCAAAACTTTAACACTGGACTACGCCTTTATGGGCAATGATTATTTTGAGTTATACGTTATTGATGACAGGACCGTGGAACTGTACCACCCAGATAGCGGTACGGTCTATGAGTTCACTGGAAGGGGGTACATTCAATACCTCAAATCCGATGGCGATTCTCCGGGAAGAAAACGCCGGAAGAGCGACAACCCGACGATGGACGTAAAACGGAAGCGGGGAGTATTCTCAAAAAGATAAATGGAAAACGCATAATTTTTTTGGTTGGTTATTTGGTTAGAAACCGCCCTGAACGCTCTGTTCGGGGCGGTTTTATTTTACTGAGTCGTTTTTTGTACCTTATTCAGAGATTTATAAGCCATTCCTATGGATTCCAGGTACGATATGGAACAAGGCAATACCGGGCATAAGGAAATACCGGGAAACCCCTCTACGGCTACCAGTAGCAAAAAGAAACTCAACGATAGGGAAAACGGAGAGCCCCTCAGGGTGATGAGCGAAGCCGACTGGCAATTCTGGGTCCAAAATGGGTATATCGTGATCAAAAATGCAGTGCCTAAAGCCCAGGCTGAGGAAACAGCCCGGTTTGTCTGGGAGTTCGATGAAAAAGACCCTGATGATCCAACCACCTGGTACACCCCGCCCAGGGCTGAGATGCAGATGAAGGAACTGGCCGGCACCGGAATGGTTGAGGTTTATAACCATCAACTTCTCTGGAACAACCGGCAAATGCCCAGGATCTATGATGCCTTTGTAGATATTTGGGGGACCGAGAAACTATGGGTGACCATAGACCGGGCCAACCTCAACTTTCCACAGCGGCAGGGTTTCGAACAGAAAGGGTTTATCCATTGGGATTACGACCCCGAGACCAGACCCCAGAATGTTCAAGGCGTTTTGGCCCTGGCTGACCAGACCGATGAGAACATGGGAGGCTTTCAGTGTATCCCATGGCTGTTCCGGAATTATGAAACCTGGAAAAAAGACCAACCCGCAGACCGGGATCGCTTCCAGCCAGATATCAGTGGACTTGAGGACAAGATCGTCAAGGTGAAATTGGAGGCCGGTGATCTATTGATCTTCAACAGTCTCCAGCCCCATGGAATTCGCCCTAACCGTTCCAAAGACAAGGTGCGGATCGCCCAGTACATCTCCATGATGCCGGCAGAACCCGAAAATGAGGCCTTGCTCAAGTGGCGCATCCACTCCTGGAAGAATCGCGTAGCTCCGGATGGTTATGCTTTCCCCGGAGATCCCAGAAACTGGGAACAGGAAAAATATCCCAGGGCCCAATTGTCTCCCCTGGGGGAGCGATTGCTCGGCCTGACTCCCTGGTAAAGGCCTTGTCTGCCAAATGCGCTGCTGAAATCGGCTACCTTGTAAATTAATGGTACTTTTGCCCCCTTAAAAACAAAAGGGTTTGAAGAAGTACCTCAATCTGTTCGATTTTTCCCAGAAAGTAAATTACCGTACCGAGATCCTGTCGGGATTAACAGTGGCCCTGGCCCTGGTGCCGGAGGCCATCGCATTTGCATTGATCGCGGGCCTTTCCCCTTTAACGGGCCTCTACGCCGCATTTGTCATGGGCCTGGTCACCTCTGTGCTTGGGGGAAGGCCGGGGATGATCTCTGGAGCTACAGGAGCTGTCGCTGTAGTGATTGTGACGCTGGCAAGGGATTACGGGGTGGAATACGTCTTTGCCGCCGTGGTCCTCGCAGGCATGCTGCAGGTCCTTGCCGGAGTTCTCCGGCTTGGCAAACTCATGCGACTGGTACCGCATCCGGTCATCTTTGGTTTTGTGAACGGTTTGGCCATAATCATTTTTATGTCCCAGCTGGACCAATTCAAAAATGCCGACGGGAGTTGGTTGACCGGTAGCACCTTGTTACTTTTCTCAGGACTTGTGTTGCTGACGATGCTCGTTATCTGGGGCTTGCCAAGGCTCAGCAAGGCAGTACCTGCCTCGCTGGTCGCCATCCTGCTCGTATTTGGGATCGTGCTGATTTTTGGGATCGATACCCGCACCATTGGCGATATCGCCTCCATCAAAGGTGGGTTCCCACCCTTTCACCTACCGGAAGTTCCACTGACACTGGAGACCCTGCAGATCATTTTTCCTTATGCCGCGATCGTCGCAGGAGTGGGATTGATCGAAAGCCTTTTGACCCTCAACATCGTGGATGAGATCACGGAAACCAGAGGCAGGGGTAACAAGGAAGCTGTGGCCCAGGGAACCGCCAATATATTATCGGGTGTTTTTTCGGGAATGGGAGGTTGCGCGATGATCGGCCAAAGCCTGATTAACACGTCAAACGGTGCACGGGCAAGGCTCTCTGGTATTGTGGCTTCTGTAATGCTCCTCGTATTTGTGGTCTTTGGGGCGGATCTGATTGAACGCGTACCGATGGCAGCCCTGACCGGCCTGATGATCATGGTGGCACTTGGGACCTTTGAATGGGCCAGTCTGCGTACCTTCCGAAGGATGCCGAAAAGCGATGTACTCGTGATGGTCCTGGTGACCCTGGTGACCGTATTCCTGCATAACCTCGCCCTGGCGGTCCTGGTGGGAGTCATTATAGCGGCCCTTGTCTTTGCCTGGGACAATGCCAAACGTATCCGGGCGAGAAAACATATAGATGAAAACGGGGTCAAACATTACGAGATCTACGGCCCTCTCTTCTTTGGATCTGTTGCCCTTTTCAATGAAAAGTTCGATGTCCTGAACGACCCCGATGAGGTGATCATCGACTTCCGGGAAAGCAGGGTGGTCGACATGTCAGCCATCGAAGCCCTGAACAAGATCACGGAACGCTATCTCAAAGTAGGCAAAAAAGTGCACCTCAAACACCTGAGCAGGGATTGCAGGCAGCTTTTGCAGAATGCAGATGATATTATCGAGGTCAATGTTCTAGAAGACCCTACTTACAAGGTGGTGGTTGATAAGATTTAATTGCACCCGCTATTCCGGAACGGGACTTAGGGAAAAAACCAGCGCCTGCCAGGGCTCCAGGGAAAACACCCGGTCCTTGTAGTATACCTGAGGGAGATTGTTGAGCAGCAGGTCTTCAAGTTCTTCTTCCACAGGCACAGGTAGGGTGACAATATCATCCGAAAAGTTCAAAAGGACCAGCATCTTTTCTCCTTCCCATTCACGGGTATAGGCATAGATTTTCTCGTGATCCGGCAAGAGCAGAGTGTAGGCCCCGTAGACAAGTGCCGGATTCTCTTTGCGGAGGGTGACCAAGGTCCTGAAATGGTTGAGGACAGAAGTAGGGTCCTCTTCCTCCACAGCGACATTGACGGTTTTGTAATTCTCATTGACTGGCAACCATGGGGTGCCTGAGCTGAATCCCGCGTTTTGTGTTGAATCCCATTGCATGGGCGTTCTCCCATTATCCCTGGATGAGAATTTCAGATTGGCCATATAGGTTTCCAGGTCACCCCCGGCAGATTTCACTTTTTCATATCCGTTCAGGGCGGCGATATCCCGGTATTGTGAAATACTGTCAAACCCGATGTTCGTCATCCCGAGCTCATCCCCGTAATAGCAATAAGGAGTGCCCCTCATACTGAGGACAAAGGTGTTCAGCAACTTGGCACTGGCTTCCCTGTAGCGCGGGTTGTCGTTCCCAAACCGACTTACAAGGCGGGCCTGGTCGTGGTTAGCCAGGAAGATGGAAAGCCACCCTTTTTCGGCAAATTCCGCATCCCAGCGAGAGAAGACTTCCTTAAAATGGACCAGGGAATACCCTTCGGGTTTGGCGATGTCCACCCCCTCAAAGGCGTAGGCCATATTGAGTTCCTTCCTGTCTGCATCTACCAGCTCGTGGGCTTCCTTAAAATTCCGTCCTGCACCCTCGGCGACTGACATTACATCGTACTGGCTGAATACTTCCTCATGCATTTCTTTCAGGTAGTCGTGCAGGCCGGGCTGCATGGCGTAATACTGTATAAAGTTCTCTTCCAGATCATCCGGAAATTCGGGATAGGTAGTATCCTTGGCGGCAAACTGGAAGGCGTCGAGCCGAAAGCCATCCACCCCTTTGTCTGCCCAGAATTTCATCAGGTCATACACCTCTTGTCTCACCTGGGGGTTTTCCCATTTCAGGTCGGGTTGCTGCTGTGAAAAGTAGTGGAGGTAATAGGAATCTGTGATGGAATCGTATTTCCATGCATCTCCCGCTGCGTCAAAAAGACTGTATCTGTAAGGAGGTTCTCCTTTTTCTGCCGGCCACCAGTGGTAGTAGTCCCGATAGGGATTGTCCCGGGAAGAGCGGGATTGCAGGAACCATTCGTGCTGATCGCTGCTGTGGTTGACGACCACATCCATAATAAACCGTATTCCTCGCTCGTGCATGCCTTCCAGCATGGTGTCAAAATCCTCCATGGTGCCAAATTCCTCCATGATGCTGCGATAGTCGCTGATATCATATCCGTTGTCCGCATTGGGAGAACTGTAGATGGGATTGAGCCAGACCATGGTCACACCCAGGCTCTGGATATAGTCCAGCTTCTCAATGATCCCCTTCAGGTCCCCGATCCCATCCCCATTTGTGTCTTTAAAGCTGCGGGGGTAGATCTGATAGACCACCCCCTCCTTCCACCAGGAATCGTCTTTTTCTACAGGAGTTTCTTTGCGTTCTGCGCAATGGATGAATGTCAATGCAAGGAGTAAGAGGAGTACTTTTTTCATTTTAATTGAGCGTTGGGACCTTAAATGTAGGGAATTGTATCCAGAGCCATTATCAGATTCAAAGAATAAGGCCAGAGACCAATTTCAATAAGGATCATTGTTTAAAATGGCAGAAAGGTGTCTTTCTTCACCCGTCATTTCCCAATGGCCCAGGGATATCGGGATGTTTCCCATGCTGTTCAAATGATCGAGGAAATCCCTCATAAGGAAGGGTTTACCTTTACCTTCCTGTTTCCTGGCATAATCCGCCAGGGCACTTTCGAGCAGATACTTCCCGGTGATATAACTGCTGCCATAGCCGGGTTGCCGCATGTAGAGGTGCTGTTCAAAAATGAGGAGGTCTTTTTCGGTCTTCATCCATCCCCTCGGGGTGTACTCGGAGTGGATCCCTCCGGCTTCTTCCATGGTCATCTCATTGGCGTGGGCGTAAAGGGATCCCAATCCCCTTGCAGCTCGCTGGGCGATCATGATATAGACGATCTCCCGGCTCCTGGGAGAATCGTCGTACAGTCCGCCCTGAAGGAAGAGTTCTTCCACGGCTGTGGCCGTACCTTCGTTGCGGGAATCAAAGATGTTATAGAGCAGGGGGCCTTTCCTGATCTCCCTGGGATGTGGCTCTTCCCTCATGCGGGCAAGTTCGAACCAGTGGTAAAAATGGGAGTAGAGCGGGCGGGGGTCCAGGTGTTCCCCTATGACAAAGAAATTACGTTTTTCCTCCGGGACAAAATTTCCTAGGTGTGCCCTCAGGGCAGGTTCAAAGTAGGGTTTTACCGTGACGATATCCTGCTTTTCCAGAAAGCCGAGCAAATTTTCCGCAGACTGTTCCGCCATACTGTCGTAAGCCTCCGGGCTATCCGCAGGTATCAGCGGCGGAAGATCCCTGTTTCTATGTTCTTCCATTTTAAGGGAGGTCCAGGCCCGGGAGAGTTCTCGTTTTAACAGCATCACCTCATCCTCCCAGCTCAGGGGTACCAGGTGTACGTTCTGTTGATACCAGGTGTAATTTTCCTTTCCGATCCCGGAAGGCCCTGTTTTGGAAGGGGCTTCTGCCTTGAGCCAGGCCGCAAAGGTTTTAGTTGATGCGGCTGCTGCCTCGATGGCACTTACCAGTGCCGCATCCCTGGTTACGCCTTCCTTTTCGAGGATATCAGACAGGTCATGGACCTGATCTTCAATGACCCGTATCCCGGCACGCCAGAGTTCGGCTGCGTCACCGGTGAGGTTCTCCTGTGCCTGAGCATTCAGGGGAGGGATGACCCTGAGGTCAGAAAGCAGTCGTTCCCGCTCTGCCGGGGATAGAGGGAAGGAATAGGTCCAGAGCTCGGTCGTACCGTGATGGGTGGGTCCTTCATGTGCCGGCACGTCCGACTGGTAGGTCCAGAGAGATTTGTAAAAGGCCGGGTCCCGCTGCCATGGTCTGAGAACACGGTGATTAAAATCATAACCATTCATTTCGGCCCACACCAGGAGCCAGTCTACCTGCTCCGGAATGTCCCAGGCAGTCGTGTCTATTTTCTGGAGCTTTTCCCTGAGCTGTAGAAATTCAGGCCAGCGAGTCTCAAAGGCAGCGGCCGTGTAATCAGGAGCTCCGTCTTTTTCCGGGGGCACCTCAAAGGTTCGCCATTCTTTAAACAAGGCTACCAGATCCTTGTAGTTTTGGTGAGATCTTACCTGGCTGAGGACGGATGAGACGGAAAAAAGGATAATGAGAAGTGGTAGAATTTTTTTCATACGGTGTAGGATGTCGATAGACCAGTTTCGTCTAAAGTAGGGAATTCAGGGAAATCCATAAAAACGAAAAAAAAACGCACCTAAAGGTGAATGAATTCTCAGAATCCAAATTTGTCCCTGATCTGCTTCCAGTATTTACTAAAATTGCTGGAGGACAGGTCCAGATCCTTTTCGTTCAGCAGGGCTATGGCATCCTCATATCCCTGTTGGATCAGGTCTTCTATCTGACTGGTATCTGCCCGGTCAAAGGCAGAGAGATCAGGTTTGATCAAAAGGTCGGCATTCTCGGTCTGATATTTGGCCGACTGTTGCATGATGAAGTGAAAGCTATTGAGTAAAACGTCCAGGATATTCTGTGGTTCCTGGTATTCGTGTTCGGCGTTCAGGTCTACCCCGATCACAAATTCTGCCCCGGTCTCCCGGAGCGTCTTAATGGGCACGTTTTCCACGATGCCTCCGTCCAGCAGCATCCGGCCTTCGATCTTTACCGGTTTGAAGAGTCCGGGTATACAAGTGCTGGCCATAACGGCCTGGTCTACCGGGCCCTTTTTCAAAACGACCTTCTCCCCATTGCCTGCGTCTGTCGCGATAATGGCCAGTGGTATAGGAGCTTCCTCAATATTCTTGTCCCCTATGTGCTCGACCAGGAGTTCCCCGAATTTATCATTAGACAGCAGGCTGTATTTGGAGAGTGATATGCTGGAGATGTCCATCCATTTCATCTTACAGGAGATCTCGTTGATCTCTTCCCAATTCTTACCAAAGGCGAAGAGGGCAGCTACAAAAGCACCAATGCTGGTGCCTGTGATATATTCAATCTTGACCTCCTTTTCCAATAGGGCTTTTAAAACTCCGATATGGGCAGCTCCCAGGACAGCTCCGCCACCAAGGGCAAGTCCGATTTTTTTCATTTTCTAAGAAGTCTATAAGTTGATTTCCAAGATAGAAATTTACCGCCTCTTTTTACGAAACCCTTGGTTGTGCTGCCCGTTTTTCTTATTGCGGTTGGCAAAAAACTCCTGCTTTCTTCGTTGTTTCTCCTTTTCTGCAGCTTTCTTTTCTGCCGCATTCATGGGGCGGTCCGTCTGTGGAAAGGGATGATCAGAGATGATTTCGATCTTCTGGCGCGTGAGTTTTTCTATATCGGTGATAAAGGCATTTTCCTCCGGTTCACAAATGGATATGGAAATGCCTTCTTCTCCGGCTCGGCCACAGCGCCCAATACGATGTACATAGGTTTCGGGTTCATTGGGTATGTCGTAGTTGATCACGTGCCGGAGTTTGTCAATGTCAATCCCCCTCGCAGCGATATCGGTAGCAACTAATACCCTTTTTTTTCCGTCCTTGAAATCCTTCAGGGACTTTTGGCGCTGGTTCTGGGATTTGTTCCCGTGGATGGCAGCAGCTTCGATCCTTTTTTTATGAAGGTTGCGAACAATTTTGTCGGCTCCGTGCTTGGTTCGGGAAAATAACAAGACCTGCTCCATCTCCGGATCCTGAAGGAGATGCAAAAGAAGATCTTTTTTAGAGTCTTTGTTGGTCGTGTAAAGGTATTGCTGAATAGTCTCTGCCGTGGAGGATACGGGATCAACAGCCACCTTTTTGGGATTGCGTAGTATTTGTCGTGACAATTCCGCGATGGTTTTGGGCATGGTGGCGGAGAAGAAGAGAGACTGTCGCTGATTGGGTAGTTTGGCAATGATCTTTTTAATATCGTGGATAAAGCCCATATCGAGCATTCGGTCGGCCTCATCCAACACGAAGTACTTGATTTGGTCCAGAGTGATAAAACCCTGGTTCATCAGGTCCAGCAGACGACCCGGGGTGGCCACCAGAATATCAACCCCATTGCGAAGGGCATTGGTCTGGGAGCCCTGGGAAACTCCTCCAAAAATAACAGCGTTCTTTAGATGCGTGTATTTGCCGTACTCGGTGAAGCTTTCAGCGATCTGAATGGCAAGTTCTCGGGTGGGAGTCACGACCAGGGCCTGGATATTTCTTTTGCCTTTTTCGTTGCGCGATTCTTTGGATAGTTGTTGCAGGATAGGGATGGCAAAGGCTGCCGTCTTCCCCGTTCCTGTTTGAGCACTGCCAATAATATCTTCCTTATTTAAAACAAAGGGAATAGCCTTGGCCTGTATATCAGTCGGGGATGTGTAGCCAACTTCTTTAAGGGCTTTAAGGATAGGAGGGATCAAATTTAGATCTTCAAAAGTCATATTATTTTTCTTTCAAGCCGCAAAAGTACCACTAATTGGCCCGTCAGCATAGTGAAAGGGACAATAACTGCCTGAAGAAGAATATTATCTGGAACATGTACGAAAAAAGAAATCGGAATCTATTGATAGACGCCATGCCCGATTTCCCCCACTTTTGAGTGGCAGCGTTCAGCCATGAGGAGGGAGAAAAGATGGTCGATACCAGAAAATAGTAGTACCTTTTCCACTGGATATACTGATCGATACCGCCCCTGTTTTTTTTAAATTGGGGTCAGAAACGCATTAAGCTTTACCTTATGAAAAAGATCATTGGAATTCTCCTCCTAGTTTTGGCCGGGTATCTCGCGTATACCGGAATATCAAAGTTCTCAAACAGCTCCTCCTCAGTTGAGGTCCTCGGTCTGGAGCTTAAAGCAGAAGACAAGCAGCAAAAAAATACCTCCTACCTATTTATCGGATTTGCGGTAATCTCTGCCATAGGCGGC
>CBDTYM010000085.1:0-11587 GCA_965364605.1 uncultured Muriicola sp.
CCCAGGACCCTCTCCTTAAAAGGGAGATGCTCTACCAACTGAGCTACCAAGTCTAAAATCAAAAAAATTATCTTAGCCATGACCCTGAAAGGAGCCTGTTAAGAGGCTGCAAATATAATATCAATAATCCATTTTTCAAGTCGATTTAAAGATAATTTTAGGAATTCTTTACTTTCGTCCTGGCAAATCTCATTTTTATAAAAAATTTCTCATGAAGATCATCCTTGTTGGGTATATGGGCAGTGGAAAATCGGCTGTGGGTAAGGTCCTGGCGAATCGTTTGAACCTGTCTTTTATCGACCTGGACGATCGTATAGAAAAAGAAATGGGGATGTCCATATCCGATATTTTCCGTGAAAAGGGTGAGATCTATTTCAGGAAGAAGGAGCATGAAAGCCTGGCTGCTCTATTAGCTTCTGATGATGATTTTGTCCTGTCGACCGGAGGGGGTACCCCCTGTTATTCGGGGAATATGGACCTCATGCTCAGGACTACTCCCCACCTTTTCTACCTCAGGATGTCTGTGAGCGGGCTCGCACGCAGGCTGGAGGGTGAAAAGGACCACAGGCCGATGATCAGTCATCTCAATTCCTCAGACCTCGAAGAGTATATCGGCAAACACCTTTTTGAACGAAGAAACTTCTACACCCTGGCGCCTCATACACTGCCCTGTGACGGGAAATCGATAGAGGAGATCACCGATCTGATAACGGATGCACTAGTCTAAATAGACAGCATCTTTCCTGGCCTCGAAGTGCACGTGAACGTGTTCGTGGAGGGAGGTGGATAGGGAGATTCCCTTGAAATCTGCTTTTACCGGGTATCTCTTATGGTTGCGGTTGACCAGCACGGCGGTCTTCAATTTTTTCATTGGGGTCTTTAAAAAATGATGGACCCCGTAGATCAGGGTAGACCCGGAGTTCAGTACATCGTCCACCAGCACGATGGTGGCGTTTTTATACTCCGAGGGATCGAGGGAGGTAGTGACCCCGCTTTTCAGAGGGTTTTTCTTGTCCATGGTCACCTGGCACAACACGATCTCGGCCTCGGTAATCTCCTTCAATACGCGTTGCAGTTTTTTGGCAAACGCCAGTCCGCCCCCGGTGATCCCCGCGAGGATGATCCTCTTCTCCTCTGCATTTACTTCGTAGATCTGATAGGCGATCCTCCGTATAATGTGCTGTATTTGCTGGTGGTTCAGGATCTTGTTGTCCATAGTTCAGGCCGTTTTCTTTTCAAAGATAAAAAAGAGTTCATTTCCCTGCCTTGGCGGGATGGAATTGTAGGCTCGTTCCAACTTGTGGATTTTAAAACAGGGTGCAAAGAGGCCTCGGTATTCATCGATATGGCCCCCGTAAGGTGGGCCGCCTTCTTTCAACGGAAAATCGAACAGCAATCCGGCCAGAATTCCTCCCTCCCTCAACAGGGAATGCATCTTACGGACGTACTCCCCTCTTAACTTGGGCTGCAAGGCACAAAAGAAGGTCTGTTCCAGGATAAGGTCGAATTTCATGCGTTCCAGTGAAAAGAAATCGCCTGCCAGCAATTGATCGCCGGGAAAATTAGGGTACGACTCACGAAATTTATTCAAAGGCACCTCGCTGATATCGAGGGCGTAAACCGATTTAAAACCGCTTTGGAAGAGGTAGCCTGCTTCATAACCATTGCCAGCTCCCGGAATCAGGATATCGAGGTCTTTTGAAGGCAGTTGGTCTATGAATTCCTTCAAAGGGGTGGATACCTTTCCTATGTCCCAGCCTGTACGACTATCGCGATACCTCTCGTCCCAATAAGCCCTAGTCCCCTCCATCCAGATAGTCATCTATATTCCTGCGATCCTTTTTGGTGGGCCTGCCGGTACCCTTTTTTCGGTAATAATCCTGGGCGAGTTTTTGTACCTCCTGGTGCTGAAAGGCCTCAGCAGGGGTCGTATCGGTCCTGTAAAGGCCTACGATCTTAGCTCCCACCCGGCTTTTCGGGATCTCAAGGACGGTCAGCATATAATCCACCTGATTTTTCCTGAGTTTGACCTCATCGGTGGGAAAGACTTCCCGTGAAGGCTTGGCCACCTGCTCATTGATCTGCACATGACCCTTTTTACAGGCTTCGGTAGCCTGGTTGCGTGTCTTGTAATAACGGGTGCACCAAAGGTACTTGTCTATGCGCATCTGATGAACAAATTCTTTGTTAAGGAGTTCCACAAAAATAGGGGAAAATTGTATCTTGCGGCCGTTAAAAAGAATGCTATGCCGATCAAAAAGGCCATACTGGCGATGGCCGTTTCCATTTTACTCTTTTCCTGCGGGAATGATGACGGCCCTGACGTCGAACTGATCCCGCCAAGATTGTTGAGTGAGGTGGTGACAGAAGATGAAGCCGCTCTGACGGAGTATCTACAGACCCATTTCTACAATTACGAAGATTTTGAAAATCCACCTGCGGATTTTGACTTCAGGATCGTTCTCGATACCATTGCCGGGGCCAACGGCGATAAAAGACCGCTTATCAATGACGTGCAGTCTCTGGCTTTGGAGGTCTCTTCAGAAGATTTTGGCCTGGAAGATAATGAGACTGTTTCACATACCCTTTATTACCTGATCCCCCGAAATGGAACCGGGGAAACTCCCACAGTGGCAGATTCTACCTACATCCGTTACGAAGGATCCCTCTTATCGGGTGTTACTTTCGATGCCACTTCGGATTATACCTGGCAATATCTGCCCTTTTTCCTCAGAGGGTATTCTCAGGCTGTGGCCAGAATCCAGGTGGGTAGTGATATCGTTGTGAATCCAGACGGAACAACCGAGATCACGAATGCGGGTGTTGGTGTAATTTTCTTGCCTTCAGGCCTGGCTTATTTTAACGGTTCCTCAAATGGTATACCTCCTTATTCACCCCTTATATTCAAGGTTTCTGTTGGTTTGTTCGTATCCGATACCGACTACGACAATGATGGTATCCCTTCCATTATGGAAGATCTCAACGGAGATGGGGATGTAACCAATGATAATACAGATGCAGACCAGGAACAGCGATTCAGAGCGCCCGCCTTACCCAACCATCTGGACTCTGATGACGACGGGGATGGGATCCCTACACGGGATGAGATCGAGATCGATGCTCAGGGAAATATTACCTTTCCGGATTCAGACAATGACGGTATCCCTGACTACCTCGACAGTGACAATTAAATAGGAACAGCAAAATAAAAAGGCCCTGAATTTCAGGGCCTTTTTCGTTATCAGAGTTTTAATGAAAAACTCAGTATGAGTTGATCCGGTCTTGTGTCTATCCGACTCGTAGGCACAGTGGTGACGTTCCTGTTAATGAAGGTAGCTTCATTATCACTAAAACCACGCTCGTACCTCAGATCGATACCCAGCATTCCCAGATTGATCCCGGCACCGATGTTCACCCCTACCGTAAAATCATTGCGTACATCACTGATGGTGATTCCGTCGTACTCCGTATCGAGGATATACTGGAACGCAGGTCCGGCAAAAACATGAAGCGGGCCAATGACCCTGGTTCCGATAAGCACTGGCAGATCCAGCTTCTGCATTTTGAAATCATCATTGTCGTAATCCGAAGAGATACTGGTGTAGACCAGTTCAGGCCTGAAATAGACCCTGGAACCCAGCTGGCCGAAAAACCCGATGTGATAACCCACATTCCTGTCCGGATCTCGGGCAGCTTCACCAGCCGATTCAAAATAGTCTCCGTTAGCGTTGTAATTGAGTCCGGCCTTGATACCGAACTTAGAATCGATCTGCCCGTATGAAAAAGCAGAGAAGGTAGCCATGGCCACCATGAGAAGTGTTTTCTTCATAACGTGTTCGTTTAATTAGACAAAGGCAAGGGTATCAAGAATGATACCGAAAATCTATGCCTTTCTTTTTAACACGTGTAAAACGGCCTTCCTGATGGCTTTATTGTCCAGCCCGTATTTTTCCATGAGCTGGTCTGAGGTGCCGCTCTCCCCAAAGGTGTCCATGGTGGCGACAAACTCCTGAGGGGCAGGGAGGTGACGGGTAAGGGTGCGGGCGACACTTTCTCCAAGACCGCCCAGATAATTGTGTTCCTCTGCCGTGACCACACATCCGGTTTTTTGGATAGAGGTGAGCAGGGTTTTTTCGTCCAGGGGTTTGATGGTATGTATGTTGATCACTTCTGCTGAGATCCCTTCTTTTTCCAGGGCTTCAGCAGCCTGCAGCGCTTCCCATACCAGGTGGCCGGTCGCGGCAATGGTAACATCTGTCCCCTCATTGAGTACGAGGGCCTTGCCTATCTCGAATGTCTGTTCGGGATCGGTGAAATTGGGAACCTTGGGTCTTCCAAACCGGAGGTATACCGGACCCTGGTGGTCTGCAATGGCCAGGGTAGCTGCCTTGGTCTGATTAAAATCGCACGTATTGATGACGGTCATTCCCGGGAGCATTTTCATCAGACCGATGTCTTCAAGGATCTGGTGGGTGGCACCGTCCTCCCCCAGGGTAAGTCCTGCGTGTGAGGCGCAGATTTTCACATTCTTGCCTGAGTAGGCAATGGATTGTCGGATCTGGTCGTAGACCCTGCCTGTGGAGAAATTCGCAAATGTCCCGGTAAAAGGAATATAGCCCCCAATGGTCAGGCCGGCAGCAATACCCATCATGTTGGCTTCGGCTATGCCTACCTGGAAAAAGCGTTCAGGGTTTTCCGCTATGAATTCGTCGAGTTTGAGGGAACCTACCAGGTCGGCGCAAAGCGCCACTACTTTGGGGTTTCGCCTGCCCAATTCGGCTATTCCGGCACCAAAACCACTTCGCGTGTCTTTTTTCCCCTGATCTGTGTATTTTTTCATGTTGATTTTCTTCCTGTAGTTTAATAATCGCCCAGGGTCTCCGGGTTCTGGTCGAGAGCTGTCTGCAGCTGTTCGTCATTCGGTGCCTTGCCGTGCCAGGCATGGGTATGCATCATAAAATCCACTCCGTTACCCATCACCGTATGCATGATCACGCAGACGGGTTTCCCTTTTCCCGTCCTGCTTTTCGCTTCCTTCAGTGTTTTGATAATGGCTTGGAGATCATTGCCTTCCTTCAGCTCGAGCACGTCCCAGCCAAACACCCTGAATTTTTCTCCCACGTCACCCAGAGGCATTACCTCTTCCGTATTGCCATCGATCTGTTGGCTGTTGCGGTCGATGGTAGCGATGAGATTATCTACCTTTTTACTGCCCGCGAACATGATGGCCTCCCAGTTCTGTCCTTCCTGCAGCTCCCCATCCCCGTGCAGGCTGTAGACAATGTGTTTATCTTCATTGAGTTTTTTGGCGAGGGCAGCTCCTATGGCCACGGACATTCCCTGTCCGAGGGACCCGGAAGCAATGCGCACACCCGGCAGGCCCTCATGGGTGGTGGGATGCCCCTGGAGTCGGGAGTTGAGCATCCGGAAGGTGTTGAGTTCATCGAGGGGGAAAAAGCCCTTTCGCGCCAGGACACTGTAGTAAACGGGTGAGATATGTCCGTTGGAAAGGAAAAAGATATCTTCTCCTATTCCGTCCATGCTGAAGGATGAATTCAGCTCCATGATTTCGAAGTAGAGGGCGACAAAAAATTCCGTGCAGCCCAATGACCCACCCGGATGGCCGGAATCGACCTTGTGTACCATGCGGACGATATCCCGTCTGACCTGGGTTGTAATCTTCTCTAAATCTTTCGTTGCTGACATATGGCAATTCTTCAAATTTCGGGCTAAAAGTAACCGCAAACTTTTGCTTGAACAAGGGGAGTTATTACATTTTATCAACGGCGGAAGGGACCTGAACTTTATTTTTTTGTTAGGGAAATTCTTTTAGGGGATGCCTATCTTTGCCTTCTCAATCAAGGCCTTGCAATTTAAACTACAACATACAGACCCGGGCTCCAAAGCCAGGGCAGGGGAGATGATCACAGATCACGGCAGCATCAAGACACCCATCTTTATGCCCGTTGGGACCGTTGCCTCCGTCAAAGGAGTGCACCAGCGTGAACTGAGGGATGAGATCGATCCGGATATCATCCTGGGGAACACCTACCACCTGTACCTGAGGCCAGGCGCCGATATTCTGCAACAGGCTGGCGGACTACATGCATTCATGGGCTGGGACAGGAATATCCTTACCGACAGTGGGGGCTATCAGGTATACTCCCTGTCCGGGAACCGGAAGATACGGGAAGAAGGCGTTAAGTTTAAGTCGCATATCGACGGATCCTCTCATATGTTCACTCCTGAGAATGTCATGGAGATCCAGAGAACGATAGGCGCAGATGTTATTATGGCCTTTGACGAATGCACTCCCTATCCCTGTGATTACAAATATGCAGAGCGGTCTATGCATATGACACACCGATGGCTGGAGCGCTGTCTTACCCACCTGGACAAGGTGCCGCCCATGTACGGATACGAACAGACCTTCTTTCCGATCGTGCAGGGTTCTACGTATAAGGACCTCAGGAAACAATCCGCCGAGTACATCGCGGGTGTAGGGGCCGAAGGGAATGCTATAGGCGGACTCTCGGTTGGGGAACCCGCCGAGGAGATGTATGCCATGACAGAGGTGGTCTGTGACATCCTGCCAGAGGATAAACCCCGTTACCTGATGGGTGTGGGTACCCCCATCAACCTCCTGGAGAACATCGCCCTGGGCATCGATATGTTCGATTGTGTCATGCCCACCCGGAATGGCCGCAACGGAATGCTTTTCACAGCAGAAGGCACCATCAATATCAAGAACAAGAAGTGGGAGAACGATTTTTCACTTATTGATGAACATGGACCGACTTTCGTTGACAGGGAATATACAAAGGCATATCTGAGGCACTTGTTCGCCGCCAACGAATACCTGGGCAAACAGATCGCCACCATACACAACCTGGGTTTCTATCTCTGGTTGGTCAGGGAAGCCAGAAATCATATTTTAGCGGGGGATTTTGCCAGTTGGAAAGCCCGGATGGTCAAACAAATGGATAAGCGACTCTGATGCTGAAGATTCTCGATCGCTACATACTCAAGCGCTATCTCCTCACCTTTGGGACGATGCTCCTGCTTTTTGTACCTATAGGGATCATGCTCAACCTGGCGGAGCAGATCGGGAAAATGATCGACAATGAAGCCCCTCTTGACGAGATCCTGGTCTATTACATGAATTTTACCATCTATATAGGCAACCTCCTGTTTCCGGTCTTCCTGTTTTTGTCCATCATCTTCTTTACCTCTAAACTGGCCAATAATACCGAGATCGTGGCCATCCTCAGTTCAGGGGTATCCTATAGTCGCTTTCTGCGTCCATACTGGATTGGGGCCTCAATAATCGCAGTGATCATGTTCTTTATGAGTATGTTTATCGTACCCAATGCAAGCGTCGGCTACCACGAATTCAAATTCAAATATCTCAAAAAAGGAAAACAGGACCGGATCACCAGCAACATCTTTAACCAGCTCAACGAGAATGACTTTATCTATGTGAGCAGTTTTGACCCTGACAGGCAGATCGGTTATAATTTTACCTTCGAACATTTCGGGGATGACAATAAATTGGAGGAAAAGATCAGTGCCGGGAACATCCGCTGGGTACCCAAGGACAGTGTCTACCGGCTTACAAGCTATACAAACCGCAGGCTGGTAGGGGAGAAGGAGATCGTCGTCACCAAGCGCAGGCTAGATACCATCTTTAACTTCAAGATAGATGACCTCACCCCGGTTTCCTATGTGGCGGAGACCAAAAACCTGTTCGAGCTCAACAAATTCATCAAAACTCAGAGGAAGAAGGGAGCATCCAATATCAATACGTATATACTGGTCAAGTACAAACGCTGGGCCCTCCCGATCGCTGCCTTTATCCTGACCATCATCGGGGTGGCGGTCTCCTCGGTCAAGCGAAGGGGAGGGATGGGTGTCAACCTGGCTTTCGGAATAGGGGTGGCTTTTATCTATATATTCTTTGACAAGGTCTTTGGAACCTTGGCTGAACAATCCGGGTTTTCTCCTATCCTCGCGGTGATCATCCCCAATCTGGCCTTTGGTGCCCTGGGAATCTACCTCTTGCAAAATGCAAAGCGATAAGCTGAGGAACTACGCCCTGCTCCACCTCATCGTTTTTATTTGGGGCTTTACAGCAGTGCTAGGGAAGCTCATCTCTATCGATGCCCTTCCCCTGGTCTGGTATCGCATGCTCCTGGCAGCTATCTGCATCGCCATCTATATCCGGATACGGAAGATATCCCTTTCTGTGGGTCTCAAAACACTCATGCTGTTATTGCTTACTGGAGTCATCATTGCCCTGCACTGGATCACTTTCTTCGGGGCGATAAAGGTCGCTAACGTATCTGTAGCGCTGGCCACCATGGCCACGGGGGCCTTTTTTGGGTCCCTTCTGGAACCCGTGTGGTTCGGCAGAAAGATCATCGGCTATGAGGTAGTCTTCGGATTGGTGGTCATCCTGGGTCTGTACTTTATTTTCGAGGTGAGTCCGGCTTATACACAGGGTATCCTGCTGGCCCTTGTCTCAGCCTTGCTCGGCGCCATCTTCACCCTGATGAATGGCAAGCTGATCAAGTCTCACAAGCCCTCGGTCATCGGATTCTACGAATTGCTCAGTGGCGGCCTTTTTGTAACTGCTTACCTGTTCTTCGGTCCCGGTTTCGAATCGGGATTCCTGGCTTTAAGCCTGGCAGACACCTTCTATATCTTTTTGCTGGCCTCTGTATGTACAGCCTTTGCCTTTATCGCTTCCGTGAAGGTTATGCGCTTTGTCAGTCCTTATACGGTCTTGCTTACCGTCAACCTGGAACCGGTCTATGGTATCCTCCTGGCCTATGCCATTTTCGGGGAAAGTGAAAAGATGAATCTCCAGTTTTATATCGGAGCTTTGATTATTTTACTGACGGTCATCGCCAATGGGATCCTCAAAAACAGGGATATGGCAAAAAGGGGAGGGGGACCAAAAAGGTTGCCATATTAATTTTATATTTGTGGGCAGATTTACCTGAAACCATATCGATATGGAATATTTGGATTTTGAACTCCCGATCAAAGAACTGGAAGAGCAGTTAGAGAAGTGCCAGATCATCGGGGAGGAAAGCGACGTAGACGTTACCGATACCTGCAAGCAGATAGAAAAAAAGCTTTCGGAAACCCGGAAGGAGATCTTTAAGAACCTGACTGCCTGGCAAAGGGTACAGCTATCGAGGCATCCCAACAGGCCTTATACACTGGATTATATCCGGGCTATCTGTGGAGAGACCTGGCTCGAACTACACGGAGACCGAAATGTGAAGGACGACAAGGCCATGATCGGAGGCCTGGGCAAGATCGGGAACCAGAGTTATATGTTCATCGGTCAGCAAAAAGGCTATAATACCAAGACCCGACAGCTGCGTAATTTCGGGATGGCCAATCCCGAAGGCTACCGTAAGGCTCTACGCCTGATGAAGTCTGCCGAGAAGTTTGGCATTCCCGTGGTGAGCTTTATCGACACGCCCGGGGCCTATCCCGGTATTGAGGCCGAGGAACGGGGCCAGGGAGAGGCCATTGCCCGTAACATTTTGGAAATGACCCGACTTAAAGTCCCCATCATCGTAGTGATCATAGGGGAAGGAGCTTCAGGAGGAGCCCTGGGAATCGGTGTAGGAGATAAGGTCCTTATGCTGGAGAACACCTGGTATTCGGTCATATCACCAGAGTCCTGTTCTTCAATCCTCTGGAGAAGCTGGGAGTATAAAGAAGTCGCTGCCGAGGCCTTGAAACTCACGGCCTCAGATATGAAGAGGCTCAAACTCATAGACGAGATCGTCAAGGAACCGGAAGGGGGGGCGCATGCCAACCGGGAAAAAGCATTCGACATCGTCAAAAACAAAATCAGCAAGCATTACGAGGAGCTTAAAAAGTTATCACCAGAGAAACTCGTCGAAATGCGGATGGACAAGTATGCCAACATGGGTGTTTTCAGTGGTTAAATAGCTGTGTTAAAAGCTTTGAGAAAAACCGGAGAACTTCAACTCCGGTTTTTTTTCGTTATGAACACAAATTCGTAACTTATCAACAGGTAGAATGTTGATGAACGGTGGATATCCGACCCCTCAATTCGAATGTTAACTTAAGGTTAATGTATACTTTTGCTTTCTATGGAAAAACCCAGTCCGGTCCTAGGCCATAAAATAGGCAACGCACCTTTGATCAGCCTTGAGAAGGGTAAGATACCTCCTCAAGCAGTTGATTTAGAGGAAGTTGTACTTGGAGCAATGATGATCGACAAAAAGGGAGTTGATGAAGTGATCGACATCCTGCATCCGGATGTGTTTTATAAGGACGCCCACAGGCATATCTACGAGGCTATCTACAATCTCTTCGAAAGTTCAGAACCGGTGGATTTATTAACCGTTTCTGCCCAATTGCGCAAGGAAGGCCGGCTGGATCAGATCGGAGGGGATTTTTATCTCATCAAACTCACCCAAAAAGTAGCCAGTTCGGCCCATATTGAATTCCATGCCAGGATCATCCTCCAGAAATATATACAGCGTAGCCTGATCAAGATCTCAAACGAGATCATCGAAGAGGCTTACAGTGAAGGGACGGATGTTTTTGACCTTCTGGACAATGCCGAGGCAAAACTTTACGAGGTGACTCAGGGAAACCTCAAACGTTCTGCGGAAACAGCCCAGAACCTGGTCATTCAGGCGAAGAAAAAAATTGAGGAGATCTCCAACAAGGAAGGGCTCAGCGGTATCCCTTCCGGTTTTGACAAAGTAGACAAGCTCACCTCCGGATGGCAGCCCAGCGATCTGATCATCATCGCAGCCCGGCCAGGTATGGGAAAAACAGCCCTTACCCTGTCCATGGCAAGGAATATGGCAGTGAACTCCAATATCCCTGTAGCTTTTTTCTCCCTGGAGATGTCCTCTGTGCAGTTGATCACCCGTCTCATATCTTCTGAGACCGGACTGTCTTCGGAGAAACTCCGGACAGGCAGGCTTGAAAAACACGAATGGGAGCAATTGAATGTGAAGGTTAAGGCCCTGGAGAAGGCTCCGCTCTTCATAGACGACACCCCTTCCCTCTCTATTTTCGACCTGCGTGCGAAGGCGCGAAGGCTTGCCTCCCAGCACAAAATCAAGCTCATCGTTCTCGATTATCTCCAGCTCATGACAGCCGGGGGAAGTCAGAAAGGCGGGAACCGTGAACAGGAGATCTCCACCATTTCGAGAAACCTCAAGGCCCTCGCCAAAGAACTGAACGTACCTGTCATCGCCCTCTCCCAGCTGAGTCGGGCCGTGGAGACCCGTGGTGGAAGCAAGAGGCCTATCCTTTCAGACCTCAGGGAATCCGGGGCCATCGAGCAGGATGCCGATATCGTATCCTTTATCTACCGTCCGGAATACTACAAGATCGACGAGTGGGACGACGAGGAACGCACCCCAACCCAGGGGCAGGCCGAATTTATAGTAGCCAAACACAGGAATGGTGGTTTGGATAATATTAGGTTAAAATTCATTGGGCAACTCGGTAAATTTGATAACTTGGATGACTTTGATTCTCCTTTCGAATTCCAATCCAAGATGAATGCCGATGGGGA
>CBDTYM010000086.1:0-11582 GCA_965364605.1 uncultured Muriicola sp.
TCAGCAAGATTTGTTTGGGCACCATGACCTGGGGCAAACAGAATACAGAAGCTGAGGGGCACCAGCAGATGGATTACGCCCTGAACCGCGGGATCAATTTCTTCGACACGGCAGAATTGTATCCCATCCCAGCACACCCGGATCGATATGCCCTTACGGAAAAGATCATCGGAGCCTGGTTTGCAAAGACAGGGAACAGGGATAAGGTGGTATTAGCTTCCAAGATCGCCGGAAAGGCGGCCTTTACCAAATTCATCAGGACCACGGGCTTTAAAAAGGAGTCTCTTATTGAAGCCGTAAACGGCAGCCTTGAGCGGTTGCAAACGGATTATATAGACCTCTACCAGCTACACTGGCCGGAACGAAGCACGAACTACTTCGGGCAGAGGGGGTACCAACAAGATCTTTCGGATTTCTGGCAGGATAATATCCATCAGGTCCTCGAAACCTTGAGAGACCTTATCAAGGAGGGAAAGATAAGACATGTAGGGCTCTCCAATGAGACCCCTTGGGGTACAATGAGATTTCTCGAGGAGAGCAAGGTACATGACAGCTTACCCCGTATGATTACCATTCAGAACCCGTACAGTTTGCTCAACCGTACTTTCGAGGTGGGGTTGTCGGAGATCTCAATCCGGGAAAAGATTGGATTATTGGCCTATTCCCCCCTTGGGTTTGGGGTGCTGAGCGGTAAATACCTGGGCGGGAAAAAACCGGAAAACGCGCGAATCACCTTATTTCCTGCGTACGGTCGATACAGCAGTGAGCAGGCGGTTAAGGCGACTCAAAAATACTTTGACCTCGCTGAGGAGAATGGTATTTCGCTGGCACAAATGGCATTGGCCTTTGTGACCTCCAGGCCCTTTTTGACAAGCAATATTATCGGGGCGACCTCTATGGAACAACTACAGGAGAATATAGACAGTGCAGACCTGACCTTAAGCGAGGACGTACTCAATGGGATAGAGGCAATACACCAGGAGATTCCTGACCCCGCACCCTGACCTAAAACGTTTTTTGGTCCACATCATTCACAAATCGGATCACTCCCTCGAAATAGGTTTTCTGGTCATCGTACTGTGAGAGGTGACTGCCATTCGGGCAATACAGGTACCTGCCGTTCTGTACTTCCCCTGACATCCACTCCATATGGGCAGGGTCCATGGTATCGTACTGGGCTCCTACGACCAGGGTAGGCACCCTGATCTCTTTCAAACGGTCTTTTACATCCCATTCTTTCAGGGTGGCATCACCCGTAATACCGAACTCACTGTAGCCCTGCATATGGACGTAAACCTGATTGTTGGCGTGTTTCAGTGTTCGCATCACTGCTTCCGGCCACTGGTCAGGAGGCATTCTCAACACGTGTTCTGTGTAGTAATTTTCAAATAGGAGCTCCCCGTATCTGGGGTTAGAAAAATCCGCGGCATTTTCCAGGGCCTTGATTTCCTTATAGATCTCCGGATCCATCTGGGGACCGAGCACATTCTGAGCGTAGGCGTTGTATTCAGGTATGCTGCTCATCATATTGGAAATGACGAGACCTTTTAGGTTGTCCTGATATTTTAGAGCGTATTCCATGGCCAGGATTCCACCCCATGACTGACCCAGGAGGAAGAAATTGGAGGCGTCAAGGCCAAGGGCTTTTCGTACCTGCTCGACCTCTTCGACAAAACGCTCTGTAGTCCAGAGGCTGAGGTCGTCTGGCTGCTCACTGTAATAGGATCCCAGCTGATCGTAATAGATGTATTCAATCCCTTCCTGTGGGAGGTATCCATCGAAGCACTCGTATAACTCGTGGGTCATTCCCGGTCCCCCGTGCAGCAGCAGTACTTTTTGGGTGGGATTATTGCCGACGCGTTTGGTCCAGACCTTGAATGTCCCCTTATCTGTGGTAACGGGAATCATCCTGATGCCCCCCGTAAACTGGTCGTCTCTGCCTTCGAAACTGAGGTATTCCTCACAGGAATCAGATTCGGACATTTCCTCTTGCTTTGAAGCGGTCTGGCAGGAATGTAAGATGAGAAGTGAAAGGATGAGTGAGAAAATGGGTTTCATATGCTCGGTTTTTTGGATCCTTTAAAGATAAAAATTATTAATCATGACAAGGTCAGCCGAACAGTTCCCGGATTACATCTTCAATCTTCGACACCTTGCTGATCAAGATATTGTGGTTTTTCACCCCGATCTTACTGTTCCTGGAAACGAAGATGCGGGTGAAACCCAGTTTTTCTGCTTCCAGGATTCTCTGGTCCACTCTTCGCACGGGCCTTACTTCCCCTGAGAGACCAATTTCGGCGGCAAAGCAGATCCCTTTTTCAAGGGGGATATCGGCATTGCTGGAGAGGACTGCCGCCACCACCCCCAGGTCGATCGCCGGATCGTCTACGGAAATACCTCCTGTGATATTGAGGAAAACGTCCTTGGCTCCAAGCTTAAAACCGGCCCTTTTCTCCAATACCGCCAGGAGCATGTTCAGTCTTTTGGCATTGAAACCCGTTGCCGTTCTCTGGGGGGTGCCGTACACAGCTGAGCTCACCAGGGCCTGTATCTCGATCAGGAGGGGACGCATTCCTTCAAGGGTGGCCACTATAGCGGTACCACTCAAAGCTTCGTCGTATTCGGAAATAAGGATCTCTGAAGGATTACTGACTTCCCTGAGGCCGTCTCCCTGCATTTCGTATATGCCGAGTTCGGCCGTAGATCCAAATCGGTTCTTGAGTGCTCTCAGGATACGGTACATATAATTCCGGTCGCCTTCAAACTGCAGTACCGTATCTACCATATGTTCAAGGATCTTGGGTCCTGCCAGCGTTCCGTCTTTGGTAATATGGCCGACAAGGATCACCGGGGTGCCGGTCTCCTTGGCAAACCGGATCAATTCAGCCGTGCATTCCCTTATCTGGGAAATACTTCCCGCGGATGATTCTATGGAATCTGAATGAAGAGTTTGTACAGAGTCGATGACAACGATATCTGGGGACAGCTCCCGTATTTCCCGGAAGATTTGCTGTGTCCTCGTCTCGGTAAGGATAAAACAGGTCTCACTACCGGGGTGAAGTCGCTGGGCGCGCATTTTGATCTGTTTCTGGCTTTCCTCACCCGATACATAAAGAGTTTTGTAGGGCAGGTGTAGTGCGATCTGTAAGAGTAGCGTACTTTTGCCAATGCCGGGTTCTCCTCCGAGGAGTACCATGGAGCCGGGGACCAGGCCTCCGCCCAGGACCCGGTTGAATTCCTGGTCATGCAGGTGATAGCGCACTTCTTCTTCCGATCCTATCTCTGCGATACTCACCGAGGTAGCCGTTTTCGACCCTCCGTTCACATTTGCCTTCCAGACAGGTTTTTCCTCTTTGTGAACCACCTCCTCTACAATGGTATTCCACTGTTTGCAGGCAGAACACTGCCCGGCCCATTTGGCGTGCTGGGCACCACAATGCTGACAGAAAAAGGCGGTTTTGGTCTTTGCCATGGTATGGCTAAAGATATTGTGGTTCCCTCTAATAACAAAGGAAACACCCCGCTAAATGGCGGGGTGTGAAACTCGTTGTAGAAGGTCGTTGTCAGAATCCGAAATCGGCCTTCAGGGCGTCTATCTTTTCCAGGGCGAGTTCCTTTGTAAGGAAATCGATTTCCTCCATCCCAAAGGCCTTTTCAAAGGTGCGAAGGGCTTTTTTAGCCTCCCCCAAATGCTCGTAGTATTCTCCTTCAAAATAGAATCCCATCATAGTGTCCGGATACTCCTTTTTGCACAGGTCGGACAGAGCCTTCAGGGATTCGAAGTCGTCTTTTTTCCTGGTCGCGGCATAGATGGCCATGATGTCGTTCAGGCTCACATTCTTTCGAAAACCAAACAGCTCTTCTATGGTATTGTATTTGGTGTTCAGGTATTCGATAACCGGCCCCTCGTAGGTAAGGATCTCTTTTTTGTATTCCTCCGGGGAGATGGGTTTGAAGATCTCGAACATTTTTTCCCAGGCTTTTCCAAGGCCGTAGGTAACCACAGAGACCTCCCCGGCTTCGGGATAGGCGTCAAAGCTATAGTGGATGGAGGGTTTGTCGATCTTCTTCAGGTTCTGGTCCAGGAGGTCGATCCCCTGTTGTGAAGGTAGCTTCCCGCTTCCGGTGATCAGGTGGTAAAAGATCTGCTGGTCGAGGGCCAACAGCCTTTCCGGAACCCTGACCTCCATTTCGGGGGCCAGCCTGGGGGCTATGCTGATAAATGCATTGAAAAATGACCGGTCCTTAAAGAGGTAATAATTGCCGAAATTTGCAGTGATATCGTAACCGACGAACATCCTGAAGGGTGCCGTACTGTAATTGAGATCGAGGTAGGGCACGATTTCCATGCCGATAAATTCGTAAAAGGCTTCCCCTTTTTCCCCGGGCAGTCCGGATCTCTCGTCAAAGGCACAATCTTGCCACCGGAGGTCGTTTTTTCCTTGCTCAATTCCCACCACGATCACCTCTGGCATCCCTTCAAATCTGCTGAAGAATTTCGCCTGGGCAACCACCTGGTCAAAAAGGTACTCGGCGTCTAGTACCACGACGAGTGGGTATTTCTTTTCCCGGTTGTAATCCTCCGGGAAATAATAGGAGACGTTCCTCCTTTCCTGTAATTTGAAGGATTCAAAAATTTCATGGGTTACCTGGGCGATTGTCAGTTGGGCGAGCAATAATGCCAGGGCCATGGATATGGACCTTTTCATGGAGTTGGTTTTTGGTTCAGAAATAACCTATCGGTTTCTGTTCAATAACGGTAAGAGTAGAAAAGATATTGCACCAAAAACGACTACCATCAGCGTTTGGGCGATCCACATGATCCAGCCAAATGCATCTCCTGATACGGCGCTGATTCCGTAAATGGAGAGGGCTTTGCTCACAGCGATGGGATACAGGCCGATACCCCCGTTGGTGGTGGACATGGCAAAGGCACCGGCGATAAAGGCCACCAAGAATTCCGAGAGCGTCAGGGAAAGAGTCTCAGGAACGGTGAATTTGATCACCCAGAACATGGCGATATAGGCAGCCCAGATAAAAAACGTGTGGATGAGAAACAGCCATTTGTATTTCATTCGGAAGATACTCATGACCCCGTCCAAAAGGCCTTTGACCAGATCTTTTACCTTGATGGCCAGGCGGGAACTCGACCTTCTAAGGAAGGCCAGGAAGACAAAGAGGAAAAGAATTCCTACTGCCACCAGTACCAGGGTTGCGGTCAGGCCGATCCCATTGGCTTTTAAATAGGTAAGGATCACACTGGTCTGTGAAAACAGGGCGACTATGATAATCAGGAGTAACATGAGCAGGTCTATGACCCTTTCAGTGACAATGGTGCCGAATCCTTTCTGGAATGGGACGTCTTCGTAGGTCGCAAGGGCTGTGGCCCTCAACACTTCTCCGGACCTGGGAATTCCCAGGTTGGCGAAATAGGCGATGAGGATAAAGAGGATATTATTTCTGATCCTGGGTCGATATCCCAGGGGTTCCAGCAGGTAGTTCCACCGTATGGCCCTGGAGATATGGCTGAGGATACCGATGAACACGGATATTCCCACCCAGAAGAGATCCGCCTCGCGGATGTATCTGAAAATCTCCTGCCTGTTTTCCGGGGAGGTGTTATTGTAGGAATACCAAACCAAAAAGACACCCAGCAGGATAGGGACAAAGATCTTCAGGAGTCTTTTGAAGCGTGTGCTCAAAGGCTAGTTTAAAAGATTGTTCTCTTCATTGGGGAAGATCATGGAAGGCTCGAAGGTTTTGGCTTCTTCTAGCTCCATCCACGCGTAGGTAATCAGGATGAGTACGTCGCCGACGGCAACTTTTCTGGCTGCGGCCCCATTTAGGGTGACTTCACCTGAATTCCTGGGTCCGGGAATGGCGTAGGTTTCGAGTCGCTCTCCATTGTTGTTGTTCACGATCTGTACCTTTTCACCCCTGATGATGTTGGCAGCATCCATCAGATCTTCGTCAATGGTTATACTGCCGATATAATTCAGGTCGGCTCCAGTGACTTTGACCCTGTGTATCTTGGATTTAACTACTTCAATTTTCATGGCGCAAAATTAATCATTTCATAGCGATATTGTCAATGAGGCGAATCCCCTCGGCATAAACCGCGATAAAGCCCCTGTATTTCCTGTTCTCCTGTTTTCTGCGAATCGGCGTGAGGGTTGCCTCATCGGCGATCTGGAAGTATTCCAGTTCCATATCCTCTTCCCGGGAGAACACTTCATTGACATACTCAGAGATCTTAGTCGCATTTTCCGTGCCAAACATACGGCTGGCCTCCTGAAGGGTCTTGTAGATCAGACCTGCCTTCTTACGCATCCCATCTGAGAGCAAACGGTTTCTCGAACTCATGGCCAAACCGTTAGGTTCCCGAACGATAGGACAACCTACGATTGTGATCCTGAAGGGCAACTGACGGGCCAGTTTTCTAACGATCTGTAATTGTTGGAAATCTTTCTCCCCAAAGTAAGCCCTGTCCGGCCTGATCAGTTCGAAGAACTTTTCGACCACTGTTGCCACCCCGTTAAAATGACCCTTGCGATAGGTCCCTTCCATCACCTTGTCGAGGCCATCGAAGGAGTATTCCTGGGAAGTAATGTCATCTTCGTATAATTCTTCTGCCGTGGGAGCAAACACGGTCATGTTGTCACCTGCTTTCCCGAGCAATTTTAAATCCGCTTCCAGGGTTTTGGGATATTTGGCGAGGTCATCGGAGTTGTTGAACTGGGTAGGGTTTACAAAAATGCTGACCACTAAGGCGTCGTTTTCGGCCAGGGCTCTGCTAACCAGGCTCATATGTCCTTCATGAAGAGCACCCATGGTGGGGACCAATCCGAGTGTACCCCCTGAACGGGTCTGGGATCTCAAATGGTGTAACAATTCCTGCCTGCCTGAAATCAACTCCATAGGACGACTTAAAAAGGGTGCAAACTTACTATAATTACGGCTAATCTGCATAATTTTTGTAATTTTGCGGCTACGTTTCCGCGATAAATAAAAGTCTACCAGTATGAATGGTAAAAAGATATTGTTTGTATCTTCAGAATTAGTGCCCTACTTACCAGAGAATGAAGTTTCCCTAATGTCATATGAAGCCCCGAGGATGGTCAACAGCAAAGGCGGCCAGATCCGGATCTTTATGCCGAGATACGGCAACATCAACGAGCGCAGGCATCAGTTGCACGAGGTGATCAGGTTATCGGGAATGAATCTGGTAATCAATGATATGGATATGCCGCTGATCATTAAGGTAGCCTCAATCCCCAAGGAGCGTATACAGGTGTATTTCATAGACAATGAGGAATATTTCAAGAGAAAGGCCACTTTTGCAGATGAGAACGGAGAACTCTTTCCAGACAATGACGAGCGCGCTATCTTCTTTGCCAAAGGGGTAGTGGAAACGGTAAAGAAACTCAACTGGAATCCTGATATCATCCACATTCACGGATGGATGTCCTCCCTGCTACCTGTCTACCTGCGCAAGCTTTATTCTGATGAGCCCCTTTTTGCCGACAGTAAGATCGTACTTTCGGTCTACGGGAAGAGTTTTGAGGGCGCCTTGGATAAGGAACTGATCAATAAAGTAGCTTTCGACGGTATTCCTGAAGACGCTGTCGAGTTGTTGAAAGAACCCACGTATAATAATATGTTAAAGATTGGGGTGAGTTATTCGGATGCTGTTATTTTAGCTGCTGAAGGCATCCCGGAGGATCTGCTTTCCTATATTCAAGGCCTGGATAAACCTGTATTGCCCTATGTGCCCATTCAGGAATTTGAAGAGGCCTATGCTAATTTCTACGACACTGAAGTCTTAAAGTAAGCCCCATGCGATTCTCACTCCGAGGCATTGTTCCTGTTCTTTTTGGAACATTCCTGCTACTCACCCATATTTCCTGCGATGAAGACGTGACCACCATTGGCAATGGTGTGATTGATGGTAACCCTTTTGTATCTGATAAAGCGGTTTATGATGTCTTTGCCTACAATAAGAATATCGTAGCTGTACAGACCAATAAATTACCGGTGTACCAGATAGGGGTATTCAACGACCCTATCTACGGAAGGACCACAGCGAGTATTACATCTCAGGTTTCCCTCGCGGGGGGGCAGGGGAACCCTACCTTTGGGAATTATTCTCAGCTCACTGAGGACAACTCGGCCAGCGATGATATTGATGCCACCATTGAGGAAAATGAACGGATCAAGGAGGTCATCCTCTACATTCCCTACCTTAGGAACAGCAGTCCCGATCGAGATCTCGACGGGGTAATTGACGAACTGGATGCAGATCCGGATGATCCCAACAGCGACACGGATGGAGATGGATTGTCCGACAATCAGGAACGGCTATCTGGTTCAGACCCTTTGAATGTTGATACTGACGGGGATGGCATCAATGACGACGAGGATACCAGTACCTTGCCTAACAGGTTTCCTGTTAAACGAGACCTTGACAGTATTTACGGAAATCGCGAGGCACCTTTTAATTTTAAGGTGGAGCGTTCCACCTATTTTCTGCGCGATCTGGACCCGAATTCTAATTTCCTGCAGGCACAGGAATACTACTCCAGCCAGGAATTTTCTCCTGCGTTTGTTTCGGATGTACTTTTTGACGGTCCTGTTCAGATCAATGACGAACAGACCCTGATTTTCGCGGAGGATGACCCCGATACAGAGGATGACGAATCTCTGCAGGCCCCTCAGGTTATAGAACCCGGGATTCGGGTGGCTCTGGACACCACCTTTTTTCAGCAAAACATACTGGACAAGGAAGGGTCTTCGGAACTGATCAGCAACTCCAATTTCAGGGACTTTTTCCGGGGGATCCATATGTCGATCACCCCTATCACAGATGATATTATGTTACTGCTCGATCTTCGTACAGCCTCCATTACGATTTCTTACGAATATGATCGTGTGGTGGATGGTGAACTCGAGACTGCAGAGCGGGATTATACTCTAAATCTGATCACTGGCCAGGGAAATGCTCCGATAACCGGCAATGCGATCAATACCATCCTCACGGAACCTTATCCCTTACAGGTGGCAGATAACCTCGATAACGGGCAGAATGCCTCCCGTATCTACCTCAAGGGAGGTCCTGGAATCTATTCGGAAATCCAGCTCTTTGAGGTCAACAATGGGGAATCGGTGATCAATGATATTAAAGCTAACAACTGGATCATCAATGAGGCAAACCTCATCTTCTACGTGGACAGGGAGACCCTGGACAATGCCGGGGGTATCATAGAACCCCTGAGATTGTACCTTTACAATACAGACAACAATAACCCTCTGTATAATCCGGCCATTGAAAATTCTGCCGCGGATTCACGCTTCGGGATTTATCTGGACTATGATGCAAGGCTTCAGGAGGAAAATGACCAGGGAATAAAGTACAAGGTGAGGATCACCGATCACATCAACAATCTCATTCTGAGGGATTCCACCAATGCAACCCTGGGCCTGACCATTTCACCTGACATACGTATCCTGGGGGCATCCAACGCCCTTTTGAGCGGGAACAGCGAAAAAGACATACCGGTTGGGTCAAACCTCAGTCCGCTGGGAACCGTGCTTTACGGCAGCAGCGCGGATGTACCCGAGGACAAAAAGCTGAAATTAGAGATCTTCTATACCGAACCTAATTAGGTGAGAATTACTATACAACTGGCGGATAAAATGCGTTTTATAACGTAAAAGCAACCTTATATCCGATCCAACTCGTAAATTTACGGATCTCAAAATCGATTTAATCTCATAACTATGTGTGGAATAGTAGGTTACATTGGGCACCGGGAGGCATATCCTATTATCATGAAAGGTCTGCAAAGACTGGAATACAGGGGATATGACAGTGCCGGTATCGCCCTTTTTGACGGCAACCAGATCAATATGTCCAAGACCAAGGGAAAGGTGGCGGACCTCAAACAAAAGTCGGAGAAAAACATTACAGTTAACGGTTCCCTGGGAATGGGTCATACCCGATGGGCTACCCACGGGATTCCCAATGACGTGAACTCTCACCCACATTATTCCAACTCTGGTAACCTTGTTATTATCCACAATGGGATTATAGAAAACTACGAGGCCATCAAGACGGAACTTACCAAAAGGGGTTATGTCTTTGAATCCGACACGGATACGGAAGTACTCGTCAACCTCATCGAAGAGGTAAAAAAGAAGGAGAAGGTAAAACTAGGCAAGGCGGTACAGATAGCTTTGAACCAGGTAGTAGGGGCCTATGCGATTGCGGTATTCGACAAAGAAAAGCCGGATGAGATCGTGGTCGCCAAATTGGGGAGCCCATTGGCGATCGGCCTGGGCGACAGGGAATTCTTTATCGCCTCAGACGCTTCCCCTTTTATCGAATACACTAATAATGCCGTATACCTGGAAGATGAGGAAATGGCGATAGTCCGCCCGGGGAAGGAGATCAAACTGCGCAAGATCAAAGATGATGCCGTGGCCTACCCTATGATTCAGGAATTACAACTCAACCTGGAAGAGATTGAAAAAGGGGGATACGACCACTTCATGCTCAAGGAGATCTACGAACAGCCCAGGGCCATAAAGGACACTTACAGGGGGCGACTCCTTGTAGACCAGGGTTTGATCAAAATGTCGGGTATCGATGACAACCTCGAGCGGTTCATGAACGCAAATCGTATTGTCATCGTGGCCTGTGGTACTTCCTGGCATGCCGGCCTGGTGGCCGAATATATCTTTGAGGACCTGGCCCGAATTCCCGTGGAGGTGGAGTATGCATCGGAATTCAGGTACCGTAACCCCGTGATCACACCTAAAGACGTGGTCATTGCCATTTCCCAGTCGGGTGAAACCGCCGATACCCTGGCCGCGATTAAACTGGCGAAGGAA
The DNA here is from genome assembly GCA_965364605.1 of uncultured Muriicola sp. GTDB lineage: Bacteria > Bacteroidota > Bacteroidia > Flavobacteriales > Flavobacteriaceae > Muriicola. Next base: position 10,891 of record CBDTYM010000086.1, read on the forward strand.
AGGGGTGCTTTTGTCTTTGGTGTTTGCAACGTGGTGGGTTCCTCCATCGCCAGGGAAACCCATGCAGGGGCCTACACCCATGCCGGTCCGGAAATTGGGGTGGCCTCTACCAAGGCCTTTACAACCCAGATCACTATCCTGACGATGCTGGCCTTAAAGCTGGCCAAGGAAAAGGGGGAGCTCAATGAATCCAAATACTACGAGATCCTGACCGAACTGGAAAACATTCCTTCCAAAGTGGAGAAAGCCCTGCAGGCGAACCCCCTTGTAGAGATCATCGCCGATGTATACAAAGATTCTGATAACTGTCTCTACCTGGGCAGGGGATACAACTTTCCTGTAGCTCTTGAAGGAGCTTTGAAGCTCAAGGAGATCAGTTACATCCACGCTGAGGGGTACCCCGCTGCGGAGATGAAACACGGACCCATTGCCCTTATCGATGAGCAAATGCCGGTCATTGTGATCGCTACCAAGAAAGGGCACTATGAAAAAGTGGTGAGTAATATCCAGGAGATCAAGACCCGCAAAGGGAAGATCATCGCCGTTGTCACAGAAGGGGACACGCAGGTGAGGGAACTTGCCGATCACGTGATAGAAGTACCCGAGGTGCTCGAAAGCCTTAGTCCGCTTGTTACCACCATTCCCCTACAACTCCTTTCCTACCACATCGCGGTCATGAGGGGTTGCAATGT
>CBDTYM010000087.1:0-11292 GCA_965364605.1 uncultured Muriicola sp.
TTCCAAGATCCCGACCTTGTTTTACACCAACTTCAACTGCTGCCCTGTAGTGGATGCCACCGTACATCCTGCTGATTGCAGCCTCATCAGCCGCCTGACTGAATGAATTGAAAGACCTTACCGGAAGGCCATAAGGCAATTCAGTGTCGTCGTCAAAGGCAAAGTCCTCTCCGAATATATCCGTGAGTACAACTGAGGCTGCCCCGGAAACCACACTATGTCCGCTGGTGTACTCCGGAAATGGAGGAGTCTGCAGGACGGGCTTCCAGCTGTCGTCGATATGTTCATTGATCAGTGTCTCCGGCCGGATGAGGTTGCTCCTGTATTTTTCGTCCCAACAGCTTATAAATGCGTCGGCAATGGCCATGGACGTTTTCGTATAGGCGTATACGGTCTCCTTGAAGTCAGAATTGGATTTCCTGCAGGCGATCTTCGCAATCCCTATCCAATGGGCACCAGGCGTGATCTTTTTAGTGGCAAACATCAGGTGGCCTCGGGTCACGGATACATAGGGGTTGCAATCCCAGAATCTGGCGATCGCCACCTCTTCAGAATCATCTCCGTCTTCTTCCATTTTCTTGCTGATGTCATAGACCTCTTTTACTTCCCGGTAGAAATCAGTTCCTTCCTCCATGGAAAAAGGGGGAGGGGGAACGGGCTTGAACTGTTCTGCAGAGTCGATCACAAAGGGCCGGATCTGGCTCCAGTGGGGCTCTATACCCGCCATGTACGCCGGAGGGGTTGGCTGCCAGCGTGAGGGGTCGTCCGTATTCACACTGAATTTAGGCATGGTGCGCGTCTGTTTGTAGTTGTCCTTGTCCATCCAGGAGGCGATGTGTTCTGCTACTTCAAGGCCGTAATCCCTGGAAGCTTCAAACTGCTCTTTATTCTGTTCAGACCAGAGGGTATAGAGGCTGTCCCTGAAAACCTCCATTTGGTCTTCACTGAAGATCAGTCTCCTGCTCAAATCCATATGAGCAATCACCGCAGCCAGGGGCTTGTTTACATCTTGATCCGGGCCAGGGGCAGGGATCGCGCTTAAATCGTGCACCTGCCCGGCCAGGGAGCGATATCTTTCGTCTTCCTGCGCAATGATCTCATACGCTGCAATATTCGGATAGGCAAAGATCCTGCTGGCAACGGGAGGCGAGAATATATCGTGTATCATGATCTCTGTAACCTTGTCCACGCTGCTGTGTAGCACGTCAGGAGAGATCTCGATGTCCGGATCCTCCTTCTGGCATCCCAGGATGATTAAAATCAGTAGAAACAATAGTTTTCTCATTCTGTGTCATTTTCGTTATTCAACTCGTATAGCTGGGCGGCTTCGTCATTAAATGTCGCCAGAAGATAATGACGGTTTGCGATGTTGATCATATGGAGATGCCTGATGGATTTTTTTGTAAAATCCAGCCCCAAAAGGTCTCCCAAAATTACGTTATTCTTGTTTTTTATCACAGCTCCGGCAAAAGCTCCCAGTCTGCCGTGGTAAGGTTTTACCCCGAAGTAGTTGCCTGCAACCAGTACTTCCTCAGCGCCATCACCGTCAAAATCGTATTTCAGAAAGGCCGTGATTGGTGACACCTGCAGTTCCCGGGGGAAGGGGACAAAGGAAAACATACCACCCTTGTTTTCCAGGTAGCCGGATCTCAGCTCATCAACCTTGTACACATGTGCCTTTTTCAACTGTTCCTTTTCCATGATCTCGTCGATCGACTTACCCGCAAAGGCCCTGTAAGAGGTGAATTTCTTTCTTAGGCTGACCATCTGTTCCGACAATCCCATCAATCCTTCAATGGGATAATCCTTACCCTCTTTGACCGTGGTCAAAATAGTCTCGGTTCGCCCGTTATTGTCGAAGTCACCATAATACAATTTCATTGGATGCTGTGACGATGCGGTGAATTTGGTGTTCGTCCCCCAGTTCCCAAGCAGGTAATCCGTATCCCCGTCCTGGTCGATATCAAAAGCGATCAGGCTTTCCCAAAGTCCGGTTACGGGTTCGCTCAGCATCTCTTCTTTGACCAATCGTCCACCGTCATTCCTGAAAAAGGTCGGCGACATCCATTCCCCTGTCACAATGAGATCAGGCGCACCGTCTCCGTTTAAATCATCCCAGATAGCATCGGTAACCATTCCGACATCGTTAATCCCCTCGTGCGTTTCCTTTTGAAACTGACCGTTTGTGTTTTTCAGAATAAAAGACTCAGGGACCTTCCCAAAGTCGTAAGTGATCATCTGATTCCCGACAAAGAGGTCCATATCACCGTCCCCGTCATAATCGGCAGGGGCTACTATTGAGGCGTTCTGGAAAGAGTTGGGAAGATCTTGTTTGACAAAGGCTGTATCCGCGTTGTGGTAGTAGGTATCCAGCAGGGGGGTCATCTCGTTGTAGAAGTCGGCTCCCCCCGTTCCGATAAATAAGTCATTTTTCCCGTCCCCGTCAAAGTCCAGGATCACAGCAGATACATCTTCATTTACGGAATCCCTTACTGCATTTTCCAACCTGATTTCCTGGAATCCTTCTTCCGTCTGTACAAAAGTGCGAGACGGCCTGAATTTTGAACCCCCAAAAAATATATCCTCCTTTCCGTCCCCGTTGAGGTCTCCGACAGCTACGGCCGGGCCGCGGTCTGAAACCTGGTAGGGGATCAGTTTCTGGCGGTTAAAATCCAGATAAGCGTCTTCTTCATGGGTAAACATCAGACCCATGTTGTCCTCTGACTTTTTAAAAAGTTCCTTCCGATCAGATTTTAGCCATGGCGCAACAAATGGGGCGTTCTTGTCCTGGGTGATGACCAGTGTCTGACGCGTCGGAATATCGGTTAGTAGCTGGGTGGTCTTGTCTGGCCAAAGGATACGAAGGGAATCCACGCTTGAGGTTTTTCCATATCCAAAATGCAATATGGGTTCAGAGGATGCCTGAAAGCCTCTGACAGTGTACAGCTCCCTGGATTGCATGGTACCCTTGTGGTAAGAAAGCACCTTGGTTCCGATTCCGAAAGGGTTTTTTCCCTTGTATCTCAATCGGATCTTCAGATAGTTGGCTTCGGGCTCCGTCTGGTTGATGTAAAGGGTAGCCTCGTCATTGACATTGTTGGTAACCAGGTCCAAATCTCCGTCATTGTCCAGGTCTCCAATAGCAGTGGCACCCGAAACCAGTGAGTCTAATTGGGTCCATTGCCCGGAGCGGTCGAGGAAATTAGCATTGCCCGTCCCCTGGAAGATGTAATTATGGGTCTTCCCTGATGGCATAAGGTCCAAAGCTTCCTGATCCACGAGCTTTGTATTGTTGATCTTCTTTTTGATCTGGTCATCGGAAAGAAAATTAATGTAATCCAGATCGTTGGGTCTTTTCGGAATTCCGTTAGAAATAAAAAGGTCCTGTTCCCCATCGGAGTTAAAATCTGCAAAAAGGGCACTCCAGCTCCAGTCCGTTGCAGCTATTCCACTCATCAGAGCCACTTCCTGATACGTTGAACCGGGCTTGTTGATCTGAAGCATATTGCGCGTGAACTGATAGTAATAGCCGTACTGCTCTGTTTTTAACTTTTGAATCTGAACATCTTCATCTCCTTCTGAGGATTTGAGGACCCGCTCGTCCTCAGGCAGCATGTCCAGAGATAAAATATCGGGCCAGCCGTCGTGGTTGATGTCGGCTACGTCATTTCCCATCGAAAAACGAGTAGTGTGTGAGAAATGGTTTTTAAGTTCTTCACGGAAAGTGCCGTCCCCATTATTGAGGTAATAATAGTCGTCTTCGTGGAAATCATTCCCCACGTAGATATCCGGATACCCATCGAGATTGAAATCGCTTACAGCCACTCCCAGACCATAGCCATTGACACCTCCGAATATCCCGGCTTCCTCACTGACATCCGTAAATGTTTCACCATCATTCCTCAACAGCCGGTCTCCGGTCTGAAAATCCCTTTTGTAACGTAGATCTGATTTTCCAAATGATTCCTGGGTGTGTACGGCGTGATTCAGCAGGTAGAGATCAAGGTCCCCGTCAAGGTCATAGTCCAAAAAAGCCGCGTTCGAGCTAAAGGTATCGAAATCAAGGCCGTACCTGGCTGCACTCTCAGTAAAAGTAAGGTCTCCGTTGTTGATGAAGAGCTCGTTGTGTCCGTTAAAGCCGTTGATTCCCACCACGGCACACACATAGATGTCCAGAAGTCCGTCGCCATTTACATCGCCCATGACCGCCCCGGTATTCCAGCTGCTGTTGCCGGCCACACCGGCCTTATCGGTGATGTCTTCAAAAGTCAGGCCTCCCTTGTTCAGGTACAGCTTGTTTTTGACCTGGTTGCCTGAAAAGTAAATGTCTGGCAGGTCGTCTCCATTGATGTCACCAATAGCGATCCCACCACCGTTATAGAAATAGAGGTAATCGAGGATATTGAGATCATCTGTCTCTGTCAGGCTGTTCTGAAAGGCTATACCCGTCTTTTTTGAGGACGGGTTTCTAAAGAGGTCTCCTCCCTTCTTTTCACATCCAATCAGGATCAGGACTAAGGCCAATAATGGAATCGATCTATTCATTGAGCTTGTAAATCTTAGGTTCTGCTTCATTGAGTGCCGCGATCAGAAATGTTCGGCCTTTCCCATCCCTGAATTGTTCCAGGTGCTTGATCTCTTCCCTTACAAAAAATCCGCTTCGGGAATAGTCTTCCCAGCTGAAGTCAAGATCTTTATTGCCGAGTAACACGCTTCCGTAGTTAGCATCCAGCCTGGAGTATTGTGGTTTAAACTCGAAATTATTGCCACCCATGATTAGGTCTGTGTACCCGTCTTTGTTGATGTCTGCACAGGAAATACCGCAAATACAGGACAATTGTGCCCTGGAAGGAAGTTTTTTTATCTCGAAATTTCCGTTTCCATCATTGACAGCAATAACAGATTCCGAAAAGGCCACCTTTTTTACGATCGAATTCTGATAGACTTCTGAAGACCAGAGTTCCTCAATACTCTTTTTTGCGTATTCGGAGGCCTTCAGGTTTTGTTTTTTAAGGGAGACGATCTGTTCCGTAAGCTCCCTCTTCTGGTGCAGGGGAAAGTCCTTCCCGTTCTCATGTAAGGTAACGATCTGTTCTATGGTGCCGTTTCCGTCATAATCATTGATCCACATTTTCATCGGCTGTTTCTCACTGGGCTTGTAATGCAGGTTTGCACCCTGGTTTCCCAGAATCAGGTCAGTATCCCCGTCATTGTCCAGGTCAGCTACTTCCACGGTATTCCACCATCCGTCCATGATGTCCAGATTGGAGGTCATTTTCGCCAGACGGCGACCTGTATTTCTGAAGATCCCGGGAGCACCCCAGTCAGATACGGTCACCAGATCCTTTTTACCATCCCCGTCTATATCCGCCCAGATAGCATCGGTAATCATTCCGGCATCCTTAAGGTCATAGGCAACCCTTTCTGTAGCGTCCCGAAAGGTTCCATCCCCATTGTTCTCGAGGAAAAGGTGGTTCGGGTCCACACCATAGGTGCCAACCACACTTCTCGATCCCACAAAAACATCCATATCACCGTCCCCGTCAAAATCATGCGGAGTTATGGTCGAGGTATTGGTGAAAGAGGAAGGCAGTGATATCGCAGATTGGGAAAAATTACCCTTACCATCGTTGAGATAAAGCCTGTTGCGGTATGTCAATTCCATACCGACCTGGTTTCCTCCGGAACCTACCATAAGATCTGTATCTCCGTCCCCGTCTGCGTCGAAAAAAGCAGCCGCAGTATCTTCAAACTCGAGATCATCTGCAAGAACAGGCTGAGGGAGGAGGCGCAGCCTTCCGTTACCCAGGTGTCTGTAAATGCTTGAAGCCTGGCCTGAGGCCCCTCCCAGGAAAATATCCTCATTGCCGTCTCCGTCGATGTCCCCTACTGCCAGCGCAGGCCCCTCTTCTGCCAGAGACATATAGATCAGACCTTCGTAGTCGAAGTCGTTATAATTGTTCTCCTTATGCGCCACCAGGGTATTGGATGTAATTTCTTCAAGTAAGGGTCTTACATCCGAGTTTTTCGGTGAGGTCCACTTTCCTTCTGCTTCTTCATAGGAGATGACCAGGGTTTGATCTACACTGAGATCTGTCAGCTTTTGGGTGCGGTCATCTGGCCAGACCACCCGGAGCGAATCAATTTGGGTCGCATCTCCCAACCCGATGGTCATGGCGTAATCCATGGATGACTGAAATCCCCTGGATGGGATGAGTTCCTGGAAGATGACCGTATTATCCACATAGAGATTTACAAAAGTACCTATGGCGAATAGGTTCTTTTCGGGACCGTTGAACTTGAGTTTGACGAAGTGATAGTCAGTCATGGAATCGGAATTGTTCTCATAAAGGAAGGCTTCCATATTGACATTGCTCACCACCAAATCGAGGTCTCCATCATTGTCCAGGTCGCCATAGGCTGCTCCATTGGACATGGTGGGGAGTTCGAAGCCCCAGTCCTTATTGGCATTGGAAAAAGTGAGGTCCCTGTTGTTGCGATAGGCGTAATTGGGTTGGGGTCTGATGGGCATTTTATCGATGATGGAATCTATGGATTCCTTACGCCCCGTCAGGGCCATATCCTGAATGATCTCATTTGCAAAGAAGTCGACAAAATCCAGATCGGTTAAGTCGTGATTAATTCCATTGGTAATAAAAATATCCCGATATCCGTCATTATCCATATCGAACATGAGTCCTGCCCAACTCCAGTCCGTGGCGTCTACCCCACTGAAGTATGCTATCTCAGAAAAGGAGCCATTGCCGTTGTTGAGTTGCAGGGTGTTCTGTATGTATTGCTGATAAAAGTCTTTTTCCTGCTTGATCCGGAATACGTTGTATCCGTCGAACTCCATGACCGACTTTACCCTTTCGTCTTTCTCCGGCAGCATATCCGTGATGAAAATTTCCGCATGCCCGTCGTTGTTGATATCTGCCATATCGATCCCCATGGCGGAGAGGGACAGATGTGCTGTCCATCCTTTGATGTCCTCGGTAAAGGTCCCGTCCTGATTATTGATATACAAATAGTCCCGTTCGTAGAAATCGTTAGACACGTAAATATCGGGATACAGGTCCTTGTTGATATCGGTGATCATGATCCCCAGACCAAAGCCGATCAAACTGCCGTAAATCCCGGCCTCCTCACTGACATCTACGAATTTTCCATTGTCATTTCTCAGAAGCATATCGCCTACCCCCCTGAAGATGTGGGGAACTCCCTCCCAGTCCTGCGCCCTCACAAAACGTTGCTCGGCGTATCCCAGACTGCTTACCGGGACGTTGCTGTTATTGAGAATGTAGGCATCGAGATCCCCATCCTTGTCATAATCAAAGAAAGAGGCATGGGTGGTAAAGCCCGTTTTGGCCAGGTTGAATTCTTCCGCTCGTTCTGTAAAGGTGAGGTCCCCATTATTGATATAAAGGTCATTGTCGTGGTTGTTGCCTTCCATGTTCCCGGCATTACTTACGTAGATATCTAGCAAGCCGTCCTGGTTGACATCGACCATGACCACACCTGTGGACCAGGGTTTGCTGCCCTCCACCCCGGCAGAAGCCGAGATGTCCTCAAAGGTGAGATCTCCCTTGTTGAGGTAAAGTTTGTTGCTTACCATATTCCCCGTCAGGTAAATATCCGGCAGACCGTCATTGTTGATATCGCCTATGGCGACCCCTCCCCCGTTGTAAAAATTTCGATATTTAAAGATGTTGAAGTCTTTCTGGTTCTCAACTTTGTTAACAAAATGCAATCCGGATTTTTCCGAAGGGATCAGGGAAAATAACGTAGGTTCCGAAATCCCAGTCACCTCTTGGTCATCCTTTTTTTCACCACAACCGGCAAAGGCGAAGGTGAGGAAATAGATTCCGATCAAATAGAATATTCTAAAAGGTCTTATGCTCATGCTCTGAGTTTATTGTTGACAAAAATCACTAGAAGCAGGGCGTCCGGATCCTGTTCTAATGAAGCGTAATGAAAAAGAATTCCTTCGGGCCACACCTTACGCAAGGACTATAGACGTCCTGCTTTTCAACCAGAAGGTCACAAAAATATGGGAAGTACAGCTTATCTCCTACCAGGGGATGATGTTATTTACTTTACGTTAAGTCATTTAACAGTGGTATTAATGTTTTATTAATACTCTTTCAAATCGAGTACCAACTTGCTCCTCCATCACGTGATAATTCTGGATTAGGAGTGAATTTCTTAACCACATGGAGGCATAAATGATTCAATTTACAATCTCCTTTTTAGAAGGACTTCGAGATTACAAGATCAGGTTATCCCAATAATTACAGGCAACAAATGAATTTTACCTAATAAACCAATATATTAGAGGATCGAACGAACAAACTAACCCAATTATGATAGGCATTCTTTCCTTTATCGGCTTTACCTCTATGGTGGCTATCATCTCCTATTTTGCAACCAGGTCTACGGATGAAACATCATCAGACGGATACTTCCTCGGGGGAAGGAGCCTGACAGCCGGTGTGATCGCCGGTTCTCTTCTGTTGACCAACCTTTCGACCGAGCAGATCGTCGGACTTAATGGAAGTGCCTATAAGGATGGATTGTCGGTCATGGCATGGGAGACCCTGGCCGCCATAGCGATCGTGGTGACCGCCATTTTCTTATTGCCGAGATATCTGAAAGGAGGTCTCACGACTGTGCCCCAGTTCCTGGCGAATCGGTTTGATGTATCCACGAAAACCATTACTTCGGCCTTGTTCCTGACCGGATACGTCGTGGTGCTTTTGCCGGTTATCCTCTATTCCGGATCTGTGGCTATCAGTGGGATGTTCAACGTTCCAGAATTGCTGAATGTTTCGGATAAGACGGCCCTGGTGATCTGTATCTGGGGAATAGGGATCATAGGTTCTATTTACGCAGTTTTTGGGGGACTTAAGGCGGTAGCTGTTTCTGATAGTATCAACGCGATCGGCCTCATAGTAGGGGGGATACTCATCCCCATTTTTGGTTTGATGGCCGTCGGGGACGGCAGCGTATTCAATGGCCTGGAAACACTGATGTCGGCAAATCCCGAAAGATTTGATTCTACTGGGGAACCCGGGCAGGAGGTTCCGTTTGAGACCATCTTTACCGGGATGATGCTGGTACAATTGTTCTACTGGGGGACTAACCAGCAGATCATACAGCGGGCCCTGGCGGCAAAAAGCCTCGCCGAAGGGCAGAAAGGCCTTCTTCTGGCATCATTTCTGAAGATCCTCGGACCGATCATCCTGGTTCTTCCGGGCATGATCGCCTACTATTATTTCGAGGGGGGGCTGGCATCCAGCGACCTGGCCTATCCGGAACTGGTACGGGCTGTCCTGCCCAAACCCCTGATCGGTTTTTTCGCCGCTGTTTTATTCGGGGCGATCCTCAGTTCGTTCAACAGTGTCCTAAACAGTTCTGTGACCCTCTTCGGGATCGATATCTACAAGCAACATATCAATAAGGAAGCTCCGGAAAAGACCGTCGTGCGTTATGGTAAGATATTTGGGATCATCCTGGCACTCGCTGCCATGTTCATTGCCCCCATGATCGCCAATGCAGGAAGTTTGTTCAACTACCTGCAGGAGATCAACGGTATATATAGTATTCCGATCCTCACTATCATTGTCATCGGATACACTACTAAACGTGTGCCTGCAATAGCCGCCAAGATCGGTATCCTGTCGGGTTCCATTCTTTATATCATTTCCCAGTTTATTTTGCAACCCCGCCTGGTCGGCAATGCCCTGGAGGAGGCCCGAGCTTCCGGAGTCTCAGATCCTTCGGCCCTGGCCCTCGTGGAGGCCGATGCCTATCCTCATTATTTGCACGTAATGGCCATCTTGTTTCTGGCCAACATAGGGATCATGTTGCTGATCGGTAAATTCAGGCCAAGGGCCACTGCCTATGTGCAGGAATACACCCAACAAGTAGAAATCACACCTTATAAATACGTCAAACAGGCGGGTACGATCATTGTTCTGATCGTGGTGGGGATTTATATCTACTTCGCCAAATAAGTAGTAGTACAGCCAGATTTTAATGCGGCGAAACAGGTGCGTTGTCGGACTATTGTAAATGATGTCAGTTGCTCAGTATAGGGCACATATTGATTCCTGTTTACGAATGCTTACCCATTGCTGAATATGGTTACCAGGAGCTAGTTCCTGGAGTTATTAAATTTGGCTGACAGAGGATTGAGTGCTTGTTTCAAGATACCGTTCACAATACTGGAATGAGGATAAAGAACTCACTCCTGGGGACTGACTAAAAAGGATGCATGAGGGAGACCTCTGGATATGACTTGATGGTCTGTATAGTTTGGCTATAGATGGAAAGAGCCCATATGTTCCTTAGATAGTATCAGACATAAAAAACCCCGGCTTTTCGGCCGGGGTTTCTTTTGAATTATAGTAGGATAGATTAGTACCCAGGATTCTGAACAAGATTTGGATTCGAAAGGATCGCGTTGGATGGAATGGGGAACAGACTTCTGTTCTCGTTCCCTACCTGATCCGGATCCATAAATTCGTATCCAGCGTTGAACTGTCCAAATCGGATCATATCTGTCCTTCTGATCATCTCAGCATAGAGTTCCCTTCCTCTTTCAGCCAGCATATCATCAAGAGTAACTGACCCGAGCGGAGTGGCATCCCTGAGGACTCGAAGTTCATTAACCAGGGCAGTGGCATCACCACCGGTAGCACCTCTAAGGATAGCCTCAGCCTTCATTAAGTGTGCATCCGCATATCGGAATAAGAGTTTGTGCTGGGTGAACCCTCCGTTTTCAGGGTGATACTTGATTACCCTTACACCGGTTCTTTCATTATTACCCACGATACCAGGGAACTCCTTGGTAAAGACCAGTGGGTTGCCTGGACGATCTTTAAGTGCTTCTCCGTTCGGACCATATGCCTGCCCGATAAAGAACCCATAGGCAATTCCCCTGTTAGATTCGTTGGCATTGCTGGGATCTGGCACCCATCCTCTTCGCTCTTCCTGTCCGTCACCGACATAGTTGGTGTTTGGAGCTCCCTCGAAAGAATCGTAGAACTCAGCCAGGGTGCTGAAACCATTCCAGCCACCATTCCCATCTGCGATCGTGTTGTAATGAAGACCGTTGTAGATGTTGTTTCCGACGGAAGACTCGGTCCACAGAATTGTTTCAGTATCCGGATCCTGAGTGAAAAGATCAAAATAACCGGCCTGAAGTCCGAAACCGTCTGCAGCTATGGCGTCTACAAGGGTTACTACCTCATTAAGGGCAGCGGCATCAGCCGTTCCTGTCCCCAGGTA
>CBDTYM010000088.1:0-11272 GCA_965364605.1 uncultured Muriicola sp.
TCATCGGAGTGGTCAGTGAGGAGGTGGTTGCCGCGATCAGGGAGCACGACCTGGAGGATGCACTTCAGGTCCGTCCTTACGTTCCCCACCGCGATGCTCTAGAGATACAAGGCACTTCACAGGTACTTCTTTTGCTGGAGATCAATGCGGATCGTACACGGGGCATCATACCGGGTAAGCTCTTTGAGTATATGGCAGCCAGACGCCCCATCCTTGCCATAGGGCCGGAGAAATGGGAGGTGGGTAACCTGATCAGGGAGACCGCTTCAGGGAAGGTCTTTACCTTTGACATGGAAAAGGAATTAAAGGGAACCATAGTTGAATGGTTCAGGGATTACAAAAAACACAGTTTGAACATTTCTTCCCGTGATATAGAACAATACAGTCGCAGGTCACTGACCGGGAAATTGGCGGAACGCATCCTATGGGAATAGTCTTTAAGCAGTCATTCAGCAATATGGTGATCACCTATATCGGCTTTGCGATAGGGGCGGTCAACACCCTATTCCTGTATGCGCGTTTCCTCACAGACACTTATTACGGCCTGGTTGGGGTCATTCTGGCCACCTCCGCCATACTCATGCCACTGATGGCCCTGGGCGTACCTAATACGATGATCAAATTCTACAGCCGCTACCGGGATGAAAGGTCGAGGGACGGATTCCTGTTCCTGATGTTGCTGCTCCCCATGTTGCTCATTATTCCTCTGGGCTTGTTCAGTTACCTGGCCAATGAGGCCATAGGGGGATTTCTAGGACAAAAGAACGAGGTGGTTGCTGATTATGTATGGCATATTTTCCTCATTGCGATCGCCATGGCGTATTTTGAAATATTCTATTCCTGGTCGAGGATACACATGCGGTCTGTCTTTGGAAATTTTATGAAGGAGATCTTTGGCCGTCTAGCGATCTTCTTCCTCCTTTTTGCCGTATACTTCGATTACATTTCGGTGGACACCTTCCTGCTGGCCCTGGTAGGCGTATACCTGCTAAGGACACTGGTGATGAAGATCTATGCTTACTCCCTGAGGATGCCCAGGTTGGTCCTGGATTTTCCGCCGGATATCCGTAAGATCCTTATGTACAGTTTTTTGATCATCCTGGGCGGATCAACGGCTGTTATCCTCCTCGAGGTAGACAAGTTTATGATCAACCAGTTTGTCGAAATAGAGAAAGTCGCCTACTATACGGTGGCGGTCTTTATCGCTACGGTTATCGCTGTGCCTTCACGGGCGATGCACCAGATCACCTATCCCATGACAGCTGCCCTCCTCAACAAACAGGATATGGATGGTCTGGCAATTCTCTACCGAAAGAGTTCCCTCACCCTCTTTATCGTTTCGGGACTGATCTTTGTCCTGATCCTTATGAACCTGGAGGACCTCTATCTGCTTTTGCCTGAAAATTACCGGGGAGGCTTTACTATTGTTTTATTGATCGCCCTTGCCAGGGTATTTGACGCACTACTGGGCAATAACAACGCCATTTTGTACAATTCGGACCACTATAAGGCCATCTTATGGCTGGGAGTGTTCCTCGCAGTGATGACCATCCTCCTCAACTGGGTGCTCATTCCGAGGATCGGCATCAACGGGGCCGCCCTGGCCACCTTTATCGCGGTATTCATTTACAACGTCCTGAAACTGGTCTACGTGAGATATAAGCTGGGCTTACAGCCTTTCGGAATGGATACCTTTAAGGTCATCTTTTTATTGTCAGGAGTGATCCTTTTGTTTGTCGCCATCGAATTCCCCTTTCACCCGCTCGTCAACATCGGTTTAAAGAGCCTGCTGATCACAGCCATCTACACCGGCGTGCTTTACCGTTTCAGGATCTCCGGTGACGTTTATAATCTTCTGAATGGTTTCTTCAGGAAAAGATCCTGAGGTTAAACCGGCGTGAAACAGGGCATCCATGGAAAAGCCCCGCAGGGACGAATCCGCTGCGGGGCTAACCAACTAACCAACCTAAAAACTAACTTTACTTATTGTACCCTTCTGCTCCGGGTATTGACGGTCCTCGCTGAAGAAGACCTGCTCTTTCCTTCTTTTCCACGCTTTACCTGGGTTGCTTTCCGGGCGGTGGAGGTTCTCTTACCTGACTCAGATCGTCTGGCCACAGGAGAACTTCGTTTTACCGATCTTGAATCTGAAGCTCTTTTGACTTCAGATCTCCTGCTTACAGGTGCATTTCGCTTAACTGACCTTGAACCTGAAGATCTTTTAACCTCTGAGCGGGTGGCGACAGATCTGGACGAGTTCCTCTTCTCATTCCTGTAATCCGCAGACCTGTTGACAGACCTTTTTGTATTCGCAGATGAGGCATTTCTCACCAGGCCTTCTGATCTGCCTCTGGATCGGTCCTCGGAACGTACTTTCGCAGCATTCCTGTTCGACCTCAGGTTCTCCGTCCTGGAATTCGTCCTGGCAACTGGTGTGGCCCTGTTGGAACGAACTGCCTTTCCATTATCCCTGTACCGCCCTTCGTTACGGGTGTATCCGCTGTCTCTTCGACCCCTGTTATCACGGGCTACTACTCGACGGTCATTGCGATACAACCTTTCCCTTTCAGGCCTGTGGTGGTAGCGGTAGGTATTTCCCACCCTGGCGTAAAACCTACGTGCGTTATTGATGTAAGGCCTGTAAAAGGTATATCGAATAGGGTTGTAGAACCTTCTGTAAGGCCTGTCATACACCAGGCAGAATCCGAGGGCAGGTCTGGCAAAGAAGCCGTGGAACGAATTATATACATAATGCCTGTTATAGACGTTGATAAAGCCTCTGAAACGGTTAAAGAACCCTCTGTTGTTATAGTACACATACAAGCCGCCTACACGTCGGAGCCTACCGTTGTTGTACCAGATATTGATCCCTCCGATTCGGGAGACCCTACCGTAGTAGTCATAGAAAACAGGTACGTTCTCGATCTGTATGACCGCACCGTAATCGTCATACTGTACAAAAGGGCTGTAGTCAAATCCCGTATTGAAGGTGATGTTTCCCCTACCGAAATTGAGGTTAGCACCAACGTTTACCCTGTTGTCAATGTAAAAATCGAACTCACCATCCGGATACACGGAAAATGTAATTCCGTTCTCCACGAAGATTACAGAATTATTAAAACGGAATACACTGTTGACAGTGGTATTGTTTTCCAGTCCTGAGGCACCTGCTGAGCTGCTCAGCAAAAAAGCACCTAAAATGAATAAAAGATTTTTCATGACACAGAATTTTAAATTCAGAATGCAACTATTTACATTCACTCTTAATGAATCAAACAGCGTGCCAAAAACTGTAAATACCAGCTAAGTAATTGAAATACAGATAAATATATGTCGTAAAAACGAAATTAGTGGGAAAAAAACCTTGCCGATCAAACATCCCACATCTGTGATTAGACGGGAAGGGGGTGTTCCGGGAAGGACGATCAGAGTTTATCCCTGAGATAACGGGAGGTGTGTCCCTCGCCTTGGTCGACTACCTCTTCAGGAGTTCCTTCAGCTACCAGGTATCCGCCCTTATCTCCTCCTTCCGGACCCAGATCGATGAGATAATCGGCGCATTTGATCATCTCCAGATTGTGTTCGATCACCAGCACGGAATGCCCGGCCTTGAGCAAGGCCTCAAAGGAGTTGAGCAGTTTCTTGATATCGTGAAAATGCAGGCCGGTCGTAGGTTCATCAAAGATAAAGAAGGCTTTATCCTTGGAGGCCCCCTTGACCAGGAACGTAGCGAGCTTGATGCGTTGGGCCTCACCACCCGACAGGGTGGAAGAGGACTGACCCAGGGTGACGTATCCCAGCCCGACATCCTGGAGGGGCTTGAGTTTAGATACTACCTTGTTTTGTTTGTGTGTCTTGAAGAATTCCAGGGCGTTATCTATGGTCATGTTAAGGACATCGTCGATGTTGGCGCCCTCGAATTGCACTTCCAGGACGTCCTTCTTAAATCGCTTGCCCCGGCAGACGTCGCATTCCAGGTGGACATCGGCCATAAATTGCATCTCCACGGTGATCTCCCCTTCACCCTTGCATTTTTCACATCGGCCCCCATCGACGTTAAAGGAGAAATGTTTTGCCTGGTACCCCCTTAATTTGCTGAGTTTCTGTGACGCGAAAAGGCTGCGGATGTCGTCATACGCCTTGATGTAGGTCACGGGATTCGAACGGGAGGATCTGCCTATAGGATTCTGGTCTACAAATTCTATCTTTTTGATCTCCTTGTACTTTCCCTCTATTCGCGTATGTTGTCCTGCCTTTTCCCCATAACCTCCCAGTTCTTTGAGTAGGGTGGGGTAGAGGATCTTCCGGACCAGGGTGCTCTTACCACTTCCCGAAACGCCGGTCACCACGGTGAGCATATTCAGGGGGAAGGTAATGTCTATGTTCTTGAGGTTGTGCTCCCTTGCGCCGATCACCTTTATATAATTGGGGCTGGTCCGCCGTTTTTTCGGCACCTCGATTTTTTGTTTTCCACTGAGGTATTCCGCAGTGAGGGAATTGACAGAAAGGATTTCCTCGTACGTACCACTGCCTACCACCTCACCTCCGAATGTACCTGCCATGGGTCCGATATCGATAATGCGGTCTGCAGCTTTCATGATATCTTCATCGTGTTCCACCACGATCACCGTATTGCCCAGATCCCTGAGGGATTTCAATACATCGATCAGGTTTTCTGTGTCCCGAGGATGGAGTCCAATGCTGGGTTCATCCAGAATATACATAGAGCCTACCAGGCTGCTGCCAAGGGAAGTAGCGAGGTTGATGCGCTGACTTTCGCCTCCTGAAAGTGTGTTTGATTTTCTGTTTAGGGTCAGATATCCGAGTCCGACCTTCTCCAAAAACCCTAGCCGGGTGTTGATCTCCTTGAGCAATCTTTGCGCGATCTCCTGTTCGTGTTTGGCAAGGGTGAGTTCCCCGAAAAAATCCACCAGAGAAGAAACCGGCTTTTCTACGAGGTCGGATATAGACTTCCCCTGTATGCGCACATAATTGGCCTCTTGTCTGAGCCTTTTGCCCTTGCAAAGAGTACAGCGGGTCTTGCCCCGATACCTGGAGAGCATCACCCGGTTCTGTATTTTGTAGCTTTTATCCTCCAGTTGCTGGAAAAATTTGTGGATACCGATAAAATGGCTGTTGCCCTCCCAGACCAGGTTCTTTTGGTCTTCAGTCAATTCGAACCAGGGTTTGTGAATAGGGAAATCGAATTTGTATGCAGAGTTGACCAACTGGTCCCTGTACCAGCTCATACTTTCTCCCCTCCACGGGAAGACCGCGTTTTCGTATACAGACAGGGAAGTGTTGGGAATGACCAGGTCTTCATCGATCCCGATCACATCCCCATACCCCTCGCATTTTGGACAGGCACCGTAGGGGTTGTTAAAGCTGAAAAGGTGGACATTGGGTTCCAGAAAGGTCATCCCGTCCAGCTCAAAAGAGTTGCTGAAGACCGTTTCTTTACCCGTGGCGACTTCTTCGACAATACAGGTGCCCTTGCCCTCAAAGAAAGCGGAGTCTACTGCATTCGCCAGGCGGTTGTAAAAATCCTCATCCTCTTTTTTTACGATACGGTCTACCACCAGATAAAGCTGGTCTCCCACTGCCTGGTGCAGATCTTCGTCTATACGATGTACCTCGCCTCCGTATTTGATACGGGCGTACCCCTGGAGGGAAAGGAGTTGCAGGGTTTTTTTCTTATCCCTGTTTTCCGGGATGGTGATGGGGGCCAGCAGGAGCATTTTGGTATTCTCCTCAAAACTCCGGACATGGTTAACCACGTCCGTTACCGTGTGCTTCTTTACCTCATTTCCGGAGATGGGAGAATAGGTCTTACCTACCCTTGCGTACAGGAGTTTTAAATAGTCGTATATCTCTGTGCTTGTCCCTACCGTAGACCTCGGGTTGGTAGCGTTGACCTTTTGTTCGATGGCAATGGCCGGAGCAATTCCTTTGATCTGATCCACCTTGGGCTTATCCAGTTTGCCGAGGAACTGCCTGGCATAGGAGGAGAGGCTTTCCACATAACGCCTTTGTCCTTCGGCATAGAGCGTGTCAAATGCAAGGCTGGATTTCCCGGATCCTGACAGGCCTGTGATCACCACAAGCTGGTTGCGAGGGATCACCACGTCAATGTTCTTGAGATTGTGGAGTTTAGCTCCCTTGATGATGATATTCGACTTCGGATCTACAGCTGTAAGCGTGTTCATAAATATTCGAGAAAGTTGCAAAGATACAATATGTAATATCCAATAACCAGTGTGAAATAACGCGTGAACAATTATGTTAAAAAAGGGCCTCTGTGGAGGAACACTCAGAATTTTTCTATCTTTGAGATGAAAATCGTCAATAAATACGCCTATACCACAACATTACTTTTTTGAATTTTAAGAGTTTATGTCGCGTCTTACGACACCTGCGCGACCCCTAAATTGAACCAAAAAAGTAATTGTATGAATTCTACGATTGACGATGCCACACTTATCCGAAAGTACATTGATGGAGACGAAAGGTCTATTGAGATCCTGATTGAGAAACACAATCAGCGCCTTAGCAGTTATATATATTCCAAGGTAAAGGACATGAGCGTTACCGAGGATATCTTCCAGGACACCTTTATCAAGGTCATAAGCACATTAAAAAGGGGGACCTACAATGAGGAAGGTAAATTCCTGCCCTGGATGATGAGAATTGCTCATAACCTGATTATCGACCATTTCAGGCGAAACAAGAAGATGCCCAAATATCAGGGCAACAAGGAATTCAATATCTTTTCTGTCCTGACTGATGACAAGCTCAACGCCGAGAAACAACTGATCAAGGACCAGATCGATCAGGACCTGGAGGTATTGATCGAGCAACTTCCCAAGGACCAGCTGGAGGTGCTTCGTATGAGGATCTACCAGAATATGAGTTTTAATGAGATCGCGGAAAATACGGAAGTGAGTATCAACACCGCCCTGGGGCGTATGCGGTATGCCCTCATCAACCTGAGAAAGCTCATCGAAAAGAATCAAATTGTTTTAACGAATTAATCTGCTTCCGGTCGAGGAAATCTATCAATCCTGCTGTTCTGCCGTTATTTAGAGGTAAGAACAATGCATATGGAACAGATTTACCCCGAAAAACAAACGCAGTGCAAGTTGGTCAAGTCCCGGCCAGAAACCGTCAGGTTTCTATTGGACTACTCCAAATCCCTCCTTATTCATGAGATCAGTGGAATGACCATAGAGCAAAGCATGAATTGAGTTCAGAGTTTTCATAGCGATTTTTAATCATAGTTTATCAAAGGCACCTTCTCGTGAAGGTGCTTTTTTTTTGCCAATCGCATTTTGCCATAAGGCTTTCTTTCACTTCTTAAATCCTTCTTAAAACCTCTACCAAATGCATATCCGCTCGTTCACATCAAGATTCGGGCATTTGACAACATAGTTTTTCCCGGGGCAGGGTCAATGGGTACTTTTAGAATGTGTTTAAAAACAAGTAACTCAAATTGATCTGATAACCTCAGTTCCACGGTATAGCCGGAGAACTGAAAAAACCAAAAGATTATCTAACTATGGAACCACAAAGGGACGACTCACTACTAGTTCAGGATTACATCAGCGGGGAAGAAAGAGCACTGGAAATACTGATCAACCGCCACAACCAGCGCATCAGCAGTTTTATTTATTCTAAGGTCCTCGATCGGGATGTGACCGAGGATATTTTTCAGGACACCTTTATAAAGGTGATCAAAACCCTGAAAAAAGGAAATTACAGCGAAGAAGGGAAGTTTCTTCCCTGGGTCATGCGCATCGCCCACAACCTGATTATCGACCACTTTCGCAAAAACAAGCGTATGCCCAAGTTTGAGGGCAGTGACGATTTCAACATCTTTTCTGTGATCGGTGATGATAAACTCAATGCCGAGAAGCAGCTTATAAAGGACCAGATAGACAGCGACCTCACCCTGCTTATCGAGGAATTGCCCGAAGATCAGAAGGAGGTCCTCCTGATGCGAATCTACAAGGATATGAGTTTTAAGGAGATCTCCGAAAACACCGGAGTGAGCATCAATACCGCTCTCGGAAGAATGCGTTACGCCCTGATCAACCTGAGAAAGATCATAGACAGACACAATATTGTTCTGACAAATTCTTAGTTCCCCACATAGTTTACAATATTTCCATATGGGTTGCGTTATCTTATCGTAACGACATCGCAATCATATGGAAAAAATTTACTCATCAAAGAAAAAAGCCTACGAGGCTCCCAAGGTAGGCCCTGAGACCATTCGGTTTCTACTCGATTATTCCAGGGCTCTACGGGTAACCAAACACAGGCAGTTCACCTTCGACCTGCTCTTGAACTAAAAGTCCCGGCCCGCATCAGCGGGCTTTTTTCTTTTTGTAATATTCCTTAATGACGGATTTCCGGCCGATCTTCTTTGTGATCACATCCTTTTCGAGGTCCCAACCCCGCGCCGGGGAGTACTCCCTGCCATACCATATGATCTGAAGGTGGAGGTCGTTCCACAATTCCCTGGGAAAGAGTCTTTTAGCGTCCCTCTCGGTTTGGACTACATTCTTGCCTGAAGAGAATCCCCACCGGTACATAAGCCTGTGGATATGGGTGTCTACAGGAAATGCGGGAATTCCAAAGGCCTGTGAAACCACCACACTTGCCGTTTTATGGCCTACTCCGGGCAATTGTTCCAACAAATCGATATCCTCGGGTACCTGCCCCTCGTACTGGTCTATCAATATTTTTGACAGTCCGTGAATTCCCTTGGCTTTCGTTGGGGAAAGGCCAACCGGTTTGATGATCTCCCGGATCTCCTCGACCGAAAGTTTAGCCATATCGTAGGGATTGTCTGCCCGGTCAAATAGGAGGGGAGTGATCTGGTTTACCCGGACATCCGTACTCTGGGCCGACATCAATACTGCAATAAGAAGGGTGTAGGGATCCTGGTGTTCCAGAGGAATCGGGATCTCAGGGTAGAATTCCTGAAGGGTGTTTATGGCGAAGGTTACTTTTTCAGATTTGGTCATATATGATTACTTTTATGCACACTAAAAAAATGCATATGAAAACACTCAAAGAAGGGGACAAAGTACCTCAATTTACAGCAAAAGACCAAGATGGGAATGAAATAAAGCTCTCCGACTACAAGGGCAAAAAGCTGGTGGTTTTCTTTTATCCCAGGGCCAATACACCGGGGTGTACGGCAGAGGCCTGCAACCTCAGGGATAATTACTCAGCCCTACAGGCACAGGGATATTCCCTGCTGGGGGTCAGTGAGGATTCCCAGAAAAAACAGGCCAATTTCAGGGACAAATACGAATTTCCGTTTCCCCTGCTGGCGGATGAGGACCATACCGTGATCGACACTTTTGGGGTTTGGGGCCCAAAGAAGTTTATGGGCAAGGAATACGACGGTATCCATCGCATGACCTTTATCATCGATGAGAAGGGTGTGGTAGAAAAAGTGATAGACAAGGTAAAAACCAAGGATCACGCTGCTCAGATCCTCTAAAATATTTAGGAACAGAAAGCCCTGATTTTCATCAGGGTTTTTTTATACATTTTGTTGTTCCGGGACTTCCTGACGGGTAAAGAGCTTTTTCTTCTTGATGATATCCGCAACGCCTTCAGGCAGCATTTCCTCCCAACCATCTTCTCCATTCATAATTTTTTTCAGGACATCCCTGGAGAATATGTGCATAATTTCCGGGTCGTAGTCGATGATATCCATGACCTTCCCATTGTACTTGAAGAATTTGTAGAGCTCCTTCATACGCGGGTGAACCTTGATGTTGTTGCTGGTCATGATCTGCCCGGTCTCGGGGTTCTTCATGGGGTAGAGGTACACTTTGAGGTCTTTGAAAAACAGTTTTCCGAAAGCCTCCAGGATACCTCCGCTGAGGTGCCTGTAATATTTCTCATCAAAGATCTCAATAAGGTTATTGACCCCCATGGTAAGCCCTATCCGGGCTTTGGTGTAATTACCCAGGTATTCAACAAGGCGATAATACTCCTGGAATTTGGAGATCAACACGGTATGTCCCAGGGAACAAAGCAGCTCTGCACGGTCCATAAAATCCTGTTCGTCGATCTCACCCGAGGCTTTGAGGTTTGAGAGGGTGATCTCGAACATGACAACCGTGTTCTCTTCTTCTACTGTCTGTTCCCGAATGAAGATATCATAGGATTTCTGGAACATGTCCATATTTACCTTGGTCACCGGCCTGAAACTACCCCTCAGGGCGAGGATGTTCTTCTTGTAAAGTACGGCCGCCGGAAGCAGGTTATTGCCATCAGGCCCGAACATCACGGCATCCGTCATGTCATTTTTGATCAGCTGCAGGCTCATCAGCCTGTTGTCTACATTCTTGAAATTGGGCCCTGAGAAGTTCACCATATCGATCTCCACGGTGTCCTTGTCTATATGGTCGTAGAGGTATTTGAGGAGTTTCCTGGGTTTGTTGTACTTATAAAATGCCCCGTAGATCAGGTTCACTCCCACAATGCCAAGGGTTTCCTGTTGCAGGCGGGCCTCGTTCTGTTTGAACCTCAGGTGAAGGATGATCTCGTCATACTCCTTCTGGTTGGGATCGAGCTGGAACATGATCCCGACCCAGCCATGACCTTTGTATCTCTTTGAAAAATCAATGGTGGCAACGGTATTGGCATAGGTAAAGAAGAGTCGGTCCGGGTGGTCTTTCCTACTGATACGCTCTTCCATCAAGCGCATCTCGTGCTTGAGCATTTTGTTCAGGCGGCTCTGGGTTACATACCGCCCATCCCTTTCGGTCCCGTAGATGGCATCACTAAAGTTTTTGTCGTATGCGCTCATGGCCTTGGCAATGGTTCCCGATGCTCCTCCCGATCGGAAAAAATGCCTGGCTGTCTCCTGTCCTGCTCCGATTTCTGCAAACGTTCCATAGATCACCGGATTCAGGTTGATTCTCAGTGTCTTGGCCTTTATTGAAGGAATATTTTCGAATGCGGGATCTTGCTTTAAAACGGACGCCATGCCTCAGGATTTACGCTTCAAAGTTACTAAGAATGGGACATCTTTTAAATAAATAAGTCATAAATTTGAATAAAATAGACGAGCCGTTGAAATTGACTTTTTTGGGTACAGGAACCTCTCAGGGCATCCCCGTTATCGGGAGCAACCACCCGGTCTGCCTCAGCAAAAACCCCAAGGATAAAAGGCTGCGTGTCTCCGTGATGATCTCCTGGGATGAGTACAACTTCGTGATCGACTGCGGGCCGGATTTCAGGCAGC
>CBDTYM010000089.1:0-11268 GCA_965364605.1 uncultured Muriicola sp.
GGGGTTGGAACAGGTAAAGCCTCCCCGATTTTACCTCCACGCATTGATATCTCTTTACTTTCAGATGTCCTTTTTTAAAGGTACGTCCATTTTTTATACGGAATACAGTTCCCTGGGGAAGATCCATCAGAAGGCTCAAAGCTGATGGAGGATCATATTCCTTCAAAGCTATAGCTAGTAGGGTATCCGTTCCGCTACTCGCCTTTGGATTCCTGAAATGTTTCGCCAGGAGGGGCAAAAGTGAAGACGGGAAGACCTCCGGCCTCAGGAAGGGAAGCATCAGCATCTGAAAGGTGCGTTTCCACTCCCTGCCGTGCGGCATGATCCGCCTCCCGTACTTTTGGAAAGCCACCAGGTGGGCGATCTCATGCACCAGGGTAATGAGAAAACGGTACGGGTTTGCTGTGGCATTGATCGTGATCTGGTGGGAACCGTCGGGCAGTAAACGGTAGTCCCCATGGCGAGTCACTCTTTCATTCACGACCTTAAGGTGTACGTGATGCATCCGGATAAGTTCAAAACACGGTTGCACGGCCCTTTCAGGCAGGTATTTCTCTAGCACGCCATTCACGGGAACAAAAATAGCATTTCTGGAGTTGGTGAGAACGGTTTCTTGTCAGGGAGTCGAATTGGAGACCTGTAATAGTTTTCCGTTATACAGGGCGTGACCCGTCAGGGCGAAATCCATGATGTAACGAGCCATCTCCAGGGCAGAAACCGGCGCCTGATAGCCGGGAAAGGCTTCTTCCAGCATCTCTGTCTGAACAGCTCCCAGGGCCAGTACGTTGAAAGAAGGTCCGGTCTCCTTGTACTCTTCTGCCAGCAACTCGGTCAGGGTGATTACAGCCCCTTTACCGGAACTGTAGGCCGCAAGACCCGGAAACTTGGCACTGCCCTGTACCCCTCCCATGGAACTAATGGTCACGACATGACCCTTTCGCGACATCAACGGCAGCATTGCCTTTGTAAGGGCAGCTACCCCAAATACATTGACCTTGTACACTGCCTCAAACTCTTCCTCAGAGGTTTGTTCAAAGGGTTTGTTGACGAGCATGCCCGCATTATTGATGAGGACATCGACCCCTCCCCAGTGTTCCTTTACATATTTCACTGCCTGATTCAAAGAAGCACTTTCGGTAATATCAAAAGGAAAGGCATGGATATTTTCCTGATTCAGGGATAGAACGGGTTCTGCATTCCTGGACAAGGCCAGCACCTGGTGGCCTGCACCGGCAAAGAGCTGAGCGAGTTCAAATCCTATCCCCCTGCTGCATCCTGTGATTATTACCTTTGCCATTATTTGAGTTTTATTTCCCGTGTCAGGGCGTTGGCGATCCCTTCAACGACAGGGATCATTTTATTGACCACCTGGGCCATATGCCCGAAATCCATGAGTTCTAGCTCATCTCCCACCTTGTGGTAATGGTCGAAATTCGTGAAGTCGAAAGTACAAAAGGTGTGGGCTGGGATCTGGTATTCCTCGAAGAAAGGGTAATTGTCGGAACGCATAAAGAGGTTGTATCCCTCGGCGGTAGGCAGGAAGCCAATGAGGTTCTCTCCTGCGTAGGTGTTGCCTATGGCTGCGATATTGGATTTCTTATACCCGGTTACATAGATCATATAGTCCTTCTCCTGCATGGGCACTCCCGTCATCTCAAAGTTGAGCACCGTGTAAAGGTCAGCGCCTGCCGCCTTCATTTTTCGGGCGAGGTGGTCTGATCCCTTTAGCCCTTTTTCTTCGGCACTGAACAGCGCGAATACCAGGGTGCGCTTATTGGTACCGGCCCTAGCAAAATAACGAGCCAGTTCCAGAACAGTAGAAGTACCACTAGCGTTGTCATTAGCACCATTGGCAATGGAATCTCCCTCCTGAGCCCTGCTGACACCAATATGGTCATAATGGGCCCCGATAAGCACCAGTTCATCCCTCAGGTCAGGGTCCTTCCCGGGAAGCACGCCAACCATGTTATAGGCAGTGGGCTCAAAGTTATCCAGTGTGTCCCGATAACTTGAAAAATAAGGCCGTATACCCAGGTCCCCGAAAAAGTCCTCAATGTAGTTCGCGGCCAGGTCAATTCCCGGAGTACCGGCCTCCCTGCCTGCCAGTTCATCAGAGGCCAGGTAATTCATATGGGCCCCAACCGTCGACCCTGATGAAAAATTGGCGATATCTATGCTTGCATTCTTACCTGCCTTACACCCAGAGATAAGAGCAACTGCCGTTATTATGTAAAGTAATTTCTTCATTGAATTGATGATTTAGAATGAAAAAAGCATTCAGATCTTGAATGCTTTTTCCTATTTTCTTCCCTTTCCATCAGGCCAGCATGGTCACAGGATTTTCCATATAGGCCCTGAGAGTTTGCAGGAACTGAGCTCCTGTAGCCCCGTCCACCGTCCTGTGGTCACAGGCCAGTGTCAGTTTCATCGTGTTACCGATCACAATCTCCCCATCCTTAACTACTGGCTTCTCTACTATGGCACCTACAGAGAGGATGGCGCTGTTAGGTTGATTGATGATGGACGTGAATTCCAGTATACCAAACATCCCCAGGTTGGAAACGGTAAAGGTGCTCCCCTCCATCTCTGCGGGGGTCAGTTTCTTGTTTCGCGCCCTTCCGGCCAGATCCTTTACGGCCGCCCCGATCTGGGTGAGACTCATCTGATCCGTAAACTTGAGCACAGGTACCACCAGGCCGTCATCTACGGCAACGGCAACTCCCACGTGGATGTGCTTGTTGTATTTGGTGGTCTCGCCGTTCCAGCTTGTATTCACTTGCGGGTGTCTTTGCAAGGCCAGGGCACAGGCCTTCACGACCAGGTCGTTAAAAGACACCTTGGTGTCCGGGAGGTCGTTGATGTGCTCCCTGGACTTGGCCGCTTGGGTCATATCCACCTCAATGGTCAGGTAATAATGCGGAGCGGTGAACTTGGATTCACTCAGGCGCTTGGCGATCACCTTGCGCATCTGTGAATTCTTCACTTCTTCACTGCGCTCTTCCCCGACAGGTTGTATGACCGGTGCGACAGAAGCGGCCTTGGCAGCGGGCTTTTCAGCCGGAGCCTGGGCGGCTGGTGCAGCCTTGTCAGGGGTAAAGTTCTCAATATCGCGTTTTACGATCCGACCCTGGTCGCCGGTTCCTTTGACGGCGTTCAGGTCTATGCCTTTATCCTCTGCCATCTTTCTTGCGAGGGGGGACACAAAGATCCGTTGTCCATCAGATGACACAGGAGGCGCACTGGTTTCTGCGGACTCCTCCTCCTTCGTTTCTTTCTTCTCTTCGGTAGCGGGAGCAGCAGCTTGTTCCGAAGAACTTTCTTTTCGATTCAGAACGGCTTCTACGTCTGTACCTGCCGGTCCTATGATTGCCAGGATCTCATCGACCGGAGCTGATTCCCCTTCCTGAATCCCGATGTAAAGTAAATTTCCCGAGTAAAAGGACTCGAATTCCATGGTAGCCTTATCCGTCTCGATCTCAGCGAGGATATCCCCTTCTTCAACATCATCCCCCACCTTTTTCAACCAGGTGGCTACGGTTCCCTCTTCCATGGTATCGCTCAGTCTCGGCATCTTAACGATCTCAACACCGGCCGGGATCTCTGAGAGAGAAGCCTTGGCAGGTGCCTCCTCTGGAGCCTCGTCTTGGCTTTCGCTGGGTTTGGGGGCTTCAGAAGGTGAATCAGACCCGGAGGCATTCCCGTCCAGCAAGGCCGATATATCTTCCCCCTCTTTGCCGATGATGGCGAGGAGGGAGTCTACCGGGGCTCCTTCGCCCTCGGGTATGCCGATATGCAAAAGAGTACCCTCGTGAAAGGATTCGAATTCCATCGTAGCCTTATCTGTCTCGATCTCAGCGAGTATATCTCCTTCTTCAACCTTGTCCCCAACTTTCTTAAGCCATTTCGCCACCGTACCTTCTTCCATGGTATCGCTGAGCCTGGGCATATTTATGATCTCTGCCATATACTTATATTTTGTGTTCTACAAACGGATAATCTTCCTGCTCGTAAACAACATCGTATAACTGTTGAACCGGAGGGTAGTCTGATTCTTCAGCAAATTTTTCGCATTCCTTCACCAGTTTTTTGACCTTGTCGTCTATCGCCTTGATCTCATCGTCTGAGGCGTATTTCTTTTCCTTGATCACATTGAGTACCTGGGTGATGGGATCGATTTTCTTATATTCCTCAACCTCTTCTTTGGTGCGGTAATGCTGGGCATCAGACATGGAGTGTCCTCTGTATCTGTAGGTCTTCATTTCCAGGAAGGTGGGTCCTCCCCCACTTCTGGCCCGTTCTATGGCCTTGTGCATCTCTTCTGCCACGGTAACAGGATCCATTCCATCTACTGGCCCACAGGGCATTTCATAGCCAAGGCCCAGTTTCCATATTTCGGTGGAATGGGATGTTCGGGCGACAGAAGTACCCATGGCATACCCATTGTTCTCACAGATAAAGACCACCGGAAGCTTCCAGAGCATTGCCAGATTGAAGGATTCGTGTAAACTGCCCTGACGTACAGCCCCATCCCCCATGTAACAAAGGGTTACCGAATCTCTTTCAAAGTACTTATCAGCGAAGGCCAAACCTGCACCCAGGGGGATTTGTCCTCCCACGATGCCGTGACCTCCGTAAAAGCGGTGTTCTTTAGAAAATATATGCATGGACCCCCCCATACCTTTGGAAGTTCCGGTCACCTTGCCATACAATTCGGCCATCACCTTTCTGGGATCCACACCCATTCCAATGGGTTGTACGTGGTTCCTGTAGGCTGTGATCATTCGGTCCTTGGTCAGGTCCATCGCGTGAAGGGCACCTGCCAGAACGGCTTCCTGCCCATTGTAAAGGTGAAGAAATCCACGTACCTTTTGTTGTATGTAGACTGCGGCCAACTTATCTTCGAACTTCCGCCAAAACAGCATGTCCTCATACCACTTTAAGTAGACCTCTTTGGTAATTTTTTTCATTGAAATCAGGATTTATTCAATTGTCATATCGTTTCTGTGATTCCCTAGAAGTGACATGACCAAAGGAAAACAAAAATACACATTATATCCATAGTGAAAAAGAAATGAAAAAAAAGCTTCACAGGCCTGTTTTCCGAGACCAGGGGCGCTTTTCATAAGTCTTTACACCAGATTACTCGAGGGATTCTGAACCGAATGCCAGAGGTAATATGCTCCGGATGGAAGGGCATTTATACACCTCTCCTGCGTTGCCTTTGAGCAGGAGTTCAATAGGTCGGCCCTGTTTATCCTCATACTCAAAAATGGATTGGCGGCAGTTCCCGCACGGGGCTGCAGGCTTACTCTCTTTTTGGCTCGCTGGCCCCGAAGCAATAGCGATCTTCCGGATAGGAACACCAGGATATCTGGCCCCTGCGTGAAAAACGGCTACCCGTTCCGCACATAATCCGGACGGAAAGGACGCATTTTCCTGGTTGTTCCCGATCACTACTTCCCCATTTTCCAACAGGACAGCAGCCCCAACCTTGAAGTTGGAATAGGGAGAATAGGCGTTTTTCCTGGCCTCCACAGCCCGCTGCAGAAGTTCGGAATCCTCAGGGGGAAGCTCATCGGCCGAATCAAAAATGAGGAATTCAAAGGAATGGGATTTTTGTTTCATACCTTAAAGATACGACTCCCTTCTTCCCGTCCACAAAAAAACCTGCCCCAGGGCAGGTTTTGTATAGGAATAAAGATCTTTTAGTTATTGATAAACTCCTCTCCCAGGTTAAAGGTCAGGGAAAAACGAAGCGTATTCTCCAGTGGGTTTCTCACCTGAGAAGACGAGAAGAGGTAAGAAAGGTCTATTTGTGCAGCCTTGAAGATAAAGCCAGCCCCGAGGGTAAAAAATTTCCGGGATCCTTTGTCCTCGCTTTCATTGAAATAACCCGCTCTCACCATAAACGACTGTTGGTAGGCATATTCGGCACCCAAGGCCCAGGTCACCTCCTTCAATTCCTCCCCAAATCCGTCCGGCGCATCACCGAAAGACTCAAATACGCCTTTCAGAAAACCTATCTGCTGGTACTGGTCATTGTCTTCCGAATCCACATCCCCATCATTGTCAAAATCCCGGGGAGTAGGAACCAGAAGTTTATTGAATTCCGCAGTGATCCCTAGTACATTGTCCTGGTCGAAGATAAAATCGAAGCCACCCCCAAATCTCAGATTGGTAGGCAGAAAATTTTCCTGTCCGCCTTCGTCATACTGTATCTTACCACCGAGGTTAGAAAGGTTGAAACCAGCCCTCCAGCGCCCGTTAAAATTGTTATACGCTATTTCATCAGACCTGTAGTATCCCGCCACATCTACGGCAAAGGAACTCGCCGCCTGGGAGTCTACATTGCTGATTTCGGGTAATCTCAGGTTCGACCGGATAAACCTTCCGGCTACCGCCATCGAAAATTTATCGCTGAGTTTCAGGGCGTAAGAACCATCCAGCGCCAGCTCGTTGGGCTTGGCCAGGGTTCCCGGGTCATTCGCAAACTGCCGCAACTCAATTTCACCCAGGGTAAAATAACGCAGGCTGAAGGCAAAAGCACTGCGATCATTGATCTTGTTGTAAAAACTACCGTTCAACAGGGAGATGTCTGTGATAATACTTTCGAGATAGGGAGTATAACTTACTCCTATGCCCATTTTTCGCTCTGCAAAGGCGAATTTGGCCGGGTTCCA
Source organism: uncultured Muriicola sp. (assembly GCA_965364605.1). Classification (GTDB taxonomy): domain Bacteria; phylum Bacteroidota; class Bacteroidia; order Flavobacteriales; family Flavobacteriaceae; genus Muriicola. The sequence continues at coordinate 6,681 of CBDTYM010000089.1, forward strand.
CTGTTGGGAAAAGGCATCCACAGATGTGGCGACTCCCATATCGCCCATCCCTGCAGCACGTGCATCCGCCGCGATGGTCAGAAAGGGTACTGCCGTTGTGATGACCCTGTCTTCCTGAGCCATTCCATTGATTACACAGAGTAACGTCAATAAGCCTACTACTTTTTTCATTTTTCTCTTATAATGGTATATGAATATCCAAAGATTTCAGCGACATGAAAGAATCTCCCCATTTACCTGTCATTCGGGCTTTCAGGGCGTTCTTTTCCTTTAGGTCTTCCGTTGGATTCATAGGTTTTGTACATGTGGTAAACGGCCAATTTAAAAATATCTTGTGCGGGGCGACCCATTATTTCGTGTTTTAAATCAGTTTGCTCACTGCGTTTTGTCGATATGGGCCTCGCAGACAGGCGTTCGCCCCAAACTGCGTATTTAAGACGGGCAGGTGTAAAGAAATCAGAAAGCCCATAATATATTGAAATTTGTTCCGTTATGGATTTGTAATGATGGCCCGGAACGATATGTGAAAAGGCCTCAAAGAAATTTTCCGGCAGTAAAATATTATGTGTTAAACACCGTTTTAAATGCCGGAATTATATCATAATCAATTTTTCGTTCCGATTGGATCGATTTGAAAAAGACCTAAAGAAGTCCTGAAAGGATCCGGATTTCGGGAGATAAACTGAAATAGGAACGAGGTTTATCCCTCCTGAAACCGAAAAATTATTAAATCAAAGATCAACAGATGAAAAAACAATTTATCAAAGTTGTACTCTCTTGCACCGTGCTAGTGGCCGGTTTTACTGCCACGAGCTGCAAAAAATCATCGAGTTCCAAAAACGTATCCAGGGCCACAGGCTGGAAGATCAATGCCAAGGAAGGTGGTTTCCAATACAACTCGGATTTCAAGGAGCAGGAAACAGCTCCCGGACTCGTTTTTATCGAAGGGGGTACCTTCATCAAAGGAAAAGTTCAGGACGACGTGATGCACGACTGGAACAATACACCCACTCAGCAGCACGTTCAATCCTTTTATATGGATGAGACGGAGGTGACCAATGTCATGTACCTGGAATACCTAGACTACCTTAAAAGTGTCTATCCGCCAGAAAATCCAAAATACGCAAACATCTACAAGGGCGCTCTGCCTGATACGCTAGTTTGGAGAAACCGTCTGGGCTTTAACGAGACCATGACCAACAACTACCTGCGCCACCCGGCCTATGCAGAATATCCGGTTGTAGGAGTCAACTGGATCCAGGCGACCCAGTTCGCAGAGTGGAGGACAGACCGTGTTAATGAGGCCGTCCTGGAACGCGAAGGCTATCTCGCAAAAGATGCCAAATATCAGGCCGTGACTGGAGAAGTTGCCGGTACTTTCAGTACGGAAGCCTACCTCAACCGACCCGAATCTGTGTATAACGGACAGATCGACTCCCTACAGGGAAATAAGCAAAAAGATTCTGTTTCTGTCTTTGCGAAACGAAGCAGCGGAATCATTTCCCCCGAGTACAGACTTCCCACAGAAACTGAATGGGAGTACGCTGCCCAGGCATTACAGGGAACAAGGGAATACAACAATTACCGGGGAAGAAAGAAATATCCTTGGGAAGGGGAATATACCAGGAATGGACAGAGAGTTGGTCGCGGCGATCAACTGGCTAACTTCAAGCAGGGTAAGGGAGACTACGGCGGGATCGCCGGTTGGTCTGATGACGGTGCCGATATCACCGCTGAAGTGAAGTCCTATAAACCCAATGATCTCGGTCTCTACGACATGGCCGGTAACGTGGCAGAATGGGTGGCCGATGTCTACAGGCCTATTGTGGACGATGAGATCAGCGACTTCAACTACTTTCGTGGTAACATTTATACCAAGACGGCTATAGGCGAAGACGGAAAGGTGGAGATCCTCAGGGACAGTATCGTGTATGACACCCTCCCGAATGGAAAAGTGGTAGCTGTCAACCTGCCAGGCGAGATACTGATGGTTCCTGTTGACGAGAATGAGACCTATTTGAGGACCAACTTCTCATCCAGTGATAACCGAGCCTACAGGGATGGAGATCCAGGTTCGTCCCGATTCTATCGCTTCAGCGATGATGAGGAGGAGGACCAGCGCAAGATGTACAATTCACCAAAACACCAGCCTCTGGAAAGGGATTCCCTGGGCAATCTTGTGGCAGGCTACGACACGAGCAACAACCGTACTACTCTGATCAACGACGAAGTAAGGGTTTACAAAGGTGGATCCTGGAGAGACAGGGCCTACTGGCTGGATCCGGCCCAAAGGAGATTCCTGCCTCAATACATGGCGACAGACTACATCGGTTTCCGATGTGCGATGTCCCGAGTAGGTTCAAAGGCCAAGACCAAGAACAAAACGGTTCGAGGAAAAAAAGTGAGATAAAATCACCTTCAAAAATATGGGAAGCCCTGACGTTAAGTCGGGGCTTTTTTTATCTTTAGGCCATGACTACAGAGGCCCTTTACCGGATCTTTAAAAAGCATCCTAACATCTCCACCGACAGTCGGAAAATCCAAAAGGACGGGATGTTTTTTGCTCTGAAAGGACCCAATTTCAACGGGAATGCATTTGCTTTGAAAGCACTGGAAGAAGGCGCTGCCTTTGCAGTGATCGACGAGGAGAAATATCAGCTGGACAATCGCTTTCTTTTGGTGGAGGATGTTCTTACAGCATTACAGCAATTGGGTACTTACCATCGGCTTCGATCGCAGGCTACGGTCATCGCCCTGACCGGAAGCAACGGGAAGACTACGACCAAGGAACTCATATACGCAGTGCTATCCCAAAAATACCGGACCATAGCCACGGCCGGCAACCTCAACAACCACATAGGCGTTCCCCTCTCCCTGCTAAGGATAGAAGAGGATACCGAAATGGCCGTGATCGAGATGGGCGCCAACCACCAGAAGGAGATCGAATTCCTAAGCGGACTTGCCCTGCCCGATCACGGGTATATTACCAACTTCGGCAAGGCCCATCTGGAAGGTTTCGGAGGTGTGGAGGGTGTGATCAAAGGCAAGAGCGAACTCTATCAGAACCTGATGGCCAGAAAGGCACACATCTTCTGGAATGCCGATGATCCCATACAGCTTGAGAAACTCAGGGATTATCCCAATAAGACTGGCTTTAGTCAAGGGGATTCCTCAGACCAGCAGATCCGTCTCACGGGGTCTCATCCTTTTGTGCAATTGCGGACGATGGATACGGAGATACATACCAACCTGCCGGGGTCCTATAATTTTGCCAATACCGCCATCGCCGTTCTGATGGGGGTCTACTTTAAAGTAGATCTGAGTGACATCAAAAAAGGGATAGAAGCCTACTACCCGGAAAACAATCGTTCCCAGATCCTCCAAAAGAATGGCCTGAAGATCTTTCTGGATGCATACAACGCCAACCCTACCAGCATGAAGGCAGCCCTGGTAGCTTTTGATCAGACTCCTGGCGGGAACAAGACCATCATCCTCGGAGATATGTTTGAATTGGGCGAAAGCGCGGCCGCGGAACACCAGGCTATTGCAGACCTCACAGAGGAGATGAAATTTGAAAACCGCTATTTTGTGGGAGAAAACTTCTTTAAGACCTCGGTAAGGGGAAATAAGTTCAAAACCTTTGAAGATCTGTCGGGTTATCTGCAACAACATCCGATGGAAAAGGGAAGCATCCTGATAAAAGGCTCGCGTGGGATGGCGCTGGAGCGAGTGCTCGATAACCTGTAAAAATCAACCTGTACTCACTGACCCGAAATCATTCCGTACCTGTAACCTGCCGGCAGGCAGGATAGAAAATTAACACCCCGCTTTGGGCGGGGTGTGATCTTTATCCCCTCCAGTCGCTCAAACACGTTTGAATCATATCCTAATCGTCGGATTACCGCACTTCCGTGCGATGATCCAAACTCAGTCCATACCTGCAAATAGAATGTCCACATTCCGCTCCCCGCGGGATGTGATGTTTTTATCCCCTTGAAAATGGATTACTCTCTCCGCCTGCCTAAGGCAGGCAGCCTCGTGATCCAAAGTCAGTCCGCGGCTGCAAATAGAAAATAACACCGCACAGTTGTGCGGTGTATGTTTTTATTCCTTCCAAAATCTCAAACCAGTTTGGATTTTTCCAGGAATAAAAAAATCCACACGTGACCGTGTGGATTTTCTGAGTGATGTGGAGTGTATTGGATTCGAACCAACGACCCCTGCCCTGTCAAGGCAGTGCTCTAAACCAGCTGAGCTAACACTCCTTTTTCCGTTATAACCTGGCTTCTAACGGGGGTGCAATATCGTAATTTTTTCACCAATAGGAATACGCAAGTGGCAATTTTTAAGGTCTTTTTATACCCAATATATTTTGTGTATTCCCCAAGGCACCACGCATACAATAAATTCATCCAGGAAATTAAATAACAGTGGTAGCCGCTACCTTCCTCAATAAAAAGAACCGGCCAAAGCCGGTTCTCTTAACTTTCTGTCAATCTGTTCCAAACATGGCCAGACCCTCTGTCCTTTCGCCTTACTCGCCTTCGGGCATAAGGATTCCCAGGAAATAATTGTCGTCCAGGTACTT
>CBDTYM010000090.1:0-11186 GCA_965364605.1 uncultured Muriicola sp.
GATTCGGACGATACGAAGTATTAATTACTACCCAACTTTTACCCATTTCCCATAATTTTTATGAAGTCCCTTTCCTTTCTTTATAAATGAATGGATCCACAATTCGTTTTAGTGAGCTGATCAAGGTTGTTCGATTGGGCATGTTGATAATCTTTTGAAATCTTAAACGTCAGAGGCTTTACATTATCTAAAATCCTGTTTTATTTCATATATCACTAAACGTATATTCCTTGGCAGAGGCATTAGCGATCAATTACAACTTACAATCCTTCCTGGATATACTGGCTCTTGTTCAGGGTTTTACCCTGGGATGTTTATTGCTGATTTTGAATTTCAATCAGTCCCGAGGTTCACATTGGTTGGGAATATACCTCCTGCTTTTCTCTCTCAAACTGATCGTCTTTATTCCTGGAGGATTAGGCCTGGATCAGGACTATCCTGAAATTTTCCTGCTTCTACCCTTCGATTTTTCCTGGTTATTGTTTTCAGTCTTTTTTGTATACACCCAGAAGATCTCCATTTTTTCTGACAAAGAGACCATCTACTGGGTTCTTTACCCCGGTATAATTTCCTTTTTATCACAATTGGTGATCTATCTCCTACCGGCCGCCTCTAAAGAGATGATCGCTGAAAGTACATGGTACCCGGTGATTTTTACCTTTGCAGGGATCATATATTCCTGGGCTATCGGTCTATGGAACCTGAAGTTCCTGAATCAGCACAGGGCTGAGGTTGAAAATACATTCAGCCGAACAGAGCAAAAAGTGCTGTCATGGGCCCGCATCTTTTTGATCTATTGCCTTATTTCTTCCTTTATCATACACGTGATGTACGCCATTGCACCCGATAGTTATTATTTCAAGATCTTCTTCTCAGTCCTGGACCTCTTTGCCATTTACTGGATCTCAGTCTACGGGGTCATGCAACAGAATGTTTTTGCTTCTCTGCATATCAGAAATAAGGCCTATACTGAAAATGACAGGACAATATTTAAGAAGGAAACCAAGAAGCCGAGAAACACCAATGTTGGTGAACTCAAAGTACTGATGAAGGACATAGATACTTATATGAAGAATTCCGAAGTCTTTACCCAAAGTGAACTCACTATTATCGAACTCGCGGATAAACTCAATGTACACCCTAAAAAGATATCCCTTTCCATCAATACAATCTTCAATCAAAACTTTAATTCGTATATAAACCATCTTCGGATAAAGAAAGCGGAAGACCTGCTCAATGATGAATCCTCCAGTAATTTTAGTATGGAAGGAATAGGCAGGGAAGTAGGATTTCACAGCAAAAGTGCCTTTTACTCCGCTTTCAAGAGAAAGACTGGCACCACGCCCACCAAATACAAAGAAAGACTCGTCTGAGAGTAGACTGGGAAAATAAGCCTGAGTATGCCTATGAGTTCCCACCTGTTTTGGACATCGCAAACAGTTTTAATTCCTGAATTCGGAAGGTTTTCTTCCTCAATTGCGTTCTGATTTCCGAATTCCAAACGCTTACAACCCTTATGGCATTTGACATGAGGAAATATTTCTTAAAACTTTGAGTTCAAGAAAACGCGGTTCAACAAGATAAGGGCGATCTGTTTCGCGAAGTCGTTTTTGAATCATCAGCAACGCTCAATGGTGAATTCCCGAAATTTTTGTTTCGGGATGGATCTTGAGAGAAGCGCTGGTAACCTCTGTGCCGGAGTTTTTTCAACGACAGATCGGATCGCCTTTGAACCGGGAAATTCTTCAAGTAATTTGCTATGACCACAAGAGAAAATCAAAGCACCCGGATGCTAAAATACATAGACATCAACGAGTCCGGTAATTTCAGCACCTGGAATCCCGCCCATATACGGGAACTGAATGAAGCTGAATTCAGCGCAGACCTCGGACAGAAGGTCCTTTTTGAGAACGACTATCTCCGCGTTTGGGAGATCGTATTGCTGCCAAAGGAACGGATGTCTTTCCGGAGGATACAATCGGATTTTTGCTGGGTGTCCGGTACGGAGGGAATTGTCATATCGCGGTTCGAAGATGGGAAGATCATCTTGATGCACGTAGAGAAGGGGGACTCCGAGTTTCTGAGACACAAAAACAATCACGCCATTTTCGACCTGGAGAATATCGGCGATGATATCATGTTCTTCCAGATCACTGAATTCAAAGGAGAACACGCCCTTTCCAGAAAATTAATGGAAGTAAGCACAAAGCGCAACCCTGATTCCTGAGTTCCTCAGACCGGTCAGAACCTTTTATAGTCCAGATCTTTCATAAATTATATATTCCATCTCATTGCCCTATCTTTAGGGGATGAAAGTCGTCTCAACCAATATCGGTAAAAGCACCTCCTTTCTTTGGAACGGGCGGGAAGAAAAGACCGGGATCTTCAAAGATCCCGTGGAGGGGCCGGTGGTTCTTGGGGCTACCCATGTGGCAGGCGATACCATCTCAGACCCAAAGCATCACGGAGGTACCGACAAGGCCTGCTACCTCTTTTCGAAGAACCATTATCCCTACTGGCAAGAGCGCTATCCGGATTTATCCTGGCAGTGGGGCATGTTTGGAGAAAATATTACCGTTGAAGGGCTGGATGAGAACGAGCTCATGGTGGGCTCTGTATATTCCCTGGGAAGTGCCAGGGTGCAGATCACCATCCCCAGGGAGCCCTGCTACAAATTAGGCATACGGTTTGGCGATCAAAAGATCGTTAAAGAATTCATCCACCACGGACATCCCGGAAGCTATGTCAGGGTACTGAAAGAGGGAAAGGTAACCCGCGGCGATGCAATGACCCTTTTAGAACAGCCAACCCATTCCCTGAGCATTGCCCAGGTGTACTCCCTGATCTATTTTCCAGAAAAGGCTCCTGCCCTTTTGGCAGAGGTCCTGCACAACGAATTCCTTCCAGAACGCATCCGTAATAAACTGTCGAGAAATCAAAAAAAAGGGGCCTGAAAAGGCCCCCTTTTGCTGAGTTAACTAAACTTACTTCACTACGTAATACTCAGCATATGTCTGGTCACCGTCTTTGACGATAACTTTGTATCGATCTTCTTCAGCCTTTTCGAAATTGAAGGCCTTTTCAACGACCAGGGTCGATTTCAGGGTCTCGCTGTAAACGATCCTGTTCTCACTGTCGATCACACGGATCTGAACATCACCCATTTCGCGGTTAAAGAAGTTGAGGTACAATTTGTCTCCTGCTTTCCTGAAGAAAGGCTCTTCTTTAACTATAGGATGATCTATGCCTTTACCCTCAACGGAAAATGCATTATAGGTATGTGCAAAGCTTCCGGTAGTTGCCAGTAAAAAGGCGGCTGCGATACTTGTTTTCAATGTTTTCATGATTTCTTTTTTTGGGTTATGAATTAAACTCAACACAAATCTATCTCCATTCTAACAGGCTCACTACAGCAGGTTTCGCCTATAAATGTTCTATTTTAACATCAAATACCGTTAATAAAATCTTAAATGGTAATTTTGCATATGTTTTGGGTAATTTTGCAAAGTCCCGGGAACAACCACCACCCTAACTTTGAACGTATATAGGATGTATATGATCACACAAAAACCCACTTTCGAGGCCATAGAACCGAACTTTGGCAACTCGTTCACCTATCAGAAGTTTGACGAGGAAAGGCTCAATAAGAACACCGTCTGGCATTACCATCCTGAGATAGAACTGGTCTATGTCAATGGCGGGTCAGGAAAGCGCCAGATAGGCAGCCACGTCTCTTACTTCACCAACGGAGACCTCATCCTGATCGGCAGCAATCTGCCTCACTGCGGACTTACCGACAAACTCACCGGTAACAAAAAGGAGACCGTGGTGCAGATGAAGAAAGATTTTCTGGGATCTGACTTTTTCAATATCCCCGAGATGAAGCGGATACAGTCGCTTTTTGAACTCGCTGCCGGAGGCATTGCTTTTTCCGGGAAGACCAAGAGGAAGATCGGAGAGAAAATGGAAGTTCTGGAATATCAGACCGATTTTCAAAGGCTGCTGTCAATCCTCAATATTCTCAACGAACTGGCACTGTCCGAAGATTACAAAGTGCTCAATGCGGACGGGTTCTCTCTTAAAACGGAGGTCAAAGACAATGACCGCATCAATATCGTCTTCAATTACGTCAAACAGAATTTCAAGGAGGACATCCCCCTTGAGAAGATCGCTGATATGGTCAGTATGACCGTTCCTTCCTTTTGCCGTTACTTTAAAAAGATCACGAACAAGACCTTTGTGCAATTCGTCAACGAGTGCAGGCTGGTACACGCATCCAAACTCCTGGCGGAACAACCCATGAGCATTACGGATGTCTGTTTTGAGAGCGGTTTCAACAATTTCTCCCACTTCAATAAATCCTTTAAAGCCTTCACCGGCCAGAACCCTTCCGAGTACAGAAATGAGCTCAAAAAGGTTATCAGTTGATCCGGTCATGAAAGCCAAAGCCCGGCATATCGCGCTGCCAGACAGTGATATCCTCTATTATCCCGGATTCCTCGAAAAAATGGAGGCAGACCGACTTATGCAGGCCCTGAAGGAAAACATTTCCTGGAGACAGGACGACATCCGCGTTTTCGGAAAGGTTTATCCCCAGCCCAGGCTTACAGCCTTATACGCAGACAACGGCAAGCCCTATTCCTATTCCAATATCACCATGTATCCCCATGTCTTTACAGAGGATCTGCTCGTGATCAAGAAAAAGATAGAAGACCTGCTCCCGGAAACGGCATTTACTACTTGCCTGCTCAATCTGTACAGGAATGGCCGAGACAGTAATGGCTGGCACGCAGACGACGAAGCGGAACTAGGCAAAAACCCGGTCATCGCTTCCGTATCTTTGGGAGAAGAACGCGCCTTCCACTTCAAACACAAAGACGATCCTTCCCTCAAACATAAAATGATCCTGGAACACGGCAGCCTTTTGATCATGAAAGGGAGTACTCAACACCACTGGCTGCACCAGGTCCCCAAGACAGCAAGGGCCATAGGGGAACGCATCAACCTCACTTTCCGAGTGATCCGGTGATCTCGGGAGATCTTCCTATCTTTGCAAGGCTATGAAAAAAGACTTTACCGAAAGAGAACTGGACCGTATCATCGAAATGGCCTGGGAAGACCGAACCCCATTTGAGGCCATTGAATTCCAGTTCGGGATCTCCGAACAGGAGACCATAGAGATCATGAGAAGGGAGATGAAGCCCAGCAGTTTCAGGATGTGGCGAAAAAGGGTCCAGGGAAGGGCTACCAAACACGCCCAGCTGAGGTCAGCAGACCAGACCCGATTTAAAAGCTCCCGTCAACGACATATTTCCGGCAACAAGATCTCCAAGCGCTAATCGAAGATCTCATTCAGGACAGCCGCTAGTCGGAGCCCCCCTTTCTGAAGTTGTTCCTCCACTGTGGACCAATACAGGTATTTATAGCGATATCCAAGTCGGTCTCCCGACCTGACAGACCCGTAGATCCCCGTAGCCAGCTGATGGGATTCCTCCACCCAGTCAAACACGTCCCCTGCTTGCAACTGTTTCCGTTCATCCCTCGTCAGGACGGGCAAGTCCCGTGCGAGTTCGGTATAACTCATGCCATGATGGTCGATCAGGTCAGAGTCCCAAACGCGATGCAGGTTGCTTTCTTCTCTAAACCATTTCACTTCTATATCATTTCCACCACGGTTTTCGGCCCAACCGGCATGTAATGGCTGATGGAGATCGCCTATGAAATGGACCAGCATCTTGAGGTAAAATTCCCGTTCTTCTGCCGATGTCTCCCTAGCCTGTAATTTCTGTTTGCAGAATTCTATGGCCATTACGACATCACCCTCTTCACTGGGTGTCTCTTCCCCATATTTTTTATCGGCAGGGTAATTCACATAATGCCAGGGGTAATACTTCCTGTAAAGTGTATCAGACTTGATATCGTCAGCGTAATTGGATACCGAGGCAAGGGAGCGGCCGTTCAGGATCTTCCGAACCATTTTTCTGGCCTTCCTCTGCAGGTGCATCTCTGCGACTTCTCCAACTACCCGATGCCCTGTCTTACCCCAGAACGGTGGGTTCGCAAGCCCCAGATTAGTAGCGAAGACAACGAGGATCAGAAACTTCTTCATGAATTGGATGTTTCGGCAAAAATAGAGATTGAGGTATTAAGCCGGTGTTAAATCTTCTTGTTTCCGTATCTGCAGAAGCAACATGGCATATCCAATCACGGATAGTGTATGTTTTCGGAACAACCCGATTCCGCCGATAGGGCAATTCTGTAAAAATAGCAGGTACAACTTTGGGATTTTGTTAACGCTTAAAATGTTAAATTTGCCAGAATGTTCAAGTCAGAACTCATGGTGATCAGGAAGGTCTTTCTCGCCCTGGCGATACTCTTTGGTATCCAGCTTTCCTTTTCACAAAACAACTTCAGTTCCAAGAACCCGTCATTTAAGGTAAAATTCATTCAGGATTTCATTAAGCTCGATGGCATACTGGACGAAGCCATATGGGAAGAAGCGGAAAGCGCTTCTGATTTCTGGGAATACTTCCCTTCAGATTCCATACAGGCCGTCAAGCAAACCGATATAAAAATGCTGTATGACGATAAGAACCTGTACATAGGCATTACCGTTTACACGGCAGGTAAAAATTATGCGGTTGAGTCGCTTCGGCGTGATTTTCGGGCAGGTAACAGCGACAACATTACCTTGCTGTTCGACACTTTTAACGATGCCAACAACGCTTTTCTCTTCGGGATAAATCCCTATGGGGTAAGGCGTGAAGGCCTGGTTTCAGGAGGGGGTCTCGATCTGAGAGGATTTACCATATCATGGGATGTGAAGTGGAGAGGAGAATCTCAGATTTATGACGATTATTACACCTCGGAAATGATCATTCCCCTGACCTCATTTAAGTTCCGCGAAGGGGAGACCAAATGGCGCTTTAACAGCTACCGATTTGACACCCAAAGCAATGAAAACAGCACCTGGACACGGATACCACAGAATCAGAACATCTTTGGGCTTACCTTCATGGGGGACATGATCTTTGAAAAACCACTCGGTAAATCCAGAACACCTTTTGCTGTTATCCCCTATATCAATTATCTCACTGCCCAGGATTTTGAAAATAACGCGTCCACCAATACATTCAAAGTAGGCGGGGATGCCAAGGCTGCGATCGGGAATAGCCTGAACCTGGATATCACGGTCAATCCGGATTTTTCCCAGGTGGAGGTAGACAATCAGATCACCAACCTGACCCGATTTGAGATTGGCCTTCCCGAAAGGCGGCAATTTTTTATCGACAACAATGACCTCTTTGCGGACTTCGGTGATTCCCGGGACAGCAACCCCTTTTTTTCCAGACGTATCGGTATTGCCCGAGATACAGCAGGAAACACCATTGAAAATAGCATCATAGGCGGGGTCAGGCTCAGCGGAAAACTGAACAATCGTCTCCGAATTGGTTTTCTCAACATACAAACCGAGGCGGATGAGGCCAATGAGATTGCCACCAACAACAATATGATGGTGGCCTTTCAGCAACAGGTCTTTTCCCGTTCCAACATTGGTCTCTTCTTTATTAATCGACAATCCACCAGAGACTATGACTTTGTGGCCGACGAAGACCAGTACAACCGGGTTCTGGGAGTGGACTACAACCTCATATCGGAAGATAATTTATGGAGTGGACGGGCCTTTTTCCATAAATCCTTTGAGCCGGAACGAAGTGACGAAGACTTTTCATCAGGAATGCAATTGGAATACAATTCCCGCTACTGGAACTTTTTTAGCAAAGCGGTTTTTGTCGGGGAGGACTATGATTCTGATCTAGGCTTTATCCGTCGGACCGATATTTTCAAGGGTATTCTCAGTATGAGGCGGGTGTTTTGGCCCAAGAAAGGCATTATTCAGAACCACAGTATTCGATTCTTTCCCAATTTTATTTGGAGCCCTACCCGCGATTTTCTGAATACGGATTATACCACCCGCCTGGACTGGGAGGTACGTTTCAATAATCTATCCGAGGCTCAAGCATCTTTTTCGCATGAATACACCTATCTGTTAGACGATTTTGACCCCACCCGAAGCGATGATGCCTTACCACTACCCGGAGAGCAAGGCTACTATTACAATTCTGCCAATTTTCGGTACCGATCAGACAGGCGACGTCTTTTATCGTATTCCATAGAACCAACTTTCGGTCGGTTTTTTAACGGGGATATCTTTTCCCTGGAAGGAGGGATCAACCTTCGCTTGCAGCCCAAAGCGGTCCTCTCCATGAATTTCAGGTATGACCAGATCGAATTGCCGGAACCTTACGGCAGTGCCGAAATATGGCTGATAAGTCCAAGGTTCGACCTCACCTTTAGCAAATCCCTCTTCTGGTCGACGTTGATACAGTACAGCAACCAACGCGACAATCTCGGGGTCAATTCAAGGTTGCAATGGCGATTTGCGCCTTTATCCGATCTGTTCCTGGTGTATAACGACAATTATTTCGTCAATAACTTCGCTCCCAGGGTTCGATCCATCAACCTGAAGGTTACCTACTGGCTCAATATCTAAACGGAAAAAAGGAGCCCCCATTCAAATATTTCTATATTTGGTCCTGTAGCTGAACAAACTCGTTTATGGATCACTTTCCACTTACCGATGACACCGTCATCCTCGGACTTTTATGTCTTTGTCTTGGTTTTGTCTTTTACACCTCGTCCCTCAAAAAAGGATTCTGGTATAAATTCTACAAGGTGGTACCCACCTTGCTTATGTGCTATATGTTACCTGCGGTGCTTACCAGTGTGGGACTAATCTCCGAGGAATCTTCCAATTTGTACTATATCGCCAGTAGGTATTTACTACCAGCTGCCCTGATCCTTATGACCCTCAGTATAGATCTTAAAGCCATCCTGAATCTCGGATCCAAAGCACTGATCATGTTCCTGACAGGGACCATCGGGATCGTGCTCGGGGGACCCATCGCTATCCTGATCGTCTCTGTATTCTCACCTGAAACCGTCGGAGGGGCCGGTTTTGATGCCGTCTGGCGAGGCCTGGCTACCATAGCCGGCAGTTGGATCGGCGGTGGTGCCAATCAGGCGGCCATGCTAGAGGTCTTTCAATATAACCCGGCCAATTTTGGGGGAATGGTCCTTATCGATATCGTTGTGGCCAACATCTGGATGGCTGTGATCCTGCTTGGGGTAGGAAAGACAGAACGTATAGACCGCTGGTTAAAAGCAGACACCAGTTCTATCGATGAGCTCAGATCCAAGGTCTCTGCCTACACGGCAAAAATCGCCCGCATCCCAACCCTGAGGGACTATATCATCCTGACATCCCTGGCCTTCACAGGGGTGGGTATCTCACACTATCTCGGTTTTCATTTTACCGACTTCCTGCAATCTAATTTTGAGATCATCCGGAACAAGGAAAAAGCCTTGTCCTCCCTGGGTTCGGAATTCCTGTGGATGGTGGTCTTCGCAACTGCGGTGGGGATTGCCCTTTCGTTTACCCGTGCCAAGTCCTATGAAGGGGCCGGTGCCAGTAAGATGGGTGGACTCTTTATTTACATCCTGGTCGCGACCATAGGGATGAAGATGGACTTAGGAAAAGTACTGGAAAATCCGGGTTTAATTGCGATCGGACTCATCTGGATCTCCATACACGCCGGACTCCTCATCCTGGTGGCCAAACTGATCAAAGCCCCATTTTTCTTCCTGGCGGTGGGCAGCCAGGCCAACGTCGGAGGTGCGGCTTCAGCCCCTGTAGTGGCTGCGGAATTCCATCCTTCCCTGACCTCAGTGGGGATTCTACTGGCCGTACTTGGGTATGTGGTGGGGACTGCAGGTGCCTATATATGCGGGCTGCTGATGGAAGTTGCTTCCAACCTTTAGTATTCCGAGAACTTTCCTGATATTTGGGCCAAAATTTTCGGGTATGAAATACGCATCTATACTTTCGGGGCTAGCCCTCTTCTTCTTTTCCTGTTCGGGAGATCCTTCACAGAATATGGAAGTCAGCGGTACTGTAAAAGGCCTTAAAAAGGGAACCCTCTTTTTGCAGAAGGTGGAAGACTCCGTCCTGGTGAACCTCGATTCCCTGGAGATGCGGGGGGATGGCGATTTTGCGTTCTCCACTGCCCTGGAGAGCCCTGAGGTGTTTTACCTCTACCTGAAGAAAGCAGACAACAACGATATCAATGACAGGATCACCTTTTTCGGAGAGCCCGGAAAGATCACTATCAATACGGTATGGAACGCCTTCGATTCCAAAGCGGTGGTGACAGGGTCTGAGACCCAGGAAAAACTGGAAGAATTCCGAGAGGTCATGAGCAGGTTTAATGCTGAAAACCTGGCTCAGGTACGGGCCGCAAACGATCCCAGGATCCTCGCTGACCCGGAAGCCATGGATTCGCTTCAAAAGGCAAATGAAAACAATATCAGGAGAAGCTATCTCTACGCCCTGAACTACGCGATGAGCAATACCAAGTCCCATATCGCCCCTTATATCGTTCTCTCAGAAGTTGCTGAGGCCAATGTAAAATACCTGGATTCCCTCTACAACTCCCTCGATGCGGAAGTAGCTCAGGGCAAGTACGGCAAGGCCCTCAAAGAACACATCGAAAGCCGCCGAACTGAATAAATCAAAGGGGTTGTTTAGCCTAATTTGTTGAGCTTTTCGACCAGGCCGGTGGCTTCTTTTTCCAACTCCTGACGAACAGCCTTCAGGTGGGCTTTCCTGTTTTCCACATCCTTCTTGTTCACTTTCGCGATCAGGTCGTCAAAAGTGGCGATGGCCTTGTCTATGATCTCGGTTCCTTCCTTGGATCCCGGAGTATTATTAGACTCCTCAAAGATGTAAACCGCTTCAATAATATCTCCCAGGACGTAGTTGATGTCTTTCTTTAAATCGCGAATATTTGCCATTTTGACTGCTATTTTCTACAAAAATACTCTTTAGAATCCTGATTCAGGGAAAATGATGTAATTCTTTTACAGGGTTACCTCCAGGAGTTCACATCCGGATGTGCGTACCTCTATGCGCTGCGAACTCGCCGGAATCAGAACAGTCTCCCCTTTCTGGAAGGAGGTGGAACCCGAATCGTTCAACACCTGCCCTTCTCCTTCGACACACATCAAAATGGTAAAGGAATCTCTCGATTCTGTATCACGGATCAGGTCCTTATTGAGGTCCAGAA
>CBDTYM010000091.1:0-11162 GCA_965364605.1 uncultured Muriicola sp.
AAAGCAGTAGGCAGTTCAGCCTTGGCTTTAAAGATACTGTCATAGGCAGCGTCGGAATTTCGGCTGAGGAAGGCATCCAAGTTTCTCGTGTTCCTGAAACCCGGGATCGTATCGGTCATATCCTTCTCCTCGGAATACTCCACGCTGTCATCCAGCAGGGAGACAATGGCCGAACGCGTAGCGGCTATGTCTTGCTCTGATGGGGCTTCTTCAAAGTATACGAACTGTATGTCACGGGATCTCTCCTGGGTATATTTCTTCTTGTGATCCTTGATATAAGCCTCTATCTCGCTCTTGGTAACTGCAATTGTACTGTCAGGAATAGAAGCATAGGGCACCCGTACATAACGGATGTCCACCTTGTTATTGGCCAGTTTGTAATCCAGTTCCCCTTCTTTAAGGGTGGCACCCATCCCGGCGCGTACCAGGTTGAAGTAAGCCTGTTGCTTGGCGTTTTCGATGATGGCCTGCTCATCCTGTAACCAATCCTGGTATTGGGTGGGGGCATTCACCTTGAGTTCGAGGATAAAATCCCTGAACCTGCGCTCGTCAAAGATCCCGTTCTCATCCACGAACTGAGGATTTTGTGCCAGTCCCGGGCTGCTACGGATGATCTCTATGATCTGGTCCTGTTCTATATCGATCCCCAGGGCGGATATCTGCTGGTCCAAGAGGGTGTTTCGCTCTACCTGGTTCCAGACACTGTTGACCAGTTGCATGGAAGAGGCATTCTGCCCGCTGGTACGGGTCGCCCGCTCCAGCTTTTGCCGAAACTCATCGATGGAAATTTCCTCCCCGTTGATCTCGCCGACCGAAGAGCCCACTTTCCCACCGGAAAAACCGTCACTGGTAAAAATTCCTGAGATCACAAAAGCAAATAATGCCATCCCGATGATCAGGATCAGTACCGTGGTCCGTTTCCGGATATTCTCTAAAATTGCCATGAATTAAGATTGTTTAAAATCAGTGGGCGAAATTACTGTTTTCCATGAAATAATAAAAGGGAAACGCCACCTATCTGCAGTGATGCGGGACTAGTCGTCAGTAACCACTTCCAGGGTCACCAGGTCGATCTTTGTACTCGAAACTTCGAGGACGGTAAAGAGGTAGTCGCCTATCCTGACCTTGGTATCCTTTTCCGGGATTTCCCCGGTCTCATGTACGATCAGTCCGCCGAGCGTTTCAAATTCCTCCGGATCGGGCAGCTCCAGTTTATAGGTCTCGTTGATATAATCCACTTCGAGTCGAGCCGAGAATTTGAAGGTGTTTTCATCGAGTTGTTCCTCGTGCAGGTCCACCGTATCGTGTTCGTCCTCGATCTCCCCAAAGAGTTCCTCCACGATGTCCTCTACGGTCATCACCCCTGAGGTGCCTCCATATTCATCGAGCACTACGGCCATACTTTTCCGTTTCTTGGTCAGGATCTTGAGGATCTCGTGGATGAGCATGGTCTCCGGCACAAATTCCACGGGCAGAAGGATGCTTTTAATGGTCTTGGGTTTTTTAAAGAGCTCATAAGAATGGATATACCCAATAATGTTGTCTATGGTATCCTTGTAAACCAGGATCTTGGAATAGCCCGTCTCGGAAAAGAGTTTGGTCAGGTTCTTTGGGGTCTCGTGCAGTTCCACAGCGGTGATCTCGGTTCGGGGCACCATGACCTCCCTCGCTTTGACCGCCGAGAACTCGAGTGCATTCTGGAAGATCTGTATCTCCGAGTCCAGGTCGTCCTCCTCTTCTACCGATTCCATCTGTTCAGTGATGTAATCTCCCAGTTCCATCTTGGTGAAGGCGAGCTGCACCTCATCACCCCGGGTTTTAAAGAAAGCCCGCAGGATAACGTCGGACACCCTGATCACGAACTCAGAAACCGGGGTAAAGACCGCATAGAAAACATAGGCCGGGATCGCCAGTACCTTTAGCAGGGTATTGGCATAGATCTGGAAAAACACCTTAGGGAGAAATTCTGCCGTGATCAGGATGATCAGGGTGGAAATGAGGGTCTGGGTAAGCAGGCTGAAATCCGTCAGGGCGAGTTGTATGACGGAATAAGAGGAAGGGAGCGACTCCCGGAACCATTCCATCAAGAGATCTCCCATATAAAACCCGTAGACCACCAGGGCAATGTTGTTGCCTATCAGCATGGTGGCAATGAATTTAGAGGGTTTATGCGTAAGCCTTGACAGGACCTTTGCCAGAAAGCCGGTCTGTTTCTTTTCGATCTCTATATGGATCTTGTTGGCCGATACAAAGGCGATCTCCATCCCTGAAAAAAAAGCAGATAGGATCAGGCAAATGACAATAATGAGTACGGCGCTCTCCAAGGCTATGAATTATTATCCCGCTTTCTTTTTTCGAAGCGTTTGCGGTAATTCCTCCTGAAGATAAACATCCCCAGGGAGACCACTGCAAAAAAGATAAAGATGTAGGTTCCCTGCCGGTCGGTTTCCCAAAGCTCCCCTATTTTATAGATGGAGATCAGGGCCACGATGAGGTACAGGTACTCAGTAAATCTCAAGATCTTGATCATGTTTCGTCTTCTTTTATTGTCATCAGCCCATAGGTCCTGTGGGCTCTAAAAAAACTAAAATCCCGGTTAAAATCCATCCCCTCCCCGTCCATAACCGTTCCGTCCTCGGGATCGGTAAAGGTGAATTTTTCCTGGGTAAAGATCCATTCGGCCTTGCGGTCCCAATACAGCTGGGGAGTTTCCAGTTTCTTGCCTTCGTGGGTCTCGATCACCACATCGCCCCTCAGGTCGATGATGTCCGTCTGACTGTAGATGATCCCGTAATTTGCCCGTATGGTACTTTTGTTGTTGTCGTCATCATAGAATTCTACCTGCAGGCCTTCGGGGAAGGTCCGGTACTTGAAGACCATATTGTCAAAATCTTCACTCATGGGGCTAGTCAGTACGGCAATGACACGAGACCTGCCCTTGTCCTCACTCTCCAGCTCATCCAGGGTCTCAGTGTAGGTAAGTTCAAAATCCTTGGCCACCCCCTGGGGATAGATCAAAATCTGTTTTTCGTCTCCTACTCTTTCATACGTATCCTGGCAGCCGTAAAAAAAGATTGCCACAGTAAAAACCATGGCAATTGTCTTTGGTATTTTATTAAATCCCGGGTTCATCCTTACAGGTTGGGGACCGTCACGCTCCCGCCAACCCAGCATTTAAAAGCCAGGGTCTTTCCTGCCATACCGGAATTGAATATGTCGGTCTTGGAAGGTGCCTTTGCTTCGTAACTGGCAGCGGCCTGTGATGCCCTGCCACTAAGTGCGGGATCCACCCGTCCGGCCTTTCTGGCCATCTCTGCTGCTTTCCAGTATACTGCCCGCTTTTCGAATGGGGTATCCCCACATTCATTGGCGCTGCCGGCATAGAGGTTAGCGATCAGCAAATAGGCATTCCCGTTAGACGGATTTGCATCTATGGCCTTCAGGGCATAGTTCCTGGCGGTCGACTTGCTGGTATTTCGGTAACTGGTCGCGATCTTGTAAGCGATGTTCGACTTCTTCCTGGGATTGGTCTCCAGTTCAAGGGCCTTGTTAAAGTCGGCGATAGCGCCGCTGTTATCCCCAGATTTCTTCTTGAGTGTACCTCCGTAAACATAAGCGTCAGCTGAAGGATCCAGGGCCAATTGTGCCTCGAATAACTTGCGGAACATGGGATCGTCCGTACAATCTTTGCTGAACATCCTTCCCACAGCCCTTTTCACCCAGGTAATATCGTCTTTCTTGGCTTCAAAGCTCTTTTCATAGAGTGGGATCAGGTTCTCACAATCCGCGAGGGCACCCAGTTTGGAGTCCACACTGGCGGCAATCTTTCCGTAAGATTCGGAATTGGTCGTGGCAACCCTCAGGCTCCTCTTTTCCTTGGAGGTCAGCGTACCGGCATCCTCTTTGGGAAGCAATTTGGTGATGACATCCGTGAGTTCGGCATTTTCCTCTTCGATCTTTTCGGTCACGTCGTCATAGGTGTTGAAAACGTCCTGCAATTCTTTTTTACCAGCTGAGTAGAGGTCTACCAGACTGGAGAAATACAGGTAAAGCGCTTTGGGATTCTTAAAATTGGCGCGGTCTTCCTGGAACGCCTTATCGAGCATAGTATAGATCTCATCATCTGAGGCCATTTTGTTGTCATAGAGCAACAATACCTTGTCAATAGCCACACTGCCGGGCGTAAAGCTCTGTGGAAAATAGTTTTTACTGTCGTCATACAATTTCAGCAACTCCTGGATAAAAGCATCCTTTTCGGCTCCCGTGCTGTTATCGATCTTGTGCAGGAGGATCCTTTCCCCGTAGGAAAAGTTTGCCTTGTTGATATCGGGACACGCCTCGTAGACCAGTTTCCAGGGTCCGTATGCGGCATCGTAATTCTTAACTTTTGCGTGTTCTGCGTAAATGGAAAGGTTGGTCATGCATTCGGCATTTTGCCCCTGTCCTAAACTTATGCCTGTCAGGCCAAAAATGGCGAGCATCATCAAGTAAAGTTCCTTTTTCATCGTGTTGCGTTTTAAAGCGGTTAATGTACTAATTTTTTATCAATTTATTTTCCTTTTCTGGAACCATCTGTCATTGAATGAGACACCTACGTTCACCTTAAAGTAATTTTCTTCAATCAGGCCTGCCGCGGTAGTCCCTCTCTTTCCCCATTCGAAACCGACGTTGAGGTTAGAGAAACTTCCTCCCAGTGGTAACCCAAGTCCAAAAGTTATGCCAAAGTTTTGGATCTCCTTGTCATTGACCACGATTCCGGTATAGTCATAGCGCAGCCCGGCCCTGTAGGTAACGCGGCTGAGGTACTTGTCAAAAGAGGTGTAGTCGGGGACAAAAAAACCGCCAAGGGCATAGCTGCTGGCGTCTGTATATTCCTGGTTCTGGATCCTCAGGAACCGGTTTTCAAAGCTGCTGAGTTGCTGAAAGCTGTACTCTGCGCCCAGGAACCATTTTTTGTCTTCCCCAAAGCCGAGGCCAAAGGTGGCAATGGTCGGGATCTTGAGTTCCGTGTTCCTTAGTCCCTGGCTAACCAGGTCCACTTCAAGTTCCTCAATGGTAGCCCCTGTACCCAGGGAAAAGGAATTGATGGTCTGGGTATTTTCGGAGACCAGGTTTACCTGCGTATTGATGACGGCAGAGGTAAAGAGGGTGTACTTATCTTTGATCTTTGGGGTAAAGGTCAGGCCGTATACAAAATCGTAACCGCCAACATCGGAGATCTGGATTTCCCGTGTGCCGAACTGCAGGCCTTCCACCCGCTGCGTCTTGTTGTTCTCCAGGGTCCCAAAATTATAGTTTACTGAAGCCCCCAGGTTCAGGTTTTTCATCAATTCGAACCCGATGGACAGGAACACCTGGTTGATGCCCCCCTCACCGGAATAGAAATTGTTCACCTCACTCCCGTCGGGGTTAGTGGTCTCCTGGAGTACGTCGTAACCGACGGAGGAAAAAGGCCTGATCCCCAGACCTGCAGAGACCTTGGGACTGAGCGGGAAGCCGATGGCGAGGTATTCCAGATTGGTGACTGAAGACTTTTCCTGTTCGGTAAAGCTGTTAAGGGAGATCTCCTTGTGGCTAAGGCCGGCCGTATAAGTGGTCAGCCTGAGTTTACCGTATCCTGCGGGGTTCTTGAGGGTCAGGTGGATGCTGTCCGTGTACAGGCTCAGGCCACCCATCATCTGGTTCTCGATGGTGGTACCCGATCTGAGGTCCCCCACCCCGAAATAGGAATAGGGAGATACGGTTCCATTTTGCGCGTACACGCCAAAGGCGGTAAGGCATAATAAGGCGAAACCTATCTTTCTGATCATTTAGTGTTTGTTGTATTCGAGCAAATAATTCAAGCCCTCAAGAAGAAAATTAGAGTTGGCAAATATGGTATTTTTTAGCCGATTGGACAAAAATTGCCCATCCCCCCCTGTTAAAATAACTGTTAAATCTAAAAAGCGGCTGTGATATTCCGTGATCACCCCGTCTATCTCCTTGCAGATCCCGTTGATCACGCCGCTGTGGATGCTCTTTTCGGTGGTATTCCCAATCAACTCCACGAAGGGGCTGGGATCGAGCAGGGGCAAACGCGCTGTATGTTCGTTCAGGGCGGCATACCGCATGTTCAGGCCTGGGGAAATAGCACCCCCGAGGTACTCACCGTAATCGTTGATCATGTCGTAGGTGATACAGGTACCCGCATCTATCACCAGCACATTGGCGTTGGGGTAGTTGTAGAAGGCAGCGGTAGCGAGGGCGATCCGATCTACCCCCAGTGTTCCCGGACTTGCATATGAGTTTTTGAAGGGAACGGAGGAAACAGAGGTGAGCAGTTCTACTTTGCAAAAGATGGACAGGACGTCGAGTTCCCGTTTACCGAGTAATCCCACCGAGGCCACCAGGGCATGGGAAATTTCAGGAAACTTAGAAAACACGTCTTTTACGGCTTTGTGAAAGCCTTTGGCATCCGTAGTGGAAAGGAACAACAGGTCCTCTTTCCGGAAGACGGCCAGCTTGGTAGTAGTGTTCCCGGCATCGATCACGAGATTCATATTGCAAAGATTGTAAAATGGAAAAAAAGAAGGGGCTTTTTTTCCTTTTTTATTGGTAGTTCCTAATTTTGAAATTATATTTGCGTCCTCCTTTGCGCAAGGCTTCGGAGGCTGAAGACCCCTGGTATTTTCATTGTGGTTTTCGGAGGGTGCAGACCCACGTAAGGTACGTTACCTCATCCCGATAGTTATCGGGAGGTAGCAGCAACGGACGACTTATTAGAAGGATATTACCTTTTAAAATTGAAATACTGGTACCTTAGCTCAGTTGGTAGAGCAACGGACTGAAAATCCGTGTGTCCCTGGTTCGATTCCTGGAGGTACCACATCAAGCACAAAAAGCTCATTCGCAAGAATGGGCTTTTTTCGTTTAGAGCATCATGGAAAGCTTGCTTTCCTAAGATGCGAGAAACGAAAAAACATTGCCGTGAGGCAATGAGCTTTGCGTATTTGCAGGAGAGGGACCAAAGGAACCCGGTAGTAGAGCACAGCCTGCCTGCGGCAGGCAGCCTCACTACCGGGAATCCTGGAGCTATCCGATTGAAATATAATTCCTTATAACAGATTTGCCACCAGGAAATCAGCTTTGAGCACCTGCATACCTACGGCATGTAAACCCGCCGGCAGGCAGGATTTTAGGAACAGGACCAAAGGAACAGCGAACCCCAGTGAGCTAATCCTGGATGCATCACATTAGACCCTAGTAAACATGTGGATTACGAGGGTTTTTTATTGTAGTTGACAATCTGGTTGACTTTTGATCTGTTTTTCCATCGGAAGGATATGGCTTGTCATTCATGCTCCACCAATCGAATAGTAAGCCCATTGTAGATTTAATCTAAAGTTAACTATGGACATTGACGATTCTTCATTGTAACAAATCCCGTATTGACTCGTCGACTTCCAAACCATAAATTCAATAACATTTCAGCATGAAAAAGGCAACTCTACTCATTTTTCTCGTTTTCCCACTTATTCTTCTTTCCCAGTCAATAAACAACTCAAAAAGAATTCTAATGGTAGTTAGCAGCTACGGCAAAGATATGGGTGAGATCCGTCCAGGCTATGAATTTGACGAGTTCACCCAAGCTTACCTGATATTTAAGAAAAATAATCTTCATATAGACGTGGCTAGTCCAAAAGGAGGAAAAGTTGAAGCTGATCAGTTCAATGAAGAAAAGACTTACAACCAAGCTGTTCTCCAGGACCAAAAAATTCTCGATTTATTGGACAATACCATGGCAACATCCACAGTAGACCCATCAGTCTACGATGCTATCTATATTGTTGGAGGCAAAGGGGCCATGTTTGACTTGCCCTTTGATCCTTCCCTCCAGGATATCATATTGACTTTATACCGCAGGGAAGGCACGGTAATTTCATCTGTTTGTCACGGACCAGCCGCTTTTGTCAATATTAAGGATGGAGACAATTTCATAATCAAGGACATTGAGATTACCGCGTTTTGTAATGTCGAGGAAGAGCTTTTTGGTAAAGAATGGGTGAAAGAATTCCCATTTAAACTGGAAGATAAATTAGAATCCAGGGGAGCTGTTTTTGACCAAACCGATTTCATGCTTTCCAATGTAGCCGTATCGGGCAAATTCATAACCGGCCAAAACCCTTTTTCCACAACAAGGTCCGCTGAAGAAGTAGTGAAAGCCCTGGGAATTGAACTTCTGGACAGAACCCCATACAAAGATGAAAAGAGTATATACTTGATTCAGGATATTTTGGACAACAAGAAATCAATCGCATGGGCAGAACAGGAATTGGAAAAGAACAACGAGTCCTATGATATGCCATTGATTGCCATATGGGGTTATTATAAAATAATGGCCTCTAAACAAGATCAAAAGGAATTGATCAAAGGCATTGAAATGGTGGAGCTGAGCTCACCTTATTTTTTCAATGAAAACTTGCAAATGGTCTTGGCAGAGACGTATAGTACCTTAGGCAAAAATCAAAAAGCGGAAAAAATATTGGAAGACCTAATAGCCAAAGATCTTTTAAAAGAAAAGGCAAAATCACTTCTTGATGAGCTAAAACAAGGTAAATAAATCGCAATTCAAAACCTTCCAAAAATCGACCTGTCGAAAATTGACTAAAAACAATATTTCAAACAAGCCCTATCAGCGTATAGGGCTCAATAAACAGGTTCACAAATTGTCAACACTTGGAATAAGATAAACAAAGAACTCGATTACACTCAGGGGTTCCCAAGGAAGGTTTTGCATTTTCAGTAGAAAGATCAAAGGAATATGACCAGGGCATCCAGCTACTGTTGCCCCCAGAACAATTCGCGATACTGATCTTTAAAGAACGGTCGCCAGATAAATAGCAAAAGCAGAGCCATAAAGAGGATTCTCCCGCTCCAGAGACCAAGGGTCATCAATGTATCATCCATGTACAGACCTGTATCGGGCGGACCTGATTCTTGGAATAGGATATACCCCTGTTCGAAGAAGTACCACATCAAACCAATAAATCCCAGATAGCAGAGCAGAGTTATCCCGGTGCCGAACTTACCCCGATCTGTCAGTGTCCATAAACTCGATAAAGCGGCATCTCCCCGAGATCTTTCGGGGATCTGTAAGCCCCGGATCATGAAGTGATAGTGCCTGGAGAGGGAAAAGGCAAGGACCACGGTATAAATGACGATCCCTATGATAATAAAGGGATACAACATAATTTGTTCAAAGGTGATGATACCGCCTATCCAGTTCGGGAGGATCTTCGACATTTCGGCATCGAGTTTCTCAGGCAGGTTTTTTTCCTCCAGGTTGATCTCCTGT
Source organism: uncultured Muriicola sp. (assembly GCA_965364605.1). Lineage (GTDB taxonomy): Bacteria > Bacteroidota > Bacteroidia > Flavobacteriales > Flavobacteriaceae > Muriicola. The sequence continues at coordinate 9,335 of CBDTYM010000091.1, forward strand.
TGCAGCGTTTCAATTCTGGAGGCCAGCTGTTTCTGTTGTTCTTTTACCATCCGATTCGCATAGTCTATTTCCCTTGAGATACTAGATAACTGTACATTCAATGCAGCTGCCAGGCGTTCTAGGGTCTCATTTTTATCACCCTGGGTCCGGTACCAAAACTCCCCCAGGTGTCCGTTTGTCCATTTGGCAACCACCTCAGGCAGGTTTTTTAGACCACTGTATAGAGATGGGCTTTGCTCAGATATAAAATCCTGATCCAGGAACTCCTGAAAAGGAGTGCTAACGGAGTCCAGTACCATCTGGCCAATTCTTTTGACCGTTGAATCTGCTTTCACCTGATACTCATCCCTGGAAATGGCCCTGCCAGATCGGTTCATTTCCCGATAGTCGCGGATCAACTTGTTTTTCTCGATATCCCAGGGGGATGCATCGATCACTTTTTTAACAGAGACAAAGGTCTTTTGTAACTCATCCAGATCTTCCTTGACTTTCTTTGACTTTTCAACCTCGGTCCTTCCTTCCTTAAGATCCTCTTGCAAAACAGCCACGCGATCAGAATAGGGTTTCAAAATATTGACCAATACGATATAGGCAAAAACAATCCCGAAAAGAACGATGCGCTTTAACTGCTTGTTCTGGCTTTCGTATAATTCGGTATGTCGTCTAAGTTTGTAGTCATTTTCCATAGGAGGTCTGTGATTCTGCTTTTGATTAGCACCTAAATATAAGCTATCCTTAAAAGCAACTGCACCCTTTTTTCACTCTTGAGGCTTATTTTGCCTGCCTGGCCCAATAACGACATTCACCGTGAAAAAGCCCACAGGACAACCCTTTGAATCCTTACTCTCCCCTGCCCAGGCGACTACACTGAAAGAATACACTCGCTACCTGGAAGGGCTGCGGATGAGTACCTCTACCGTCACAACATACAGCAGTTTTATCGTCTTCCTGTTACTTTACTGGAAGGACCGCCCCCTTTCGGATCTGGATAATGCGTCCGTGCAGCGTTTTATAGAAGTGGTCGTCAAGCGGAGGAAATACGGGATCAGCACCCACCGACAGCTGGTGAGTGCGCTTAAGCATTTTGGGGACCGGTTCCTGGAGAGCAGCATAGAACCCGAACTCCTGCAAAGGCCGAAAAGAAGCAGGATGCTGCCCACCGTACTGAGCAAAGAAGAGGTGATCGACCTCCTGAGGGCCACCTACAATCTCAAACACCGGATGATCCTGGCCCTACTCTATTCCTGTGGCCTGCGGATCAGCGAGGTACTGCAATTGCGGGTTGCAAATATCGATATCGACAGAAGGCAGGTGATCATTTTGAATTCCAAAGGTCGGAAGGACAGGTACGTGGTCCTGGCCGAGAGCACAGTGCCTTTGCTGATCAATTATATCGGCAGCTACAGACCCCAGGATTACCTTTTTAACGGATCGGGACGGGGACCCTACAGTGCCACCAGTATCCGTGCCTTTTTAAAGCGTTCCTGTCGAAAGGCCGGGATCCGCAAGCGGGTCACCCCTCACACCCTACGCCATTCCTATGCCACCCACCTGATCGAGAATGGGGTGAACCTCCGTATCGTGCAGGAGCTCCTGGGCCACGCCAAACCGGAAACCACCATGATCTATACCCACGTGGCCAAAAAGGACCTCCTGGCCGTCCAAAGCCCCCTGGACACCACCCTGCTCGAGCTCCGCTCTTCAGATAAAAATCTATTAAATCAATCGCTGTCCGGGAACTTGAAGGGATAAAATGCTATTTTAGGAAACATATAACAAGTTGTACGTAATTTAAAGTCATGAGCCGTAAAAGAATAAGAGTGGTCAT
>CBDTYM010000092.1:0-11041 GCA_965364605.1 uncultured Muriicola sp.
TTTGATACGGCATCCGGAGGAAAGGCAATCGCAAGGGTGGATTTTGAGAAGATGGGAGAATAACAATTTCCGGGGTATAGCCTATAACGTTTATTTCATTCCTCTTCTCATTTATTGTTATCCAGATAATACAATCAGGATATGACCGAAAAACAGAAAATGCTGGCCGGGCAGGCCTATGATTCCCGGGACCCCGAACTGCTACGGGCCTACCACCGGGCGCGGAAATTGTTGCAGCAGTACAACTCCCTGGATTCCGAAGCCCTGGCCGAGCGGAACCATATCCTGGGCGGGTTATTTGAACAAAAGGGTTCGGGGGTCTGGATAGAAGCCCCTTTTTACTGCGATTACGGGGAGCACATCTCCATCGGAGACAACACCTTTGTGAACACCAACTGCATATTTCTGGACAATAACAAGATCAGCATCGGGAAGAACGGCCTGATCGCCCCTTATGTGCAGATCTATACAGCCACCCATCCCCTGAAGGCTTCAGACCGTATTGTCGGGAGAGGAAAGGATACTCGTTATCTAACCTCTTCCCAACCGGTGAGTATTGGCGACCAAGTTTGGATAGGCGGGAATACGGTCATCTTTCCTGGAGTCAACGTTGGCGATAACGTCACCATAGGTGCGGGGAGTGTGGTGACCAAGGACATTCCTGACAACGTCCTGGCCTATGGGAATCCGTGCCGGGTGATCACAGAACTCTAAGGAGTTCTGTGGCCGTCTGAATCGGTAGATCACCCATGATTATATCATTTATATCAGGATTTATACTCATGAGCACAATCGAAGAAATATCTGTCTCAAACTACCAGGAGATCGCCCGCCTGGCCTGTGCCCTATGGCCCGATAGCACCCTTGAAACTGAGGAGAAATTTTTCAATAACTGTCTGGAGGATAAATCCCAAACAGTATTCCTACTCAAGGAAAATTCCGTATCCGCAGGTTTCCTATCCCTTTCCCTCAGACAGGAATATGTGGAGGGGACCCATGGCAAACCGGTCTGTTATGTGGAAGGGATCTACCTGGACCCGGCCTATCGCAACAAGGGCTATGGTCGGCTTCTACTTGAGAAGGCAGAAATCTGGGGAAAACAGCAGCATTGTTCAGAGATCGCTTCTGATGCTGAGATCGAAAATACGGCCAGTATCGAATTCCACAAAAGCCTGGGGTTCCGGGAGGCGAACAGGATGGTGTGTTTTGTGAAACAAATATCCTGAGTCTTTTCTCCCTTCTCCAGAATTCGTCAAAATACAACCTTGATTTCTTCTGTATTACTCCCTTCAATTCCCTATCTTATACCTCAGACAAAAACCAACACTATGAGACTCCTAATCACCTTTCTGTTTCTTCTTTCCGGCTTCCTTTCCTTCAGCCAGATCAACGCCAAACTGATGCGCTACGTGGATGTATCTGCGACCCAGATCTGCTTCGTCTACGGGGGCGATATCTGGGTGGTAAATAAGAATGGGGGGATGGCTACCCAGCTCACCCATTCCCCGGGGGAAGAATCCTATCCCAAATTTTCCCCGGATGGTAAAGAGATCGCCTTTACGGCCAGTTACAGGGGTAATCCGGATGTATATGTTATGCCGACGACCGGGGGTGTACCCCTCAGGCTCACCTACGGATCACACAATGATCGTATGGTCGACTGGCACCCCGCCGGTGAAAAGATCCTTTTCGCCTCCAGAAGGGAGACAGGGATCCCTTCAGGTAGGGTCAATCAACTATTCCTGATCTCAAAAACAGGGGGGATGCCCGAAAAACTCCCCATACCCTATGGAGAGATAGCCACCTATTCGCCAGATGGGAAACAGCTTGCTTATATCACCAAAATCACGGAGACCTATCCTTTCAAACGATACAGGGGCGGACTCACTTCGGACGTCATCCTGTTCGATCTGGAAGCGAATACCGCCAAAAACATCACGGAGAACGAAGCCAATGACGGGAAACCCGCCTGGGGAAAGGACAAGATCTACTTCCTTTCAGACCGGGCCGAGGATATGCGCCTGAATATCTGGAGTTATGATGTGGCTTCCGAATCTCTGAACCAGGTCACACAATTCAAAGAGTTCGACATTACGTATCTCTCTGCCGGACCTGAAGACCTGGTCTTTGAGGTGGGGGGTACCCTTTACTTGATGGACCTGGCGACGGAAACGCCTAAAGAAGTTGAGGTATCTGTAGTAAGCGACCTCACCCTGGAAATGCCAAAACGGGTGGAAGTCGACAAGCAGATCCGAAATATGACCGCCTCTCCCGGGGCCAGTCGTATCGTTTTTGAAGCCCGCGGAGAACTTTTCAACGTGCCGGTCAAGGAAGGGTTCGTCCGGAATATGACCACCTCTTCCGGGGCATTCGACCACAGCCCTGCCTGGTCTCCCAACGGGGATCATGTCGCTTACTGGAGCGATGCCTCCGGGGAATACGAGATCTATGTACAGCCCATGCGCACCGATCAACCGGCCCGGAAGATCAGTTCCAGAAACAAGGGGTACGGCTATTCACTTCACTGGTCACCTGACAGCAAGAAACTCGCCTTTATTGACGAGAAGAATGATATCAGTATTATCGAAGTGGCCTCGGGAGCGGTGGAGGTCGCGGATAATTACGAATGGAATTATGGACATGGCTCTCGCTACAGCTACCCTATCAACTGGTCTCCGGATTCAAAGATGATCACATACACTATCGGGATGGGGAATGCCAATGAAGCTATCTTTATCTACGACCTGGGTAGCAAGCAGGCGAGACAGGTCACCAGCGGGTTCTACGATGACAGCAACCCGGTGTTCAGTACGGATGGAAAGCACCTGTTTTTTCTGACCGACAGGAATTTTGATGCTGTCTACAGCAGTTTGGGGGACGGTACCTGGATCTATCCCAATGCCACCCAGCTGGCGGCTATCAACCTGAATACAGATACCCCTTTCCTGCTCAATGCTAAAAATGATGAATTAAAAGCAGAGGATAAGGAAGAGGCTGCGGATGACAAGGACAAGAAAAAGGGAAAGCAGGAAAAACCAGCTACGGAGCCGGTCAAAGTGAATTGGAACAATATGGAAAGCAGGCTGGTCATCCTGCCAGCCAAACCGGGAAACCTCGGAAACCTAATGGCCTTTGAAGGCAAGGTGGTGTATCGCCGTTTTCCGAATTCTGGTTCCGGAGGGGGAGATCCGGAACTCTTCTATTACGACCTGAAAGAAAGGGAAGAGAAATCCATCATGTCCAAGGTAAACGGAGTGGTGATGACAGCCGACGGAAAATCTCTTCTGGTGAGGAGCGGTTCCCAATTCGGTATCATCAAGCCGGAGGCCGATCAGAAGATCAAAGACGCCATCCCCACCAAGGGGCTGGTCATGGAGCTCAATCCCAGGGAAGAATGGAGGCAGATCTTCCAGGATACCTGGAGGCGCCACAGGGATTTCTTCTATGACGAGGATATGCAACAGGTAGACTGGGCAACCCTTCGCAAGCAATACGGAGACCTGATCGAGGATGCCCGTTCCCGATGGGACGTAAGTTACCTTCAGTCTAACCTGGCAGCAGAACTCAGTGCGGGACACACATATACCCGTGGTGGGGATAACCAGGATGTGGAAAATGTCAGTACGGGTTACCTGGGCATCGACTGGGGCAAGGACGCGAAAGGCTATATGATCAAACGGATCGTAAAACCGGCTCCCTGGGATGCGGAGAATCGCTCCCCTTTTGACCGTCCCGGGGTAGATGTATCCGAAGGGGACTACATCCATTCCGTCAATGGGATGGACCTGCCGACAGACAAAGACCCCTACGCAGCCTTCGAAGGGCTTAACGGGCAGACAGTGGTCCTGAAAGTCAGCAAGACCGGAAACCTAAAGGACGCGAAAGAAGTGGTGGTTACCTGCCTGACAGCTGGGGAAGAAGGCAACATACGATACCTGAACTGGATCGAGCAGAACCGGTTGCTGGTAGAAGAGCTCTCCGACGGCAAACTGGGGTATGTGTACATGACCAATACCGGGGGTAGGGGACAGCTAGACCTGGTAAAGATGTTCTACGGACAATTAGATAAGGAAGGCTTTATTATCGATGAGCGTTTCAATGGGGGCGGACAACTGGCAGATCGTTTTCTGGAACTGATGACAAGGCCTACCATTTACAATCTTTACTGGCGTCACGGTAAGTCCCATCCGTATCCCGTAAAGGCCAATACAGGCCCCATGGGCATGCTGATCAACGGCTGGGCAGGATCGGGAGGGGACGGACTTCCCTGGGCTTTCCGTGAACTGGATGCAGGCCCTATTGTGGGGGAGCGGACCATAGGGATCCTGGTAGGCCCGGCTACCGGCCACCAACTGATCGACGGGGGTGGTATCACCGTGCCAGGCGCACGCCTGTATTACAATGATGGCCGATGGTTTGATGAAGGGGTAGGAGTACGGCCCGACATCAAGATATGGGATGATCCTAATTTGCTTATGAAGGGACGGGATCCCCAGATGGAAACCGTGGTGGAGGAAGTGATGAAATTGGTCAAGGTAAAACCCAGGAAAACCACTCCGGTCCCTGCCAAGGAAGATCGTACGGCATCAGGGTTGAACAACAATTAAAACTAAAACAATGCAAACCATCATCGGGGCCGGAGGAGCCATAGGGGTGGAACTGGCCAAGGCACTGACTGCCTTTACAAAAGACATCAGGCTGGTTGGGAGGAACCCGCGTAAGGTAAACGAAACCGATGCACTTTGCCCGGCCGATGTACTGGATCCGGCTGCGTTAAAGGGAGCCATCCGGGGTTCGGAGACCGTCTATGTCACTGTCGGTTTCCCCTACAGTTACAAGGTATGGAAACAAAACTGGCCTGAATTTGTAAAAAACCTCCTGAAGATCTGTGAAAAGGAAGGCTGTAAACTGGTCTTTTTTGACAATGTCTACATGTATGACAAGGACCACCTGGACCCCATGACGGAAGAAACCCCCGTTAACCCTCCCAGCAGGAAGGGGGAGGTCCGGAAGATCGTGGCTGAGATGATCATGGACGCTGCAAAGGAGGCAAAGGTAAAGGCGCTGATCGCACGCTCGGCCGACTTTTACGGCCCTTCCGTAAGAACAAGCTTGCTGACGGAAACTGTCATTAAACCCCTGAGTGATAAGAAAAAAGCCAACTGGCTGGCCAATGATCAGTGCGTTCACTCCTTTACGTACACTCCGGATGCGGGCAAGGCCACGGCACTTCTCGGAAATACGGACCAGGCCTACGGACAGGTATGGCATCTGCCCACGGCGTCCGATCCCCCGACGGGGAAGGAGTGGGTAGAGAAGATCGCTCAGGGCCTCGGTACAGAACCGAATTACAGGGTAGTATCTCCCCTGATGGTAAGGATCCTGGGCCTGTTCATGCCTATCATGAGGGAGACTCATGAGATGTTGTACCAGTATGACAGGGACTATGTCTTTGACAGCAGCAAGTTCGAAAAGGCATTTGATTTTCGACCCACATCGTATGAGGAGGGGATACGGGAGATCCTGAAAATCGACTACACCTAATATTGGCTATGTCGCCCAGGGACAAACTCCTCCTGATCAAGATCGTCCATACGGTGATCTGGGTCTTGTTTGTAGGGATCATCTTTTATATCCTGTATTCCGGGATCACAGACCGGGTGACGGTCTATACCTGGATCGGGATCGGGATCATCCTGGGAGAAGGACTGGTTCTGCTGATCTTCCGCATGTATTGCCCGCTCACCGTCCTGGCCCGGAAATATTCGGATTCCCAAAGGCACAATTTCGATATTTTCCTGCCGGAATGGCTAGCGAAATACAACAAGCTGATATTTACGACCCTTTTTTTGATCGGGGTCGTGATCGCTGTATACAGGGTAGTCTGATGGGTCAGTTGCCTTGGTGCATTCGCCAACCTCAGTCCTTCTCAGGGCGTATACCAAAAATCAATAAATAGCCTATCATCCAGAACTCCCCTATCGAAGCCGGGATGGTAAGCCCGTATAACCACGAACCCGAAATTCCGGCGTAACGCAGGCCTGTACTGATAAGATAACCAAAACCTCCAAGGATCAGAGTCCGGCCCAGCCAGACAGGCATTCTTCTTGATTTCGTAACTGTGAAGCCCATAGGAATCAGCCAGAGGCCGAAGAAAAGCCCCCCTACCCCCCAGGAATTGCTTATAAGAAGGTTCAGCAGATCGATCATGACTATTTTGTCTTCCAGCAAATGTGAAGACTGGGCAACTTTAATGGCAGCTCCCATCGATATGGCACTGATCGCAATAAGGACGGCGTTGACCGTCCCCCATATGGCTATAGATAGGGCGGCTGGGGCATTGATCTTCCTGAACAACTTGTAAAACCAGATAGCGGCAAGGGCTTGTGAAATGATGATCCCAAATTCCAGGAGCAGGCGAATACGGGCTATCGATTCTCCTTCTTCTAAATTGGTGAGGGTTTGGTGGGCGTCGGCATTATAGACCTTGGAATGAAATATCATAAACCCCAAAATACCCGTAAGGGCCAACATGAGGTACCAGATTCCCGTTATTCTTGCCGTTTTCACTAATTCCCCTTGTTTGTCAGTTACTTTCATGGTTGTGTGGTTTTAAGTGTATTCTTTTCTCGGCCATTTCCAAGCCTGCGAAATAATAAGAGTGAAGACCAGAAGTTCTGCCAGGTTGAAGAGGACATAGAAGGTATGCCAATCATCACCTATTGTGGTAACGATGATCAGTACAGAAATACAGGCGTACAGGATTGCCACAATGATGTTCAACCACTTGTTGATCCTTGGCTTTAGAAAGACCGATAGAAATATCATGAGGGCCGGAACGATCAGGATCAGAGAAAAAGTCACCAGTATCTGCGGAGATGTTGGCCCCATGGGTGTTTGCAGCGCAATCATCCGCTCCAGCTTGCCCGGTGTCATTAGCTGAAAATAGTCGGCATAGATATATAAGAACATCAAGGAAGACCACAAAAAGGCCAGTTTGACTTTTATATGGATTTTTTGATCGGACAGTTCAGGGCGGGACTCTTTTGTACTCAAATTTCTGTGGTTGTGTTTAGAGGTATGAAAATAAGACGATCGATTGAGGAAGCTGTTACAAACAATCTTCATCCGTTAAAGATCTCGCCTTTGTTTTATGGGCAAAAGATGGAAGGGGATTCACCTTTAAAGAAGGGATTACAGGAGTATGACAAGAAGGACGTCAATACTCGTATTTCGGGAAACCTATTTATTACTTTCTTGTCCTTAGGTTTTCTGCGTCCCCGGCATTCATAATCAACTTAATCGGTATTTCATTAAGGGGTATTTCCCTTTCATTCCTTTTTAGAACCATTTTAATGGAGTCATTACTAATTTTCCCTTCCCATATAAAAGAATCCCCTTCGAGGCGATGCGAACCCTTAAAAATTATGGAGGAATCTCTGGCAAATTCAATCTTCAACCGATTCAAACTGTCGACCTCAAAAGTGGCCAATTCCCTTTTAGTGGTCCCCAGGGATATATGGCCTGAGCTCGTCGAACCATCCAAGCTGGGATTCACTACCACCTGATTCCATCGCAAGGCATCGAAATAATTTGTGTTAGCTGTTCCATTTACTTCGAAAGAATGTACGTCATAAGCGCCTTCTATTTCAATAGGATCAAAGTTGTTAAGGCGAGAATAAATCTGCACGTGCAGAATGATGAGCCCTATAAGACCTGTGAAAATATATCCGTACTTAAGTATTAATCTTGCCTTCTTTTTCCAGGGCGTTACCAGATTTAATTTAGGGGTTTCAATTTTTGTAGCTTTTTGAAGCAAAAGGAAATCAATGAGTTTCGGAATATATTCTGCGAGCAGGAAGAGCCCCATGAGGACCAGGGTGGTAGAAAAAATTTTCACCGCCACGCCGTAGAAATAATTAAACATGAGCACGTTGCTCATCACCCCCAGAAACAATAGCAATCCAAGCAAAGTAGTTCTTCGGAAAAAAAGAAGGATTGCAGCTACAAATTCTAATAGTCCGCCTATGAATTCGTATGCGGGGGAATATCCGAAAAACGTCCAGGCGAGGTCCATGGGTTTGAAATCCCCAAGAGGGGTATAGAAATGGCTCAATTTGGGATATTCCATTTGTATCAGGAACAGCTTGTTCAATCCATACAAAAGCATTACCGAGCCCAGAAAATACCGCACTGCTATTTTCGTCCAAAAGTAGAGCGAAGAATTGCCTTTTCTTTTTTTATCGAGGAGTGTCCAGATGCCTGCAACTATGACCGCCAGGAGTATAAAAGCGAGTTGCTGTACCCAATCGTCCAGGGTGTCTCCTCCTCCGCTGACTTCATGCGTCCAAATGGGTACCTCGTGCAATTGAAGGATATAATTTTGCACGAAAAATGAAGGAAAGTATAATAAATCTTCATTTCTATCCCCCAGGAAATAGCGGGAAATAAAGCGGGAAAACATATGGAAAACGACAAGAACCAGGAAAACGAATAGGACTCTGAACCCCATTGTTTTTAGGGGACTCCAAGCGCGTTTATCTTCCATTCTCATTATGCTTTGATTACGTTAATATTTACAATTTTTAAAAGGGGTGAAATCTGCATCCTTATTTGTTATAAAACAAGCTGTGAAGACTCCCACCTGCCGCAGCACCAAAACCTGTAATAATTCCTCCAACAACAGCGCTTACAAGAATAAGGGAAGTTTCACCAGGCAGCCCGAAAAGGCTTGACAGGCGTGCTGGCAAATCGCTTTCACTGGCATTAGTCATAAGCCAGATTTGAAGCATCCACAGGGTAAAACCAGCCAAAAAACCAATGAGCAAGGCATGCCACTGGTTTTTTAAGATCAGACCTCCCGCGAAGCCCGCAAACGCCATCATATACCAGGGGCCGAATTTCGCGGCAAAAAATCCTATTGCGATCATGAGAATGAATGCGATTGCCTTTTTCATTTAGCCGCTGGTTTAAAAGTAGTCATATGAAGAGGATTGTCGTTTTTTTGACTGTAATACAAATCGAGATCGATGTATTCCCCTTTTGCCCATCGTTCTGTCATATTGCCATACCACACACTGCCCGGGTTACCACTCTGACCTCCTGCCAGGATACCCCAGCCTTTTGGGCCATTGGGATCAAGTTCTACAATAAAACGGACTCCGGGGCCGAAATTTTTGCTTACGGCATTCACGATTCCCCCATCTCCCCCAATATAAATATTCTCTTGTGCCAATGGTTTTAATCGGGTCAAGTGGTATAGACCTGTTCCTTTGACATTAGCCCAGTTCAACTCCCGGTCGGGGTTTTCGGATTGCCATTCATTAATTTCTTCATACTGTTTCTTAAAGGCAGCCTGGATCAAGAGCTTGGCATCTTCAATCACAGCCGTACTGTCTATGTCCCACCATTTAAGGTCAGGTTGTTCTTTAAGGAGTTTTTGGGTGCGATACCGGCTAGGGTCGGCCAGGGTAATAGAGTCTACATCCAATTCATCCCATGCCAATTCCTGGATTGCATCAGTCCAGAATTTATAATAGGCCTGGGCAGAGAGTTCAGGGTCAGCCCTATAATTCCAGGTTTTCAGATCATCATAGATGGCTTTTTCTTCCCGGCTGAGATCTTCGTACGCAAGCATGGACAGAAAATAACCCAGGTTTTCTGAAGCCTCCAGGTTGTAGTTATCCAGTTGAAGCTGCATCATCTCTTTAACGGTGATTGACGAATCTGCACTTAGTACCTGGTTGATACGCCTGTTTCGTTTGGTTTCATAAAGCCAGGCATTGATCACATAGGGATAGGTAGGATCTACCGGGTAATTGTTAGAGCTGCTCACAAATCCGCGGACAGGCCTAAATTGCTCGATGGTATGTTCAATAGGGATGTAGTCGGTCCAGATATTTTCACTTTTGGTGCCGTCTCGAAGAAACAAACCTTCTGTTTCCTGGCGTACCAGTGTTTTTCCCGCAACGCGAATGCCTACATCGCCATGGATATCCGCATAGGCCCAGTTTATGTGGGGGCTTTCAAATTTATCGTTTGCCGTTGTGAATTCTTCCCAGTTCTTTGCGTTGGACATATCGATAATGGCAATAGGAACGTGGCTTGTGTCCTGACCTATCCATCTGAATGCCCAGGCTTCATTATTCTCAGTATTGAATTCTTTGTGATTTGCTATAACTCCAAAGTCAGAGTAATAAATGGTATCATATACAGATTCCTTGCCCTTTATTTTAATTTCCTGAATTTTCCTTCTAAGTGCAATTTCTTTCTTGTCCACCAATATCCTGGTCCTAGAAGTGTCCGCAAACTTTACTTTATACCAGTCTACCAAATCACGGTAGGCATTGGTTCCGGAGTAGGCGATGCTGTCATTAAAGGCAAAAATAGGGGAGGGTACTCCAGGCACGCAAAATCCGAGGGTATTCACCTTTCTGGATTTTAAATGTGTAATAAAGAACATGTTGGGCAGGGAAAGGCCTATATGAGGATCGCCTGCCAGGAGTGCCTTTCCACTCTCGGACTTGCTTGCCGAAACTGCCCAATTGTTGGAACCTTTTACGAGGTCTTCCTCCTTTTGATCGTTGAGACCTTCTTTCGCGCTAATGACATCCAAAGCTTTATTGCTGGGTACGACGGGTTCAAAATCCCAGGTTCCGGGCGCATTCACTATAGGGTCTTTATCAGCATCAAGACCGCCATAAAGCAGATTCCAGTCAAAAAAGCCGTAGGCATCCAGAAAATGGGTGTAGGCAATATCCCGACTTGGTTCAGCGGTGGAACCCCTCGCGGAAAAATTGGCTACCTGAATGGTTTTTAGCACCGTCCAGGGTTCCGGTTTCATGTCCAGCAGCCTGTACTCTAAAGGCCAGTCCTTTTCCTCAAGAGTTTTTAAGTAGGTATTTACCCCTTTGGCATATTGTTCGTAGGTCATTTTAGCATAGGGAACCTGCATGGTTGCTGCCAAGTTCTTTTCATTCCCTATTTCCATCCCCATGCGTCTCGTTTTCAGGTCGAAGTCAAGCGCAGCCTCACCAACGAT
>CBDTYM010000093.1:0-10893 GCA_965364605.1 uncultured Muriicola sp.
AAGAAACCACTCCCTGATCTAATTATAGTGGATGGAGGTAAAGGTCAGCTTTCCTCGGCCCTGAAAAGTCTGGAAGCCTTAGAATTAAGGGGAAAGATCGCAATCATAGGCATAGCCAAAAGGCTGGAGGAGATCTATTTCCCGGGCGACCCGGTGCCTCTTTATCTGGACAAGAAATCCGAATCCCTGAAGGTCATTCAGCAACTCAGAAATGAAGCGCACCGTTTCGGCATTACATTCCACAGGAACAAGCGCAGCAAGAATGCCATCAATTCTGTGCTGGAGGAGATCCAGGGGATTGGTGACAAGACAGCAGAACAGGTCCTTAAAAAATTCAAATCCGTCAAGCGGGTAAAGGAAGCTTCCCTGGAAGACCTCAGTGAAGTGGTGGGCTGGGCAAAGGCTAAAAAAATATATGAAAACTTTCATTAAACCCCTATCTTCATTCTATGCGTAAGGCCTTGCTGATTCTGGCAACTGTACTGGCGGGACACTTCCTCAATGCCCAGCAGGACGAGGCGTTGCAAAAACCCAGGGTAGGCCTGGTACTCAGCGGCGGAGGTGCCAAGGGTCTTGCCCATATAGGAGCCCTGAAGGTGATCGAAGAATCCGGGGTACATATCGATTACATCGGGGGTACCAGCATGGGGGCCATAGTAGGTGCCCTGTATGCCTCAGGCTATTCTGCGACCCAACTCGATTCCCTCTTTCGAAAAACCGACCTGACCGAACTGATCCAGGACAACATGCCCAGAGATGCCAAGACGTTTTACGAGAAAGAGGATTCTGAACGCTACGCCCTTACCCTGCCTTTCAACAACTTCAAACTGTCCTTTCCCCAGGGCCTCTCCAGCGGCCAAAACATCTACAACACCCTGGTGAGAATGTTGTACCACGTCAGGGATGTTCGGGACTTCAACGAGCTGCAGACACCTTTCTTCTGTATAGCAACCAACGTGGAAACAGGCAAGCAGGTCTTGTTGAACAAAGGATATCTCCCGGAGGCCATCCTCGCCAGCGGAACCTTTCCTTCCCTCTTCCAGCCTTCCACAGTGGATGGAGAGGTCCTGATCGATGGGGGTGTGCTGAACAATTACCCGGTGGAGGAACTCAGGGCCCTTGGAGCGGATATCGTTATAGGGGTAGATGTGCAGCACGGTTTGCGGGATCGCGCCTCTCTGTCTTCGGCCACCGACATCCTCCTCCAGATCAATAATTTCCGGACCATCAAGGATATGACGAGAAAATCGGCCCTTACGGATATTTACATCAAGCCAGACATGGATAATTTCACCGTCATCGATTTTGAACTCAAGGATACCATCATAGATACGGGAGAGTTCGTCGCCCGAAAACACCTGGCCGAATTGAAGCAGCTGGCCGAAAAGCAGGGAACAGAATTCAGGGAAAGACCGGAGATCACTATCCCGGATTCCCTGGTGGTCAATCGGCTCGTCCTCCGTGGGAACTCCAATTTCTCCAGGGGCTATATAAAGGGGAAACTAAGGGTGGATCTGAACGAAAAGGTAAGTTTTAACAAGCTACAACAGGGGATCAACAATCTGGCGGCCACAGGAAATTTCAGGACCATCCGGTATGAGCTCACTTCCAATGGTCTGGGACAGGACATGATCATGAGCCTTACGGAGAGTACTGACAAGACCTTTTTGCGAATTGCGGCCCATTATGACAATCTGTACAAAAGTGCCGCCCTGCTCAATCTCACCAAAAAGAACCTGTTCCTGCAGGATGATGTGGCCTCCCTCGACCTTATCCTGGGAGACAATCTCCGCTATAATTTCCAGTATTACGTAGACCGGGGATCCTATTGGAGTTTTGGGATCAATTCGAGGTTCTATGAATTCAGCAGGGAGGTTGATTTCAGTGTACTGGCAACTAATTTTGATATTCCTACAAATAACAATGTGAGCAATATCAACCTGAAGGTTTCGGATCTGACCAATCAGCTCTACCTGCAAACTGTTTTGCAGGAGGAGTTCGCCTTTCAGATCGGGGCAGAACACAAATTGCTGAGGTACAGTACCACCACCCTGAACGAACAGAATATCGATACCTTGCAAACAACCTCCGGATCGGGAGCGGTCACCTTTTTTGAAAAGAGCAATTACCTCTCTACCTATGGAAAATTGATCCTGGATACCTATGACGACAAGTATTTCCCCTCTAGGGGCCTCTATTTTAACGGGGATTTTCATTTATACCTCTGGTCGTCTGACTTCAACGACAACTTTGAGGAATTTTCCATAGCCAAGGCGACAATGGGTGTGGCTTTTCCTCTTTTCCCGAACATGAGCCTGAATATTGAGACCGAAGGAGGGTTTAAATTGGGGACCTCCCCGGTCACCTCCTTTGATTTTGTCCTGGGGGGATTTGGCAATTTTCCGTTGAATAATTTTCAGCCCTTCCTGGGGTACGACTTCCTCAGCCTGCCGGGAAACAGTTATGTTAAGTCGTATTTTCGGTTTGATTACGAAATCAGGCCCAAAAACCACCTGTTATTGGCCGCCAACATCGCCAATGTGGAAGACGATATCTTCAGGACTGGAGAGTGGTTCACCACGCCCGACTTTACCGGTTATGGTGTGGGCTATGGCTGGGAATCCTTTTTCGGTCCGGTACAGCTGATCTATTCCTGGTCACCAGAGGTCAAGGAGGACCAATTCTTTATCAGTGTGGGCTACTGGTTCTGAGTTTTCCTGGAATTCCCGCACTGCAGAAGTCACTGAAGGAATAAGAGGTTTTCGCCCATTTTTTACGATCTTTGCAGGGATAACCTCAGTAGATGTCACACGATCGAAAAGAGATAACAGCCCACCTCAGGGCCATGTGGTAAAGGATCCCAGAATTTCCGGGACTCGCTTATTTTCAACTTATTGTAAAATCACATCAAACGAAAAACATGGCTACTTTAGACAATACATCTTTACATCTCCCAAAAGAAAATCCCGCAGCGGAGGACTTTCTTCCTTTACTGGGTACAGACCACGTGGAACTCTATGTGGGCAATGCCAAACAGGCGGCTTATTACTATATGGCAGCCTGGGGATTTCAGCCCGTTGCCTATGCAGGTCTGGAAACCGGCCTCAAAGACAGGGTATCCTATGTGGTACAACAAGACAAGATCAGGCTGGTACTAACCTCTCCTTTGAAATCGGGAGGGGATATCAACAGGCATATCGACCGTCACGGAGACGGGGTAAAGGCCATCGCCCTCTGGGTGGATGACGCCGCCAGCAGTTTTGAGGAAACCGTAAAACGGGGGGCAGAGCCCTATATGGAACCCAAGACTTTAAAAGACGATCACGGGGAGGTAGTCCTTTCTGGAATACATACCTACGGGGAGACCGTGCACATCTTCGTAGAGAGAAGTGCTTACAAAGGGGCATTCATGCCCGGATACAAGCCCTGGAACCCTCATTTCCAGCCCTCGGACGTAGGCCTGAAATACATAGACCACATGGTGGGGAATGTAGGGTGGAACGAAATGAACAAATGGTGCCATTTCTACGCCCACGTCATGGGCTTCGCTCAACTGGTTTCTTTTGACGATAAGGATATCTCCACTGAATACACCGCCCTGATGAGCAAGGTGATGAGCAACGGGAACGGCAGGATCAAATTTCCGATCAACGAGCCCGCTGAGGGAAGGAAAAAGTCCCAGATCGAGGAATACATCGAATTCTACAACGGGGCAGGTGTACAGCACATGGCCCTGGCTACCGACAATATCATAGAAACAGTGAGTTCGCTCAGGGACAGGGGGGTTGAATTCCTTACCGTTCCGGCCACCTATTACGAGGATGTGCTGGATAGAGTGGGAGAGATTGACGAGGACCTGGAACCCTTGAGGGACCTCGGCATCCTGATCGACAGGGACGATGAAGGATACTTGCTTCAGATCTTTACCAAGCCCATTTTGGACCGTCCTACCATGTTTATAGAAATCATCCAGCGAAAAGGGGCCAAGTCATTTGGCAAAGGGAATTTCAAGGCGTTGTTCGAGGCGATAGAACGGGAACAACAATCCAGGGGAACTCTGTAAACCGGGATCGTTTCACACTTGAAAATAACGGCATGGTAATAAAGTATTGTTAAGGATGTCGTTAAATAAAGTTAAAACGAAATGCGGTTTCAGGAAGTTGTCTTACATTTGTTCTCATAAGGGGTGGTTCCCTTATAACTTTAAGTATTGGTTTTTCATAATTTAAAGTTTGGTTGGTTATTTAGGAAAAAGCTCCGACGCCCGTCGGGGCTTTTTTTTGTGCGTACTATTTTGGAATAAATATTGTTTAATTAACGTTATCGGTGTGGCCTCAAGGCTGCTTTTACTAATTTTGACCAAATTTTACGATGAAAAAACGGGTATTACTTTGGATTCTTTTTCTCCAGGGGATCGCGTATGGACAGCACATACACGAAGCCTTTAAGCCCGGGGAATGGCTGAAGTTCCGTATCCACTACGGGTTCCTGAATGCCAGCTACGCCACTCTCCACGTAAAGACAGACAGCGTACGGGATATTCCTGTATACCATGTGGTCGGCAAGGGCAAGACCACGGGTTTTGCCAGTATCTTCTTCAAGGTGGATGACACCTATGAAAGTTACTTCGACATGGAGGATGGCAGACCCTACCGTTTTATCCGGAAGGTGGATGAGGGTGGATATACCAAAGACATCGAGATCAACTTCGATTACAGGTCAAAAGAGGCCCTCCTCGACGACAAGAAGAACGATAAAAAGTTTAATTTTGACCTGAGCGGGAACATACAGGACCTGGTTTCCGGATTTTACTACCTGAGGAACAACTACAGGCCCGAAGATCTTGAAATAGGCAAGTCGATACAGCTTAACATGCTTTACGACGATGACGGCATCTTTAAATTTAAGTTGAAATATCTCGGAAAGGAGATCGTCAGGACCAAATTTGGAAAGGTGGAATGCCTGATGTTCAGGCCCTACGTTCAGGCCGGAAGGGTCTTTAAGGAACAGGAAAGCCTTACGCTGTGGGTCTCTAACGACCTCAACCTGATCCCCATTCGGATCAAGGCAGATCTCGCGGTAGGTTCTCTAAAGGCAGATCTGGACGGCTATAACGGCCTGAAACACCAGTTCAAGATCATCATGGACTAACTCGTTGAAATGGACAAAAAAGAGCAGATAGCTTCTCAGATCGAAAAGCTGGCGGAAAAATACAAGGATTCCGGCCAGGACCTGAGTTCTTATCTGGACGGACTGCTCTACCAGAGGTATCTGACCTATTGGGATTACATCCATTTGGACACGTTGCTCAGCCTTCAGGTACCCCGTACCTATTTCCCCGATGAAGAGATCTTCATCATGTATCACCAGATCACAGAACTCTATTTTAAATTGATCATTCACGAACAAAAACAGATCGTGGACGACCAGTCGCAGGAAGTGGCCCAATTCGTGGAAAAGGTCAACCGTATCAACAATTATTACAAGGCTTTGATCTCTTCCTTCAGTATCATGATCACGGGTATGGAGAGGGAACAATTCATGAGATACCGCATGGCCCTGTTGCCCTCCAGTGGGTTCCAGTCTGCACAGTACCGTATGATCGAGATCTACGCTACCCCTCTGGAGAACCTCGTTCACGAATCTGACAGGGCCGATTATTCCGATAAGAACACTATTGAAGAGCTCTACGAGAAGATCTACTGGAAAAAAGGGGCGACAGATGTAAGGACGGGAGAAAAGACGCTTACCCTCAAGCAATTCGAATACCGGTATACCCCCAGATTCATCAGGATAGCAAGGGAAGTGAAGGGCAATACCATCTATCACAAATACCTCCATTTACCCGAGAAGAGCAGGAATACTAAAGCATTGAAAGACGCGTTAAGGAAGTTAGACCTGAACGCCAATGTGAATTGGCCCCTGATGCACATGGGATCTGCCTATCGCTATCTCAGCAAAGGAGACCAGGCTATTGAAGCCACGGGAGGAACCAACTGGAAGGAATATTTACCCCCGAGCTTTCAAAAAGTGGTGTTTTTTCCGAAATTGCACACCGAAAATGAATTGGAAAACTGGGGAAAACAATGGGTAGACCACCTCTTTAATCCCGAAAGAACAATATAATCAGAATGCGAAAATACTGGGGCCTCTTTTTAGCATGCATTGTCTTACTCTCCTGTGGAGAAGATCAAAAACCCTCGGCTGATGCCGATATCTCCGGCGAAACTGCCGCCATTACTCCGAAAAAGGACGTCTTAAAATACGGATTCAACCTCTCCGATTACATCGTAGTAGAGGATACCATAAGAAAAGGGGACATCTTCGGGGAACTGATGACAAAGAACAAGGTAGACTACCCAAAGATCTACGAACTCACCCAGCGATTCAAGGACACCTTTGACGTGAGAAGGATTCGGGTGGGCAATCCATACACCATTTTGAAATCCCGGGACACCTCCGAAGTGGCCCAACTCTTCATCTATGAGAATGACCCTGTAAACTACACCGTCGTCGATTTCAGGGATACGATCCTGGCCTATAAGGGGAAGAAAGAAGTGCGGCTCGTACAGCGCGAAGCCTCAGGCGTGATCCCCAAGGGAGGATCCCTCTCCGATGTCATCGTCCAGCAAAACATCGACTACCTGATGGTAAATGAGCTGTCCGGCATCTACGCCTGGACGATCGATTTCTTTAAGCTTGATGCGGGCGACAAATTCCGCATCATCTATGACGAGAAATACATCAACGACAGTATTTATGCCGGTGCCGGCTCCATCAAGGCTGCTTATTTCGAACACAAAGGAGAACCGTTTTACGCCTTCTCATACCACAATGATTCCCTGGATATACGGGAGTACTATGACCAGGAGGCCAATAATCTCAGGAGAACATTCCTGAGAGCCCCACTGAAATTCGGACGCCTCTCTTCCCGCTACAACCTCAAAAGAAGGATAAGGTATTATGGATACAAGGTAAGGCCACACAAGGGCACGGATTATGCAGCACCCATAGGCACCCCCATACTGGCCACTGCCGATGGAGTGGTCACAGAATCCACCAGGAGGGGTGGAAACGGGAAATACGTCAAAATACGCCACAACGGGACCTATAGCACCCAGTATCTGCACATGAAGGCCCAGAATGTCAGACAGGGGCAGTACGTCAAGCAGGGAGACGTGATTGGATGGATTGGGATGACCGGCAACACGGGAGGCCCCCACGTCTGTTACCGATTCTGGAAGAATGGTCGGCAGGTAGACCCTCTGCGGGAGGAATTACCCGCTGCAGAACCCCTGGCCGAAGACCTTCGTCCTGCCTACTTCGATTATATGGAGCCTGTAAAGGCCCAGCTCGATTGCATCGATCTTTCCGGGCAGGAAGCTGAAGAACTCCTAACGCTTAACCCGTAAGGATGGCCTTAGCGAAGATCGATCCCACCTCAACTGCAGCCTGGAAAAAACTGGAAGGCCATTTCCGGGACACCAAATCAAACCACCTCAGGGACCTATTTAAAAGAGATCCCGAAAGGGCCGGTCGCTTTTCCATCCACTGGCAGGATTTTTTCCTGGATTATTCCAAGAACAGAATAGAGGAGACCACCTTAGAACATCTCCTGGCTTTAGCAGAAGAAGTTGAACTCCAAGGTGCGATCAAAAAGTATTTCTCAGGGGATCTCATCAATGAGACCGAAGGAAGGGCAGTACTGCATACGGCCCTGCGAGCAGGTAAAGAAGATAAGGTACTGGTAGAAGGAAAGAATGTGATCCCCGAGGTATACGAGGTCAGGGAGCACATCCGTAAATTTTCTGAAGAGGTCATCAGCGGAAGTAGAAAGGGCTTTACGGGAAAGGCCTTTTCAGATATCGTCAACATAGGTATTGGCGGCTCAGACCTGGGCCCGGTTATGGTAGTTGAGGCCCTGAAATATTACAAGAACCATCTCAGGACACACTTTGTCAGCAATATAGACGGGGATCATGTCCAAGAGGTGC
This sequence comes from uncultured Muriicola sp., assembly GCA_965364605.1. GTDB lineage: Bacteria > Bacteroidota > Bacteroidia > Flavobacteriales > Flavobacteriaceae > Muriicola. The sequence continues at coordinate 7,995 of CBDTYM010000093.1, forward strand.
TTAAGGAGATCGATCCGGAGACCACTTTGTTCATTGTCGTCTCCAAGACCTTTACCACCCAGGAAACACTGACCAATGCTTTGACCATAAAAGACTGGTTTCTCAAAAGCGCTTCGAAAAAGGATATCGCCTTGCATTTTGCCGCTGTCTCCACCAATACGGAGAAGATTCGGGAATTCGGGATCTCACCTGAGAACGTATTCCCGATGTGGGACTGGGTTGGAGGCCGGTTTTCACTCTGGAGCGCGGTAGGGCTTTCAGTTGCCCTGGCCGTGGGTCCTGAGCATTTTGAGGACCTTTTGGAAGGCGCCCGCGAAATGGACGAGCACTTCAGAACTGCCGAGTTCCGGGAAAACATTCCGGTAATCCTGGGCATGGTAAGTATTTGGTACAATAATTTTTACGGGGCAGAGACGGAGGCCATCATTCCATATACCCAATATTTAAGCAGGTTTTCGGCTTATTTTCAGCAAGGGATCATGGAGAGCAATGGAAAGAGTACGGCAAGGGATGGGTCGCGCGTGGCCTACCAGACCGGGACGATCATCTGGGGAGAACCCGGAACCAACGCCCAGCACGCCTTCTTCCAGCTGATCCACCAGGGAACCAAAATGATCCCGGCAGATTTTATAGGGTATAAACATTCACTTTACGGCAACACTGACCACCACCAGAAACTCATGGCCAATTTCTTTGCCCAGACCGAGGCTCTCATGAACGGTAAGTCCGAAGATGAGGTCCGGCAGGAATTGCAGTCAAAAGGCCTCTCTGGAGAAGAATTGGAACAATTGCTGCCTTTCAAATTGTTTGAGGGGAATAAGCCCACCAATACGATCTTGATAGATAAGCTAACCCCGAAAAGCCTGGGGGCACTGATAGCCATGTACGAGCACAAGATCTTCGTGCAGGGCGTGGTATGGAATATCTTCAGCTACGACCAGTGGGGTGTGGAACTGGGAAAACAACTGGCCTCCCAGACCTTGAAGGACATCACCTCTTCCGAAATCTCCAAACACGACCCCTCCACATCGCAATTATTGCAATATTTTAAGAAATAATCACGGGTATATTTATTTTTTAATTTCTATTTAATTCTTTCCTCTCTTAAGGTCGAAAAATTGCCAATTGTATGTTAAATTTGTTCTCTTAAATTTAACGCTGTCTTAATGTGATTATGTTCCATTTGTGGCATTTTTGCGGCCAGTGCAAATACTAATTAACACGAGAACTATGAAAAAAATTTACTTAATCATTGCTGCCTTCTTAGTGTCAGCAATGGCATTTTCGCAAGGGGTTACCACTTCCGCGATCAGTGGAAAGGTAATCGATGAAGCCGGAGAACCACTAGGGGGCGCCACGGTTGTGGCAATTCACCTTCCTACCGGTACAACCTATGGGGCGGCCACCGATTTTGACGGTTTCTACCGGATTTCCGGTATGAGAGCAGGGGGCCCGTTCCAAATTACCTTTTCCTACATTGGGTTTAGTGAGAACGTCAAGGAGGATGTTTTCCTTACCTTAGGACGTACCTCACAGTTTAATGTAACCCTTACTGAGTCAGCCACAGCCCTCGAGGAAGTGGTTCTTTCGGCCACAGCCACGGGAGTTTTTGGAGGCAATAAGACGGGTACGGAAACGACGGTTACTCAAAGAGATGTGCAGACTATCCCTGCGGCTTCCCGATCCATCGCGGATTTCGTGAGGATCACGCCTCAGGCCCAGGTGACTGAAGGAAATGACGGATTCAGCATTTCCCTTGCCGGTCAGAACAACCGTTACAATGCCATCTATATTGACGGTGCTGTAAACAACGACGTTTTTGGTTTGGCAGGTTCCGGAACCAACGGTGGCCAAACAGGTGTTAACCCGCTGTCCGTGGACGCGATTGAGACCTTCCAGATCAACATCGCTCCTTTTGATGTAAGACAGTCCGGTTTCTCCGGAGGTTCCATCAACGCCATCACACGTTCCGGATCAAACAACTGGGAAGGTTCTGCCTACTCCTTTGTCCGAAACGAAAGTCTGGCAGGAAAGACCCCAACCGCCCTTATCGACGAAGGTGAGGAGCGTGAAAAACTCGCTGAATTCAGCGCCCTTACCTACGGTGCACGTATTGGAGGACCCATCATCAAGGACAAACTGTTCTTCTTTTTGAACTACGAACGTCAGGAAGACGAGACCCCTCAACCATTTAACTTCAGCCAGTATTCAGGTAGGTCAAGTTTGGCCGATCTGCAGAACCTCAGCAATTTCCTGATCAACAACTACGGATATGATCCGGGCATTTTTGACAACAACACCCGTACTCTCGAGAGTAACAGGATCACCGCCAAAATAGACTGGAACATCAACCAGGACCACAAGTTGTCCCTGCGTTACGGGTACACCTCGGCCGATAACCTCGAGGCGCGAAATTCAGGGATCCGAAACATTGGTTTTATCAATGGTTCAGAATCTTTTGAGTCTGTGACCAACTCGGTAGCCCTGGAACTGAACTCCCGTTTCGGAGATAAATTCGCTAACAACCTTGTGTTGGGTTACACCAGTGTACGAGATGACAGGGATCCGGCCGGAGAGCCATTCCCTACCGTAGATATCCAGGACGGTGGAGGATTTATTTCCTTTGGTGCTGAGCCATTTTCCACTGCTAACCTGCTCGACCAGGATGTGTTCACCATCACCAACAACTTTGAGATTTATGCAGGGAAGCACACAGTGACCCTGGGTACCAACCTCGAATTTGCTAAGCTCAAAAACCTCTTCTTTGCTTTCAACTACGGGGATTATACCTTCGAGGACCAGTTTGACAGCACCACCGGGGATTTGATTTCCTCAGGTTTAAACCAATTCCTGACCGGACAAGATGCCGATGTATACCAGCACGGATATTCCCTCGTAG
>CBDTYM010000094.1:0-10876 GCA_965364605.1 uncultured Muriicola sp.
GAAATCCGGCAACAGGATGAGATCGCCCTCATTCCACCGGTGAGTGGTGGTTAAAATTTAGACTTCGAAAATATATGTTAGTTGACAATCACAACAGACGTATCAATTATTTAAGACTGGCAGTCACAGACAGATGCAATCTCAGGTGTCATTACTGCATGCCGGGAGAAGGCATCCATTTTGCACCCAATCGCAACCTGTTGACGATCGATGAGCTAAAACTCCTAGCCAACACTCTGGTGGAACAGGGAATAGACAAGATCAGGATCACCGGGGGAGAACCCTTTGTCCGCAAAGACCTCATGGTGTTATTGAGATACCTCTCCTCCCTTTCGGCAATAAAGGAATTGTCCATGACCACCAATGCTACCCTCATTGGGCCGCATATAGCGGAACTGAAGTCCCTGGGCATCACTAATATCAACCTCAGCCTGGACGCGATACGAAGGGAGACCTTTGAAAAGATCACCCGCCGGGACCAGTTCGATGTGGTTTATGGGAACCTTATGACCCTGATCGAAGAAGGGTTCAATCTCAGGATCAATTTCATTGTCCTGGAAAACCAGAACGAGCAGGATATCCTGCCCATCCTGAAATTACAGGAAAAATATCCCGTTTCGGTGCGCTTTCTGGAGGAAATGCCTTTTAACGGAGGTTCAAGGTCCTTTGATTCGATCAAATGGAATTACAAAGCCATCCTGGAATATATACGAGCGCATTTCCCGAACTATGAAAAGCTCAAATCCCCGGAAACTTCGACATCCATCAACTACAAGATCCCCGGACATGCGGGCACCTTCGGGATCATACCCTCCTTTTCCCGCACCTTTTGCGGCAGTTGCAACCGATTGAGGATCACCGCTACGGGGGATGTCATCACCTGTTTGTACGGTAAACCGAAGACCAATGTCAGGGAGATCCTAAGGGGAGAGGAACCTGTTCGCAGCCTTCAGCAATCGATAACGGAAGTGATCGGAAAGCGCGCTAAGACAGGGTTTGATGCCCAAAAAGAACACGAGGGAGTCTTCGATAACTCCATGACCTCCATCGGGGGATAAAAGATATCAGATGGATGATATAGGTAAAGAAAAGAAAAGCCCGATTGTGCCACCCACCCTTTACGGACTGGTCCTCTCCGGAGGAAAGAGCACCCGAATGGGCAGGGATAAGGCCCTGATAGCCTATCACGGAAAGTCTCAGCAGGAGGTCTTGTACGACCTGGCCCAGGAGGTTTGTGACCGAACTTTTCTGAGTCTCAGAGAAGATCAGCAGCATGGGCTCAACCCCGGAGTGGAAGTCATTCTAGACAGAAATGAGTACCGGGGTCCCCTCAATGGTATCCTCAGTGCACACAAGGCCCATCCCGATGCAGCCTGGCTGGTCCTGGCCTGCGATCTCCCCCTGATCGACCTGCATACCTTGGAATTGTTAACATCCTCTAGAGACCCATCTAAAGATGCGACGGCACTGGCTACCCGTGCTTCTGGACTTCCAGAGCCCCTGGCGGCCATTTGGGAACCCGCAGGACTCGCAAGGGCCATTGACTACCTGGAAGACGCTACTTCGAGTTGCCCCAGGAAATTTCTGCTGAATTCCGAGATATCCCTGGTCTTTCCGGAAACGGATCAGGTGCTGGCCAATGCCAATTCTGAGGAGGATTACAAACGTATAAGGGAAGTACTCGATTCCAAATGACGTCAGACCGCTACATCAGGCAGACTATCCTCAAGGATTTTGGTCCTGAAAAACAGGAAATGCTGGGAAAGGCAAAGGTTCTGGTAGTAGGAGCAGGCGGTCTTGGGATACCGGTTCTGCAGTATTTGACAGCCATGGGTACAGGAACTCTGGGCATTGTGGAAGCAGACGAAGTGGAATTGTCGAACCTGCAGCGTCAGGTCCTTTATACGGATGCCGATATCGGGAAACCAAAGCTAGAGGTCCTGATCAGCCGACTCCGGGCAATGAATTCCGATATCGAAATCCGGCCTTATGATACCTTCCTTACCCGATCTAATGTCCTGGAAATCCTCAGCGATTACGACCTGATCATAGACGCCTCTGATAATTTTCCGACGCGATACCTTATCAATGACGCCTGTGTTCTTCTCGAGAAACCTTTCGTTTCAGGGGCGGTACAGGGATTTGAAGGGCAGGTCAGTGTCTTTAACTACAAGGACGGGCCCACCTACCGTTGCCTTTTTCCAGATCCACCTGAAACAGGCGAAGTAAAGGACTGCAACACGAATGGCGTTTTAGGGGTGATCCCCGGCGTTATTGGAACTTTTCAGGCGGTGGAGGCGGTCAAGGTGCTGACCCACATGACTGGTGTTCTCAAAGGTGTTTTATTGCTCTATGATGGATTAGGGCAGAGTACGAGGAGAATCAGGTTCTCAGCGAAACCAGAAAATAAAAAGAGGACCCGGCTGGAAGCTTCATATGATCTTCCCTCCTGTGAACCTGTGCCCGTCGTAAGGGTGGATGTATTGAAAAAAGAGCTAACGACCCATCGGGACGGTATATGCCTCATCGATGTCCGGGAAAGGAATGAATTCGTATCAGACGGCCTGCCTGAAGCGATCAATATCCCTTTAGTTGACCTGGTGAATTCTGTCGAAGAGATCCCGGCAGACAAAAATCTGTATTTTATTTGCAGGTCAGGGGTTCGGAGCCGGGATGCCGTCAGGAACCTGAGGTCAAAATTGGGAGAAACGCCCATGTTCTCCGTCGAAGGCGGAATGCTGGCGTGGATGAAACATTTTGACAGGGAGTAGAAAGTGGTTGGATGGATTTATCAGGCCATTTGCCGGACATGTCACCCGAGAATTTTCTATATTTTCAAGAACTTGAAATCAACATATGATCCCATTCCATGAAGCCCTGGACCGGGTAACAGAACAGCATATCCATTACGGGGAAGAAGAAGTCTCCCTTGAGAATGCCAACCAGCGGATCCTGGCAGAGGATATACGGGCAGACAGGGACTTTCCCCCTTTTAACCGTGCCACCAAAGACGGCATTGCGATTGCGTATGAAGCTGTTGAGAACGGTCGACTGGCCTTCGAGATCAAAGGAGTTCTGCCTGCCGGCCAGCCAACCATCCCCTTTGTCGATGCCGAAGCCTGTATCGAGATCATGACCGGCGCTGTGGTCCCTTATGAGACCGATACCGTGGTCATGTATGAAGACCTGGTGATTGAAGAGGATATCGCCTCACTGAAAAAAATTCCTGAAAAGGGTCAGAATATACATCTCAAGGCAAGTGATCGCCAAAAAGGGGATGTGGTCCTTAAGAAAGGCCAAAGGATCACCCCTGCGGAAATGGGGGTGCTGGCTACTGTCGGTAAGAAGAAGGTACGCGTCTTGAGAATGCCTAAAATTGCCGTGATCTCAACAGGAAATGAACTTGTTGAGATCGATCAGGTCCCAAAAGCACACCAGATCAGGAGGTCTAATACCATCAGCCTGTCCGCAGCTCTGGAGGAGGCAGGTATCAAGCCGATGCGCCTGCACATTGCAGATGATATAGACCTTATGCGCCAAAAGCTGGCCTTTCTTCTGGATGAAATGGATGTACTAATCCTGAGCGGAGGGGTATCCAGGGGAAAATTCGACTATCTTCCTCAGGTTTTTGGGGAACTGGGAGTGGAAAAGATATTTCACCGGGTTGCCCAGCGGCCGGGGAAGCCTTTTTTCTTCGGCCGATCTCACCAGAGAGAAACGCTGGTGTTTTCCTTTCCGGGCAATCCAGTGTCTACTTTTCTCAATTTTCACCTGTATTTTACACCCTGGTTTAGGAACATTTCAGGGTTCAGAAGAGAGAGGATTTACGTAAAAATTGAGGAAACACAGGAAAATCACACCGATCTTACTATTTTTAAGGGAGCGGTCCTTTTTATCAAGGACAATTGTCTCTGGGCTTCTGTGATCGAGAGCACAGGTTCCGGAGATCTCGCTCACCTGTCAGACATCACGGGTTTCGTTCAATTTGATGCTGGCAGGGGTCTCATTGAGGCGGGTTCGGAGATTCCCTTCGTCCCTACATAACGGAACTGGGATATATGACACACGAGTTAAAGAACATCATAGAGGTTTACGAATCCGCCAAAAAGGCCGGCCTTCGTTCCGTTATGGCTACCGTAGTAGCCCTGGATGGCTCTTCTTACCGTAAACCCGGGGTTAGGATGCTGGTGCTTGAGAATGGGACCATGGAAGGAGCTGTGAGTGGGGGTTGTGTGGAAAAGGAAATCAGCAGGCAGGCCCAAAGTGTATTCAACAGCGGCTTGCCAAGGATCATGGTCTACGACGGGCGCTACAGGCTTGGATGTGAAGGAATACTTTATATCCTTTTGGAACCGTTCTCCCCTTCCATAGCCCTGATCAATGCGTTCCAAAGGAATCTTCTGGATCGGGAACCTGTGGAACTGACCTCCACTTTTGCAAAACAGGAGGAAGAGAGTAAGGGATTTGGAAGTAAACTACAGATAGGGAATGAGGTATTCTCCTTTCACCCGGATAACGCTCCGGATGATTCATTAGATACGTTCAGACAGACATTGCCTCCAGCCATCAGGCTTTATGTCATTGGTGCGGAACACGATGCAGTTATCCTCACCACCTTGGCCGCCAGGCTGGGTATGGAAGTCTTTGTTGTGGTCAATCCACGTGAAGAAAAGGAAAAAGGGAATTTCCCTGGAGCTACCGGTCTTCTGGCAGTGACGCCGGAATCCTTTCCATCGAAGGATACGGATGAAGAAACCGCAGTTGTCCTGATGAATCACAATTATTCCAAAGACTTGCAGTTCCTGATGCGTTTACAAAATGGGGAACAGTTTTACACGGGTATCCTGGGCCCCGTAAAAAGACGGGAGGAGTTATTGAACGACCTTCTCGAACACTGTCCGGATACCGATATCAGCTTTTTGGACAAGATACATGGTCCGGCAGGCATTGACATTGGGGCAGTAACCCCCCAGGAGATCGCCATCTCGATTTTAGGGGAGATCCTTTCGGTCCACCGGGGTCGAATACCGGTAAAATTAAAGGACAAAAAAGGCTCCGTTCACAGTCCCTCCGCATGAAGATCGCGACTCTCCTCCTGGCTGCAGGTGCCTCATCTCGCATGGGAAAACCAAAACAATTGCTGCCCTGGCGCAATGGGACCCTTATTGAACATGCAGCAGACTTAGTCCTGTCTTCTGATGCAGACCGATGCATTGCAGTACTTGGAGCAAATGCTGAGGCAGTCAGATCAGCACTGGGAGATCGCCATTTAGAAATAGTGCTCAATGACCGGTGGGAAGATGGTATGGGTTCCTCCATTAGCACTGGAATGACCTATTTGCTAAGGGGATCTCAACCTGTGGATGCCGTTTTGATTATGCTCGCTGACCAGCCATTTGTGGACACCAATTTCCTCAATCAACTCATTGACCACTGTAAGGCAGGCGATGGGGAGATTATCTGTACCCATTATGGAAGAAAGAAGGGACCACCGGCTATATTCCTCAGAAAGTATTTTACGGCCCTCTCGGAACTCGAGGGGGAGAAAGGAGCAGGTGGCCTGATCGCCACCCACCCAAATTCGGTCTTCAGCCTTGAGGGAGGCCGACGAACGACAGACCTCGATACACCCGAGGATTATCACAAACTCAGGCAGAACCCTTTAAATTCATAAAACATGAAGCAGTCATTGTTCATTTTGTCTTTAGTTCTCTTCTCCACTGCCTTTTCACAGGATACCGACCGGATGGAGATGGGATTTGAGGAGTACGACCCTGTTTCCACCCTGGTGGTCCCCGGAGAAAAGGTCACACAGGCCAGGTTTCCCTTTGTCGACATTCACAGTCATCAATTCAGGATGGCCGACCAGGATCTCTCAGACCTGGTCAGGCCGATGAATGCGATGAACATGGCAGTGATGGTCAATCTCAGCGGGGGATCAGGGGATAACCTGAAAAGGATGGTCGCCAATATTCGGGAACATTATCCCAATCGCTTTGTGGTTTTTGCCAATGTGGATTTCGATGGAGTAGGGGAGCCCGGATGGGCCGAGAATGCCGTGAGGCAACTGGAGGCAGATGTTGCCAATGGGGCCAGGGGCCTTAAGGTATACAAAAGCCTGGGTCTCAGAAACAGGGATATTCGCGGAGAGCGTATCGCCGTAGACGATGCCAGGCTGGATCCTATCTGGGAGAAATGCGGGGAGCTCCAAATCCCCGTCTTAATACATTCCGCTGACCCCAGCTCTTTCTGGGATCCTATGGACGAGAACAACGAACGCTGGCTTGAACTCAAGACACGTCCCAACAGGAAGAGAAGCGATAATGACCCTGCTCCCTGGGAGCAGATCATATCAGAACAACACAGAATGTTTGCAAAGCACCCGAATACTAAATTCATCAATGCCCATATGGGTTGGTTTGCAAATAACCTGGGCAGGCTTTCCGAACTCCTGGATGAAATGCCCAACATGTACGTGGGCATTGGTGCCATCATCGCAGAACTGGGAAGGCAGCCCCGAAACGCACGAGCATTTTTTGTGAAGTACCAGGATCGCATCCTTTTCGGGAAAGACAGCTGGCAACCGAGTGAATTCCCGACCTACTTCCGCGTCCTGGAAACAGATGATGAATATTTTCCGTATTACAAGAAATACCACGCATTTTGGGCCATGTACGGTCTCGACCTGCCCGACGAGGTTTTGAAAAAGGTCTATTACAAGAATGCGATAAAACTTCTCCCTTCTTTGGATAGATCGCTTTTTCCCGCTGACTGATACGGGCTTAAAGGATATTCTCCTGCTTCCAAATACCCTTTTTAAAATTAATTCATCAACAAGTGTGATCTTTTTGAAATATTCCACACTAACCTAATAAACCAGCTAGAGCGGGTATGCCAAAAGAGGAAGAATTCACCATGTTGATCAGAGAGCATCAAGGATTGATATTTAAAGTATCGGCCCTCTACACGAATCAAAAACAGGATCAGGGGGACCTCTATCAGGAGATCGTCTACCAACTCTGGAAATCCTTTGATTCCTTTCGGGGGCAGTCCAAGATCAGTACGTGGATGTACCGTGTGGCCCTGAACACGGCAATCGCACACCTGAATAAAAAAAACAAACGCAAAAAAGAGGTTTCTGTTGAAAAGATACCACAAGTGTTGGAAGATGGCTCTTCGGAAGTAATGCAAGAACGGCTAAAGCAGCTTCACAGGGAGATCCAGAATTTGAATGTGTTGGAGAAGGGGATCATCCTCTTGCTTCTGGAAGGAAATACGTATGAAGAGATCTCCGAGATCACTGGCCTTACCAAGACCAACGTAGGTACCAGGATCTCAAGGATAAAGGAAAAACTCAGATCAAGAATGGTAAATAAATAGGGATATGGAAATCAAAGAATTGGAATCGCTTTGGTCTGATATGGACCGTGAACTGAAAAAGCAAAACAAACTCACAAAAACCTTGATCATGGAAATGACACGGCAGAAATATGCAAGCAAATTTCAAAAAATCTCCATTTACGAAACCATAGGAGGGATCATCTGCTTTATTGCAGGGATCTATCTGTTAACTCAATTTTCATCACTGGATACCTGGTATCTCCAGCTCTGTGGGGTGATCACTGTAGTGGTGCTCTTCCTGTTGCCCATTCTTACACTAAGGGCATTGAACAGGGTGCAAACCATAGCGATCAGCGACAGTACCATTACAGAGACGCTGGTCAGATTTTCCAGGGCCAAAGACCGTCTGCTGTTCCTGCAACGACTGGGTATCTATCTCAGCTTTGTCCTTATGCTCACTATTTTGCCTGTTGCCAGTAAGATCAGTAATGGAAAAGACTTGTTCTTGGAGACTTCGGCCTGGTACGTATACCTACCCCTGATGGCCGTTTTCCTCTTTTTCTTTGCCCGTTGGGGATATGGTTGTTATAAACATATCACAAATTCAGCTGAGAATATTCTAAGGGAACTCGAGTAGTTCGAGTTCTAAACCATTCGTTTAAAGCCCCCTCAGATGGGGGCTTTTTCTTTGCCTTCATTCCACAGAATACCGTACCTTTAAGGGTTACGGGAAGGAGGATTCCTTTCTTTCAGACAACCTCCCATGAAACTGAGGCTTTGTGTCTTTTTTACGTTATCCCTGATGGCATTACCCTGCCTCTCTCAGAGGAAAAATGCCGATTTCAGGATCCATATTGAAAGGGTAAAAGGAGAAATACGTATTGACGGGCTCGCTGATGAGGAAGCCTGGAGCTTTACCGATGTGGCCAAAGATTTTTTTATGGTCTTACCTATGGATGAAGGTCCGGCAACACAAAAATCTGAGATCAGAATGGCCTATGACGATGACCAGATCTATCTGCTTGCCATTTTCTACAACAATACCCGGGGACCTAATTTTGTCGAATCCCTCAGGCGTGATTTCGCCTTCGGTAAAAACGATAACTTCCTGCTCTTCCTCGATCCGTTTAACAATCAGACCACTGGTTTTACCTTCGGTTCAAATGCTGCCGGGGCACAATGGGATGGTACTATGTATGGGGGCAGTGCGGTAGATCTTAGCTGGGACAGTAAATGGATCTCAGCGGTCACCAGGGACGAAGAAAAATGGATTTTTGAGATGGCACTCCCTTTTAAATCCATACGATATGAAAAAGGTGTCAAGGAGTGGGGAATCAACTTTAGCAGGCTCGACCTGAAAACCAGTGAGAAGTCGAGCTGGACACCCATCCCGCGTCAATTTCCTACTTCATCCCTTGCTCTTTCGGGAACTCTTGTCTGGGACGCCCCGCCTCCTGCACCCCGTTTCAACAGTTCATTTATCCCCTATCTTCTGTGAGAGATCAACAGGGATGAGGATGGGGGAACGGTGTCTGATGTCAAGGTGGGAGGTGATGTGAAGTTGAGCCTAACGCCTTCGCTCAATCTGGACCTCACGGTAAATCCGGATTTTTCCCAGGTGGAAGTAGATCGTCAGGTGACAAACCTGGACCGTTTCGAGCTCTTTTTTCCGGAACGGAGGCAGTTCTTCCTGGAAAATGCGGACCTGTTCGCCAGTTTCGGATACGCCACTATCCGACCTTTCTTCTCACGAAGGATCGGCCTTGGTGTTCCCATTGATGCGGGAGCCAGGGTGAGTGGCAATCTGGACGAGAACTGGCGTCTGGGCTTAATGGATATTCAGACAGCAGCTGTTGAGGAAACGGGACAGCCCGTGCAGAATTTCGGTGTTGTTTCCCTTCAAAGAAAGGTGTTCAGCAGGTCGAATATCGGACTGATGTTCGTGAACAAGCAATCCTTCAACTACCCCGATGAAGCTGATTCCCTCAGAATCCTATATCCGGAATTCAACCGAAACCTGGGAGTGGAATACAACCTTGGATCTGCGGACAACCTCTGGAGCGGCAAAGCCTTCCTCTTAAAATCCTTTGCACCTGATGATGAGGGGCGGGGTATCGCCCAGGCCGCGAATATTTCCTATACCAACCGTCAATGGTCTTGGGGGATACAGGAAGAATACGTCGGGGATTCCTACTCGGCCGAGGTCGGTTTTGTTCCCAGGGACAGCTATATACGCCTGAATGGATTTTTGGGATACCTGTTTTTTCCCAAAAAGGGAAGGATCGTGAGTCACGGACCCATCTTGAGTACCAGCCATTTTTTCAATACGCGCTTCAGTAGCACAGACTACCAGAATGCCCTTGCGTATGCCCTGAATTACACAAACAGGAGTAGGCTGGAAGCGTCCTGGGTACAGGAGTACGTGGAATTATTGGAACCTTTCGATCCAACACGGACGGGGCGTGGCACCCTGGATGCCGGTGTAAAAAATACCTGGAACACGTTCAGATTGCAGTACGAATCGAAACCTCAGGCGCTATTTACATACCTTCTTGACAGTAGTATTGGGGGGTATTACGCAGATGGCACTCGTTTTTATTTTGGAAGTGAAATTGGCTATAGATTCCAGCCCTATGTCAGTTTGGGGACAACCATGAGCTATAATAACTTCAGGTTGCCTGCACCATGGAACACCACAGCGTTCTGGTTGATAGGATCTAAGGTAGACATCACCCTTAGCAACACCATTTTCTTTGCCACCCTGTTTCAGTACAATGAACAAAGCCGGAATTTTAATCTGAATTCGAGATTTCAGTGGCGGTATTTACCGGCATCGGACCTCTTCCTTGTCTTCACTTCGAATGAACGCCTCAGTCCTTTCAGCGGGAGTACCTGGAACCTGACCTTAAAACTGACGTATTGGTTCAATCCCTGAGTCAGCTTGCTCATTACAGGGTACGTTCATGGAATTTAATGACCGGAATTTCCTATTTTTATAAGAACCACTAATCGAGTAACACAATGATCAAAACACTTCGCTTTACCCTGCTCTTCCTATTATTTACTTCGTTTTTACCGAACGTATTAGCCCAGAAATCCGTATTTGAAGAGCTGGAGGAGATTGCCGTTGTAGACCAGAAGGTCATGATGCCTATGAGGGATGGAATCCGATTGGCCACGGATATTTACAGGCCTAAAGGAGATAAAAAAGTCCCCATCATCTTTTCAAGAACCCCGTATAACTTCAATTCATGGGGGGATGGAGAACAGCGCACCAGGACTGCAGCGCGCGCGCTGGAAGCTGTAAAAAAAGGATATGCCTACGTGGTGCAAAACGAACGCGGGAGATATTATTCGGAAGGGGAGTGGGACATCCTCGGTGTACCCCTCACCGATGGGTACGATGCATTTAGCTGGATGAGCGAGCAGCCCTGGTCTAATGGAAAGATCGGTTTGCTGGGGTGTTCTTCCACGGCGGAGTGGCAGATGGCGGTTGCAGCCCTGGACCACCCGTCCTTGGGCACGATGGTCCCTC
>CBDTYM010000095.1:0-10867 GCA_965364605.1 uncultured Muriicola sp.
AAATGCTGTACCTGCACCTCGCTGATCGCAATGATCTCTTTGCCGTCTTTCTTCAGGTGGTCTACCACATTCTTCCGCTCCTTTTTGTCATCTATGGAATCGAGGCAGATCACCGCAAACTGTTCCGCAATACACATCATGACATTGGTGTGATAGATGGGCATGCGCTGTCCGTCTACCGACTGATAGGCCGTGAAAATCACAGGGGTACATTCCATATCCTCACAAAATTCGATAAAGAGTTCCTCATCCGCCCTTGGAGAAAGAGCACAATAGGCTTTCTGGTGCTCCCGATCCATGATAATACTCCCTGTCCCTTCCAGGAACAGATCGTCCGCCTCAGCCGAAGAGTAGTCAATGACTGTACGGATCTCAAAACCTTGTTCTTCCAGGATATCGAGTATATCTTCTCGTCTTTCCCGCCGCCTGTTCTCGGCAAACATGGGATAAAGCCCCACGGACCCATTGGCGTGAAAGGAGATCCAGTTGTTGGGAAAGATAGAATCCGGGGTATCTCTTTCGTAAATGTCGTCCACAACGATTACCTCAACCCCCTTATCCCTCAGAGCGGAGACAAAATTGTCAAACTCCTCCTGGGCCCTTAGGTTAATCGTCTGGTTCTTGATATCCAGATCCTCCTGAAAATAGTTGTTGACGGCAGTTTCCTCGTTCATCCGGAAACGCACAGGCCTGACCATAAGGATTGTGTTGGTGATCTGCATAAGAAGGGAATAATATTGGGTTAAAATTAGTCATTTCCGCAGTCATTTTGTAACATGAAGTGCGGTTTCCTATCTTTATATACAAAGCTTTTAGGCATGTGGGGAAGGTATCTGGGCAAATACAACGACATCCTCCTGGGAGCCCTCCTGATCCCGGTTATCAACACTATCAATTACCATCTGACTTACGGACATATCCGTTGGGATTGGTACACCGCGGCCACGTATTCCATCGATACGGTTTCAGGCTATATTTCCTGGTGGATAATCCGGAAAATCGTGATCTGGCTGGATCGCACTATGCCATACGAAAATGGCTTTGTACGACGGATCGCGGTACAGATCGGCCTCACCAACCTGGCCGTTCTGACCTTTACCATCGTGGCGACAGAAGGTGTAAACGCACTATACTGGGATAAACCACTACCTCAAAGTTTCTATACCTATAATCTCTTTATATTCTTCATCTGGATTCTGGTGATTAATGGCATCTATACGGGACTCTATTTTTTTGATCAATGGCAACGAGCTCACCAATTACGTGAAAAAGACCAAAGGCTCCGGCAGGCAGGGTACCAGGTAAAGCAGGGGCGACAGGTCCGCACCCTACCTTTCACTTCGATCGGTGTCTTTCATGCAGAAGAAGGGCAAATCTACCTGACCACCCTCGAAGGGAGGCGCTATGCTCTTGACCTCCCACTGAACAAGATCGAAACAATCCTTCCGACCGAGGCTTTTTTCAGGGTCAACCGCCAGTACATCCTGAACCGTGAAGTCATTTCAGGGTACAGTCGTGAGACCAACGGTAAATTGCAACTAGAACTCAATCGAGATCTGCGTCTTATGGAAAAGCCAGTGATCAGTCGGCTCACAGCCCCTTCATTCAAGGCCTGGTTCCAGAAGGCAGTTCAGCCCAGATGAACTGCCAGCAGTGCATTTCAGGGAGGAACCTGATACACTTCACGGAATTTCCCGGCCCTATTCCTCTCACTAATCCGAAAGATACCGCACCTTTGTCTTGAACCAAATAACTATGTTATGAAAACTATTTTCATATTTATTTCTGGATTGGCCACCCTGGCCCTGACCGCCCAAGAGTCATCTATACCACAAGTTAAGCGCGAGCGGATAACCGAAGTGATGAAACATCACATCGGTCAGGGAATACCGGGACTAGCACTGACTGTTTATTCCCCGTCCATAGGTTACTGGTCTCACACCGAAGGAATCTCAAACCTGGAAACGGGTACACCGTTGAAGGACGAAAACCTTTTCTACCTGCAGAGCGTGAGCAAGACCTATATGGCAGTAGCCATCCTCCGGTTATATGAAGGCGGCAGGATCGCTCTGAACGACCCTGTGACACGCTATCTTGATTACCCTTGGATGAAGGGTATGGAGGGGATCGAACGTGTAACCGTGCAAATGCTGCTTAACCACACTTCAGGCCTTCCTGAATACAGCACCGAGCCTCGTCTGGTCTCACGGATTATTCAAGACCCGCTAACGGTCCTGAACCCGGAGGAGATGTTGTCTTACCTCGAGGGCTATCCCATGGAATCAGAGCCTGGCAGTGAGTATGCCTACCGAAATACGAATTACGAGCTACTCTCTGTTATAGCCGATAAAATTACCGGGGACCACCAGGCATTTATAAGGAAGGAGATCCTGGAACCACTGGGGTTACAACATACGTTCATACTCAACCCGGAAAACTACCTGGGCATCAACGGAATTGCCGATGCCTACTGGGATGTTCTGATGGAGGGCCGGCCGGCGAATATTTCCGGGATGCAGAAAGCCAATGTGGCCTCCATGAAGGGAGACGACGGAATGGTAGCTACCACCCGAGACGCTGTAGATTTTTTTAAGGGCCTGGCCGGCGGAAATCTCCTCAAGCCTGAAACCCTGGCATTGATGCAAGAGTGGGTCACAGATTCCACAGGGGCTCCCCGGTATGGTCTGGGATTGACTTATTACGATTTGGATGTTACCTATGCTATAGGCCATTCGGGTGGGGGTATAGGTGCCGGCTGTGTACTGTTGTACCTGCCTGAAATGGATACTATTCTCTTTTTGGCAACTAACTTCAACACGATGATGGAGTCACCGATCCGAAAGCAGAATGAGGATTTGCAAATGAACCTGCTGCAGGCACTGTTTGCAGATTGAATTATTCTCTGACCAGCGGCATCGTACTACACCTCAAAAGCCCTTCCTGTTTGCCGATCTCAGCGTAAGGCACTTCCTCTAACGTAAAGCCCTGATCGCGAAGCCAGGTATTGAGGCGGGTAAAGGAGCGCTCCGAGACGATGACCTCAGGTGAGATGGAAAACACATTGCTGAACATCTGGTACATCTCCTCACTGCTGATCTCAAACACGTTCTCCGGCCCAAAGTAATCCCTCAGCCATTGGAACTCCTCTTCCACAAGGAAGCCGTTCTTATGGAGGATGGCCTTGTCCTTGCCGACAGGCTGAAAACAGCAATCGAGGTGGAGTGCATTCTGTCTTGGGTCGGTATTGGATTTCCTCAGATCGAAGGACTTGATTTTTTTGTGGGGGAACTGCTCAGCGAGGTATTCCACCGCCGCCTGATTCGTCCTGGCGGTAATGTAATCCGAGTAATCCTTACCGCGATAAGTACCGACAAATATGTACTCTTTCCAGGGCATAACATCCCCTCCCTCAATATGTACAGCCGCGGGAGGGACCAGGATCTTGTCGGGATCGATCACGTCCAGAACATGGATGATGGCATCAAACTCTTTTTCCCGATCGGGCAGGATATTGGCTTTGATAAGTTTGTCCTCGATCACAAAGGCGATATCACGGGAAAAGATCTGGTTGCAGTTCTCCAGGATCTCAGGCCTGAAGACCCTTACGCCGTGTTTCTCCAACACCGTTTTAAAGGCCTCCATTTCTTGGATCATGTCCTCTTCTTTGGGATAGGTTCCCGCCTTTATGTGTTCCAGAGACTTGGGATCATAGGCCTCTTCCGGCCTGGGAACGGGCCCGGAACTTTTGGCCGTTCCCAAAACCACGGCCTTCAGGGGAGAGGTCTCATCCCTAACATTGAGTTTAAGCATGCTGCGTACGGACTATCGCTTCTTCAATGGGACGAAGGGGCGCTGATTTTCACCTATGTAAACTTGTCTTGGTCTGCCTATGGGCTCACCTCTCAGTCGCATTTCACGCCACTGCGCGATCCATCCGGGCAGCCTTCCCATGGCGAACATGACGGTGAACATCTCCGTAGGGATACCCAGGGCCCTGTAGATGATTCCGGAATAGAAGTCTACGTTGGGATATAGCTTCCTGTCTACAAAATAAGGGTCTTCCAGGGCGACCTTTTCCAGGCCTTTGGCAATTGAAAGGATGGGGTCTTCAATCCCCAGGTCTCCCAGTACCTCATCTGCTGCCCTCTTGATGATCTTGGCTCGCGGATCGAAATTCTTATACACCCTGTGCCCAAAGCCCATGAGTCTGAAAGGATCGTCTTTGTCCTTGGCCTTGTTCATGTATTTCTGGGTGTCGCCTCCGTCTGCTGCGATGGCTTCAAGCATCTCCAGGACTGCTTGGTTGGCTCCTCCGTGCAACGGTCCCCAAAGAGCCGAAATACCGGCCGAGAGGGAAACAAAGAGTCCTGCGTGAGAAGAGCCTGTGATCCTCACTGTGGAGGTGGAACAGTTTTGTTCGTGATCCGCATGCAGGATGAGCAGTTGATCCAGGGCATCGATAACGATCTTGTTCTTGACATATTCCTTGTTGGGCCTTTTGAACATCATTTTGTGGAGATTTTCCACATAACCCAGGGAGTCGTCCCCGTAATCCAGGGGCAGTCCCTTTTGCTTTCTCATCGTCCAAGCCACCAGCACGGGAAACTTGGCCATAATCCTTATGATGGCGTGATACATATCCCGCTCGGAGGTAATATTTACTGAGGATGGGTTAAATGCGATCAGTGCACTGGTCAGGGAAGAGAGGACCCCCATGGGATGGGCCGACTTCGGAAAGGCATCCAGGATCTTTTTCATCTCTTCATCCACGTGGGATTCGTGCTTGATATCCTCGTGAAACTGATGTAATTGCTTTTTGTCAGGTAACTCCCCGAAGATGAGCAAATAGGAAACTTCGAGGAAATCGGCTTTTTCTGCCAGTTCCTCAATGTTGTATCCCCTGTACCTCAGGATTCCCTTTTCTCCGTCCAGATACGTGATAGCACTTTCACAGGAGCCGGTGTTCTTATACCCCGGATCCAGGGTGATCATTCCCGTAGACGACCTCAGTTTTTTAATGTCGATGGCCAGTTCCTTTTCAGTCCCTTCCACTACGGGGAATTCGAATTTTTTACCGTCGTATTCGAGTATTGCTTTATCTTTCATGGAGATGATTTTGGTATTGTTTAGACAGAGTGTTAAAGATAGGAAAAAGGGGCCTTCTTAACAATTAATGACAGTGGCTTTATATGCAGATTTAAGGGAATTTTAGGCCTTCAGATAAAAGAACACCCCCATATCCCGTAGAGCGACAGGAATAAAAAAAGCCTTCCAGGTTTCTGAAAGGCTTCCCTTAAGAGGATATAAGATCAATGGCCCACTTTGAAGGCATCAAGGCCTGGATAATAGGCGACCTTGCCTAATTCCTCCTCTATGCGGAGCAACTGGTTGTATTTCGCCATCCGGTCTGATCGGGACGCCGATCCTGTTTTGATCTGACCCGTGTTGAGGGCCACTGCGAGGTCGGCTATGGTGTTGTCTTCGGTCTCCCCCGATCTGTGAGACATCACACTGGTATAGCCGGCGTTCTTAGCCATGTTCACAGCAGCGATAGTTTCCGTCAGGGTTCCTATTTGGTTTACCTTGATCAGTATAGAGTTCGCGATCCCTTCGGAAATACCTCTTGACAACCGGGTCACGTTGGTCACAAATAGGTCGTCCCCCACCAACTGTACCTTATCCCCGATAAGGTCAGACAGAATCTTCCATCCTTTCCAGTCGTTCTCATCCATACCATCCTCTATGGAAATGATGGGGTATTTTTCACAGAGGGAAGCCAGGTATTTGGCCTGTTCTTCCGAGGAGCGCACGGCCCCCTTGTCTCCTTCGAACTTGGTATAGTCATACTTACCGTTCACATAGAATTCCGCAGCTGCACAGTCCAGGGCAATCATCACCTCATCTCCGAAAGCATACCCGGCGTTCTTTACAGCTTTGCCTATGGTATCCAGCGCGTCCTCTGTACCCTCCAGAGTAGGAGCAAAGCCACCTTCATCGCCAACAGCCGTACTCAGGTTGCGGTCGTGCAAGACCTTTTTCAGGTGGTGGAAAATTTCCGTCCCCATCTGAATGGCGTGGGTGAAACTCTTCGCTTTTACCGGCATGACCATAAATTCCTGGAAGGCGATCGGTGCATCTGAGTGAGAACCCCCGTTGATAATATTCATCATAGGCACGGGCAGCGTATTCGCACTCACCCCTCCCACATAACGATAGAGGGACATGCCCATTTCCTCTGCCGCGGCCTTGGCAACGGCCAGGGAAACCCCCAGGATGGCATTTGCCCCGAGTTTCGATTTGTTGGGCGTACCGTCCAGGTCGATCATGGTCTGGTCTATAAGGTTCTGATCAAAAACCAGCATTCCCCTCACTTTTTCAGCTATCAGGGTATTGACATTTTCCACGGCCTTCACAACCCCTTTTCCCATGTAGGATTTTCCCCCGTCTCTCAACTCTACGGCTTCGTGTTCCCCTGTGGAAGCACCTGAAGGCACCGCGGCCCTTCCCATGACCCCATTTTGGGTAACTACATCCACTTCTACGGTCGGGTTACCCCTGGAATCGAAGATCTGGCGTGCGTGTACATCTAGAATGATACTCATTTTATCGTGATTTTTCTGGTTGATTTCATTATTTCAAAAATACAAAAGGACTTCCGGATACCCAGTGGTTATCAGAGATTTAAGTCGTCTTTTGCCATTGACTTCAGACTGTCGCCTTCACTTCGGCCTGAGCTCCGATCATTTCGAAGAACTGGTCAAAGAGGTAAGAGGCGTCGTGTGGTCCGGGACTGGCCTCCGGGTGGTACTGTACCGAAAAGACATTCTTGTTTTTCATCCGGATTCCGGCTACGGTGTTGTCATTGAGATGCACATGGGTAATCTCCAGATCAGGATGGGATTCAGTCTCCTCCCTGTTGATGGCGAATCCGTGATTTTGGGAGGTGATTTCTCCCTTGCCTGTTCCGAGATTGATTACCGGATGGTTGATCCCCCTGTGCCCGTTGAACATCTTGTAGGTAGAAACCCCGTTGGCAAGGGCGATGATCTGGTGCCCGAGACAGATCCCAAATAAGGGTTTATCCTGCCTGATGATTTCTTTAGCAGTCTCTATGACCTGCTTTAAAGGTTCCGGGTCACCAGGTCCATTGGATATAAAGAAGCCATGCGGATTCCAGGCCTTGAGCTCCGAGAATGGAGTGTCATACGGGAAGACCTTGATATAGGCATCCCTCGCTGCCAGATTCCTCAAAATATTCTTCTTGATGCCGATATCGAGGGCTGCGATCTTGTAGGTAGCATCTTCCTTTCCGTAATAGTAGGGCTTTTTGGTAGAAACTTTAGAAGATAGTTCCAGGCCTTCCATGCTGGGAACTTTGGCTAGTTCAGCCTTCAAAGCATCGATCTCCTCTACCCGGGTGGATATCACCGCGTTCATGGCTCCGTGATCCCGGATATAACTCACCAGGGCGCGGGTATCCACATCAGAGATAGCTAGCAGCTTGTTCCTGTTCAGGAAGTCCAGGAGACTCTCATCGGCATCCTGACGGGAAAAGGAGTAACTAAAATTCTTACAGATCAGCCCGGCGATCTTAACTGATTCAGATTCCACCTCCTCCTGCTTGGCCCCGTAATTGCCAATGTGCGCATTGGTCATCACCATCAACTGCCCGAAGTAGGACGGATCCGTAAAGATCTCCTGGTACCCTGTCATCCCGGTGTTGAAACACACCTCCCCAAAGGCGGTACCTTCAGCATTCCCGACGGACTTCCCGTAAAAAATAGTGCCGTCTGCCAGCATGATAAGCGCTTTCTTCCTGGTTTGATACTTCATTGAACTTCAATTTTTGATTTAACAAATAAACATAAAAAAAGGATAAGCTTTTAGGCCTATCCTTTTCAATTTTCCAGACGTTGTAAACATCTTATGCTTTGGGATCATCAGATTTGGTATCTTCTGCATCCGCTTTCTTTTTGGCCTCAGGTGCCTTTTTCTCTGACTTTTCTGCCTTAGCACCACCCTCAGCTTTAGCGGCAGGTGCAGCTTCGGCTTTTTCTTCTGCCTTGGGAGTTTCAGCTTTTGGGGCGTCCTTATCCTGTGTTGACTCTGCGCTAGCCTCTGTTGCCTGAGATTTTTTTGATCCCCGACTCCTTCTTGTGGATTTCTTCTTCTTGGCCTTGCCTGCATTGTAGATTTCATTGAAATCCACCAGCTCGATCATGGCCATATCGGCATTATCTCCCAGTCGGTTACCCAATTTGATGATTCGGGTATATCCCCCCGGGCGATCCCCCACTTTCTCAGCTACCGTGCTGAACAACTCAGATACAGCGTATTTGTCCCTTAGGTTTTTAAATACGATACGCCTGTTGTGGGTACCTTTTTCCAGGGACTGATTGTTCTCTGCCTTGGACTTTGTGATCAGGGGCTCGATAAACTGCTTGAGCGCCTTGGCCTTGGCTACTGTGGTATTGATCCTTTTGTGCTCGATCAGGGAACAGGCCATATTAGCCAGCATGGCCGACCTGTGCGCTGTCTTCCTGCTCAAGTGATTGACTTTCTTACCGTGTCTCATGGTTGTGTACTATATGTTCTTCCGTTTCTGCAATACCTCACGGTATCTGAGATCGGAAGGGAAAATTAATCTTTATCTAATTTGTATTTTGAAAGGTCCATCCCGAAGTTCAAACCTTTGTTGATCACGAGTTCTTCCAGCTCGGTCAGAGATTTCTTTCCAAAATTCCTGAATTTCATCAGATCGTTCTTGTTGAAGGATACCAGGTCGCCCAGGGTATCCACTTCCGCTGCCTTCAGGCAATTCAACGCCCTTACAGACAGGTCCATATCGACCAGTTTGGTTTTGAGCAACTGCCTCATGTGGAGGGACTCTTCATCATAGGTCTCGGTCTGAGCAATCTCATCAGCCTCCAGGGTGATGCGCTCATCGGAGAACAACATAAAGTGGTGGATCAACACCTTGGCTGCCTCTGTAAGGGCCTCTTTTGGATGAATAGAACCGTCTGTCACGATCTCAAAAACGAGTTTTTCGTAGTCGGTCTTTTGCTCAACCCTAAAGTTTTCGATGCTGTATTTTACATTCTTCACAGGAGTGAAAATGGAATCCACGGCGATGCTCCCGATCGGGGCATTGGATTTCTTGTTCTCTTCCGCAGGTACGTAGCCCCTGCCCTTTTCGATGATGAGTTCCATGTTGATACTCACCTTCGCATCCATGTTGCAGATCACCAGGTCTGGGTTCAGCACCTGGAATCCGGAGATGAATTTCTGGAAGTCCCCTGCTGTAAGCTGGTCTTTACCACTGATGGAGACAGAAACGGTCTCTTCATTCACGTCGTCAATCTGTCTCTTAAACCTCACCTGTTTCAGGTTGAGGATAATCTCGGTCACGTCTTCAACCACCCCTTCGATCACAGAAAATTCGTGTTCAACCTTATCTATCCTCACCGAGGTAATGGCGAATCCTTCCAAAGAAGAAAGCAATACTCTTCTGAGTGCGTTCCCGACAGTCAATCCATAACCAGGTTCCAAAGGGCGAAATTCGAACTTCCCTTCGAAATCTGAGGAATCGATCATGATTACTTTATCGGGTTTCTGAAAATTAAATAATGCCATAGTCAGGTATGTGGTTTATTTAGAGTACAACTCAACGATTAACTGTTCTTTGATATTCTCAGGGATCTGAATCCTCTCAGGAACCGAAACAAAGGTTCCCTCCTTCTTTTCTGTGTTCCAGGTGATCCACTCGTAAACGCTGCTATTGGCAGAGAGGGAGTCCTGAATCGTCTGAAGGGATTTGGATTTTTCCCTCACCCCGACCACATCGCCGGGATTGACAGAATAGGAGGGGATATTGACCACGTCTCCGTTAACGGTGATATGCCTGTGAGATACCAATTGTCTGGCTCCTCTTCTGGAGGGAGCAATACCCATCCTGTAGACGACATTGTCCAGACGGGATTCACACAATTGCAGGAGTACTTCCCCGGTTACGCCCTTGCTGCGGTTGGCCCTTGCAAAAAGGTTGCGGAATTGCCGCTCGAGGATGCCATAGGTATACTTGGCTTTCTGCTTTTCCATCAACTGGATCGCATACTCGGATTTCTTTCCGCGCCTGCGATTGTTCCCGTGTTGCCCTGGTGGGTAATTCTTTTTTTCGAACGATTTGTCATCGCCGAAGATCGCCTCTCCGAATTTACGTGCGATCTTTGATTTTGGTCCTGTGTATCTTGCCATCTTCTTTACAATTAAAAGTGTGATTATGAATTAAGGCTTATCCTTCGATAATCGTAACTACACTTTTGTGAGAAATTATTTAAATAGGATATATAAACTTAAACTCTTCTTCTTTTGGGAGGCCTGCAGCCGTTGTGAGGCATAGGGGTCACATCTATGATCTCGGTGACCTCTATCCCGGAGTTGTGCAGAGAACGGATTGCAGATTCCCTTCCGTTACCCGGTCCTTTCACGTAAACCTTTACCTTTCTCAGGCCGGCCTCGTGAGCGGTCTTGGCGCATTCCTCGGCTGCTATCTGGGCTGCATAGGGAGTGTTCTTTTTAGAACCCCTGAAACCCATTTTTCCTGCAGAAGCCCATGAAATCACGTCTCCCTTTTTGTTAGTCAGGGAGATAATGATGTTGTTGAACGAAGCAGTGATATGGGCTTCGCCGGTCGATTCTACAATGACCTTACGCTTCTTAGCCGATTTAGCAGCTGTTTTTGTACCTGATTTTGTACCTGTCTTTGCCATCTGATGCAATATTACTTAGTAGCTTTCTTCTTGTTGGCCACTGTTTTTCTCTTTCCTTTACGGGTCCTGGAGTTGTTCTTGGTGCGCTGCCCTCTCAA
>CBDTYM010000096.1:0-10834 GCA_965364605.1 uncultured Muriicola sp.
TGAATCCTGCGCTCTAACCACCTGAGCTACCTCGCCTTCGGTTTACTAAGCGGCTGCAAATATAACTTTTAATTTTCGCTCCTTCAAAATTAGGGTCCCAAAAATATTTCCTGAAGATTATTTTTTTATCATATAGAAATCTATATATTACTCACCGAAAAGAATCCCCCAAATGTCCGATAAAATCAAGTTTCAATTAGAATTTGTCATTCAGTCTTCTCCCCAGTTGCTCTTTCAGTATCTCGCAACCCCGTCAGGACTTTCCGAATGGTTTGCGGATAATGTGAATTCCAGGGGTGAACGCTTCAATTTTATCTGGGACGGATCAGAAGAAGAGGCAAAACTTCTCAAGCGAAAGAGCGATGAATTCGTCCGCTTTGCCTGGGAACACGTTGAGGATGACACCTATTTCGAGATGCGCATCATCGTCGATGAGATCACCAGTGATGTATCTCTATTTATCACGGATTTTGCGGAGGAGGACGAACTGGACGAAGCCAAAATGTTATGGGAAAATCAGGTTGCAGACCTAAAACAGGTCCTCGGTTCCAAATAGAGATTATTGACAGAACCCGTATCTTTGGCCTTGAAATTTCAAGGCTTTTTTTATGATCAATCTCGACGGCGTTCTGCATTCAGATGACACGATGTACCTGAATGCTGAGAACCTGATTTTTGCGGAGGGTTTCGGACTGGTTGAAAACCTCAGGGTCGTAAATGGAACGATCTTTTTCTGGGAGGAGCATTATCTGAGATTGATGGCTGCTATGCGGATCCTACGTATGGAGATCCCTATGGATTACACCATGGAACTGCTTCAGGAGGAGATCCTCAAAACCCTTAGGGAATCCGGACTGACAAACAAAGCCGCACTTGTTTTTGTCTATATTTTTCCTAAACATGAAATGATCTCGGGAGAGGACCACCGACAGGTTTCTTTTTTAATCAAGTCCAAAGAACTGGAATCGCCTTTTTACCTCCACCAAAATGATCAATATGAGGTGGATCTCTACAAGGATTTCTACGTACAGGCAGGTATGTTGTCTACCCTTCCGACCGTTGACAATGTCCTGAAAAAAATAGGCCGTATCTACGCCCGGGAAAATGAATATGCAGATTGCATTTTGCTCAACGACAAAAAGAACGTCGTGGAAAGCCTGGAAGGCAATGTGTTTCTCGTATCTGGCGACCTTATAAAAACCCCTCCGTTGTCCGAAGGTTGTCAGAATGGGGTCCTGAGGAAGAAGGTCATGGAATTGATCAAAAAATCACCGGACCTCACCCTGGAAGAGAAGGTTATTTCACCTTTCGAGCTTCAAAAAGTGGATGAAATCTTTATCACGAGTACAGAACGGGGTATTCATTCTATCACCCGCTATCGCAAGGCAGAATTTAAATCGGATATCGGAAAAAATATTCTGGGTAAATTAAATGCCCTGGCCCGACTCAGTTAAGACTAGGGTTTTCCGGGGCGTTGGACCAGAGGAGATAGTCACCTCCCAATTCCATCATCTTTTCTTTCCAGAAGGAATTGGCCGATTTCTCAATGATCTGACTCTCGTATTGATTCTGGACCACAATCCACGATTTGGAGACCAGTTCCTGGTCGAGTTGCAGAGAAGACCATCCTGAATAGCCCAAGAAAAACCGAATGTCCTTGGACGTGATCACTCCTTTGTTGATCAGGCTGATGGTCGTCTCGAAATCCCCACCCCAAAAAATACCGTCCGAGATCTCTATGCTGTCGTTGATCAGATGGGGTACCTTGTGAATGAAGTAAAGATTGTCCTGCTCCACGGGCCCTCCATTAAAAACGGGAAAGGAGACCAGGATTTCTGTAACCAGCTCACTGATATCGTAATCCAGAGGTTTGTTGAGGATGAATCCAACGGAGCCTTCTTCGTTGTGTTCGGCTATGAGAACCACTGAGCGGTTGAAGGAAACATCGCCCGTCAGTGAAGGTTCTGCGATCAATAGCTTTCCTTTTGTCGGTTGTAAACTGGTCATCTGGAAAGAACCTTTTTTCTAAAATAGAATAAAACTACAGAACTGCAAAAAATTGCTTAAACAAAAAGCACCTCCACGAGGGAGGTGCTTCAATATATTGTACAAAACAAAAATTAGTTAACAGCGCTGCTCAAATCAGAACCAGCCTTGAATTTAACTACGTTTTTTGCTTTAATATGAATTGTTTTTCCAGTAGAAGGGTTTCTTCCTTCTCTAGCACTTCTTCGAGATACTGACCATGATCCGAAACCAACCAAAGAAACTCGGTTACCTTTTTTCAGGGATTTTTCAACGTTCCCCAGGAAAGATTCCAAAGCTTTTTTAGCGGCTGCTTTTGTGATACCGGCGTCAGCTGCCATGGCATCGATTAATTCTGTTTTGTTCATAATTTAAATAAATTAATTGTTGTTAAACATTTTAAAGCTCAAACAAAATTATACGGATTTGCCGTTAACGCAAGTAAAATAAAGGGAAATCGGGGTTTTTGTTGATAACTTGAACGCTTTGTTGATAAAGTCACAAATTTTTATGGATTTCTTTGAGCCCAATAAAGACGGGACTTTAGCGAACATGTGCATCTGCTTCCAATTTCATTCCGTTTAACACCTCCGTGGAGGTCATTTTACGTTTGCCGGATAATTGAATTTCTTCCAGGTCTATCCATCCCCCATTTACGGCCACACGTATCTTTTTACCAGGCAGGATTTGTCCCGCTGCTAACGAATGCTCCTCCGTAACAAAAGAGGCTCCGTATACCTTGATATAGACCGAATCATCTCCGTTCATCAAGGTGGTCCAGGCGGTAGGGTAGGGGCTTAATCCCCGAATCTGATTATAGATGTCCTCACCCGGCAATGACCAGTTGATTTCACAATTTTCGCGTGTCAGTTTTGGGGCTTCGTGAACCGCCTCCAACTCTTTTTGTTTGAGGGGCTTTACTTCGTCGTTTCTGATGAGCTCCACGGTTTTCAGGACCAACTCTGCCCCCTGCTGCATAAGTCGGTCGTGGAGGCTTCCCGCAGTATCCTTCTTATTGATAGGGCATTTCTCCTGTAGGATGATAGCCCCGGTATCAATCTTCTCGTCTATGAAGAAGGTCGTTACCCCGGTTCGGGTTTCCCCATTGATGATCGCCCAGTTGATGGGGGCAGCCCCGCGGTAATCCGGCAGGAGGGAAGCGTGGAGGTTAAAGGTACCGAACTCTGGCATGGCCCAAACTGCTTTGGGCAACATCCGAAAAGCTACCACTATCTGCAAATTTGCGCGGAGAGACCGGAGTTCTTCCAGGAAATCCTCTTTCTTCAGGTTTGTGGGCTGTAAGATCTTCAGACCCTCTTCCAAGGCATAAGCCTTCACGGCAGATTGCCTTACGGCTCGTCCCCGTCCCGCCGGTCTGTCGGGTGCTGTGATCACCCCCACAATCTGGTATGGTTGCTGAACAAGGGCTTTTAGGGTGGCTACAGCGAAGTCTGGCGTGCCCATAAAAACGATACGAAGGTCTCTCATGATAATGCAGTGTATTCGTTGTTGTTGGTCAGTGTGATCTTCCCTTCTTCCAGCAGGAATCGGAGTTCGCTCAGAACTACCTCTTTTTCCCTGCCGAGGTAATCCACAAGGTATTGGGAGGTCGCCGAGCGTCCGCGGATCAGGGTAAGGATATCCTCATCCAGGGAACGCAAGTCAGCTCTGGAGAGATTTTTCTTACTTGTACAAACGTCGCACTCCCCGCATTCCTGTACTGATTTTTCACCAAAATATGCGAGGAGCTGCACGGACCGGCACCTGCTTTCATCGGCCACGTAATTGAGTACAGCACGGACATTGTCCACTTTCACCTGGTTGAGGTCGGCTACCTTATGTGCAAAGGCATTGATCGTCCGATCGTCCTCCCTGGGCTGAAGAAAAGTAATTTCCATGTCCTGCTTTTCGTTCCTGAATTCGAGAATACCATGGGAAGCAGCCTTTTGAAGAACAGCGATGACCGCTGTTTCTGTTGTCTCCGACTTTTTGGCAATAAGTCCGGGATTTACTTTGGTCTCAAAGTCGAAAACGCCACCATATGTCCTCAAAAGGGTCTGGAGGATCCTGGCCTTCGAAGGATTAGTCTCGAGATACTGGAAGATCTCTGGTTTTGAAGCCTGGAAGAAAACTGTCGTTTTCTGGGAGAATTGCTGGGACAGGGAAATCACTGAATTTTGATCGAGCAGTCGGAGCCCATTGTAGACCATGGATGGATTGAGGTCATAGGTGTCGCAAAACCGGTTAAAATTAAAAGGGAAAGGCTCCTCTTCGTGGGTGCCGTAGGCGATCTGGAAATAATTGTTGAGTCGTCTGTAAAGTTCCTTTAAATAAGGAACGTCCGGTAATACAGAGATGAATTGTTGTATCAGCCGCTGTTCGTCTGAAGGATTCACCAACAGAACTGCATTGGCCCGTTCCCCATTTCTTCCTGCCCTTCCTGCCTCCTGAAAATAACTCTCCACACTTCCAGGTAACTCGTAATGGATGACCAGGCTGACATCTGCCTTGTCTATGCCCATCCCAAAGGCACTGGTGGCTACCATCACCCTGGTCTTATCCCTCAACCAGGCCTTCAGGAGATCGTCCTTTTCATTCCGTGTCAACCCCCCGTGAAAAGCCGCTGCACTGACTCCGGAATCACGGAGCATGCGCGAGAGTTCAACGGTCTTTCTCCTGCTCCTGACATAAATGATGGCAGAACCTGACCGCCCCATGCATAGTCGCACCGCCTGCTGGTACTTGTTTTCCTTTTTGATCACCGAATAGATCAGGTTTTTCCTGCCGAAAGAATCCTTAAAAAGCCTGGGCTCCTGCATTCCCAGGTTTTCCGTAATGTCTGAGGCAACTCGTTTGGTGGCGGTTGCAGTAAGGGCTATACAACAAACATCAGGATGCAGTTCTCGGAGAATTCCGCATTTCAAATAGGCCGGCCTGAAATCAATGCCCCACTGGGAGATGCAATGAGCTTCGTCTATGGCGATCAGGCTGACATTCATCTCGCTGATCCTCTCCTGTATCCAGGCCTGTTGCAGTCTTTCGGGAGAGAGATAGAGGAACTTATAGCCCCCGTATAGGCAATTGTCGAGCAGGGTGCTGGCTTCGTCAAAGGAAATCCCGCCGGTCAGGGCCACTGCTTTGATGCCTTTCGTTTTAAGGGCCGCAACCTGGTCCCTGATCAGGGCAACCAGGGGAGAGACCACGATGCAAATTCCATCCAGCATCAGTCCCGGCACCTGGTAACAGACTGATTTTCCTCCCCCGGTTGGCAGCAAGGCAAGGACATCCTCCCCATTCAGTATAGCCCGGATGATATCACCCTGAGAGCCCCTGAAAGATTCGTGGCCCCAATAAGATTTCAATATGTCCGCAGGCGAGGTTTTCAAGTTTGCGGTATCAAGTGGTTTACAATATAGTCCGCCCTCTCTTGCACAGTTCCGGTGGGTACCATACGGGTTTCATAATGGAATGATGCGTACATACTTATCAATTCCTCGTGGATCTCCATGGCCTGTTCAAAGCTCTCCAATCGCTCTTCATCCCTGGTGTAAATTTCTTCCCAGGGAGGCAAGAGTATCACTTTATCGTATTTGTGGTTCAGGCAATGTGAGATGAAGTGATCCGGATATTCCTGGTCAAAATACTTCATGTATGCAAGGACGTCGGGCAAACCCCGGTCATAGAAAACAATGTTATGTGATAAATCCTCTCCGGCTTTGAAGTGCTCCAAACGGGAATTGATAAGGAACTCGTTAAATTTCAAAGGGTCGTCTACAAAGGTAAGGGGGTTCGATTCAAAAGCAGCCTGATTTCCATTTCGTTTGGCCTCCAGGGTAAGGTCCCGGATCACTTCGTGAAAACAGAAATATCCCATTTCCTCAAGTAAACGTATCACAGAGGTCTTTCCTGTTCCGGGTCCGCCTGTTATGACAATTCTTTTAGGCATAGGCTATGGGTAATTAAGACAAAAGTAAACAATACCTGGGTGGAGGGGAAATACGATGAATCCCTTTATATTTGCAAAAAGAAACTGCATGAAGAAAGACAGTTCTGATGAATTTTACAAGCGGTTAAAAGAAGAACTCCTGAACACTTCCTCCTGGCCTTCGGATTATCTCTATAAATTTATCGTACCTACGGATCCAAAGAAGATCAAGACCATCGAGCGAATCTTTGACAACACCGGAGCCGTCATCGAATCCCGTAAATCCAGCAAGGGAAAATACACCAGCCTTTCCGTGACTGTCAACCTTGCCGATCCCGATGCGGTGATCAGTAATTATAAGAAAGTGGCTGAGGTAGAAGGTGTAATCTCCCTCTGAGATAGGAGGTCTCCCGGATTTTTAGTAATTTGCTCCCGTTAATCTTCACGCCGAATAACGTATATCACCTTAAAGAAAATAACATTGAATTCCGTAGAAAACTTAGAATACAATACAGAACGCCCACAACTCATCATTCCTGAGTACGGCAGGCATTTCCAGAAAATGGTAGATTATGCCGTTTCCATCAAAGACCGGGATGAACGCAACCGGGTGGCCCAGTCCATCATTTCCGTGATGGGCAACCTCCAACCTCACCTGCGTGACGTACCGGATTTCCAGCACAAATTGTGGGACCAGTTGTTTATTATGTCGGACTTCAAACTGGATGTGGATTCTCCTTATCCTATCACCTCCAAGGAAATGCTGCAGGCACGCCCTGAGCCCTTGGAATACCCCCAGAATCATCCGAAGTACCGATTTTACGGGAACAACATCAAAAGGATGATCGATGTGGCCAAACAATGGGAAAAAGGCGACAAGCGAGACGGACTGGAATACGCCATTGCCAATCACATGAAAAAATGTTACCTCAATTGGAACAAGGATACGGTAGATGACAAGGCTATCTTTCAGCACTTGTATGAGTTGAGCGACGGACAGATCGACCTGGCTTCCGATGGGGAAAACCTGACGGAAAGCGGGCAATTCCTGAAACAACGCCCTTCCAAAGGCAACCGTTCGAACAGTTCCGGTAAGAAAGGACAACGCAGTAACAGAGGGAAGAAACGTTATTAACCCCTTCGCAATTCATGGGTACATTTACAATAGAAGGGGGACACAGACTACACGGTAATATCACTCCCCAGGGGGCTAAGAACGAGGCACTGCAGATACTTTGTGCTGTATTGCTGACCCCTGATAAGGTCACCATCCAAAATATTCCGGATATCCTCGACGTCAATAAGCTTATATCCCTCCTGGAAGACCTGGGCGTGAAAATTCAGAAAAAGGGAAAGGGGTCTTACACCTTTATGGCCGATGACGTAAACCTGGATTACTTGTTGTCGGACCAGTTCAAAAAAGACGGTCGTGGCTTAAGGGGGTCGATCATGCTTGTTGGACCGCTCCTCGCCCGATTTGGCAAAGGATATATCCCCAAACCGGGCGGAGACAAAATTGGCCGCCGCCGGCTCGATACTCACTTTGAAGGCTTTATCAAGCTCGGGGCAAAATTCCGATACAATAAAGAAGAGCATTTCTACGGAGTGGAGGCGGAGAAGCTCACCGGGACCTATATGCTGCTTGACGAAGCATCAGTGACAGGTACTGCCAATATTGTTATGGCCTCTGTCCTGGCGGAAGGAACCACTACGATTTACAATGCTGCCTGCGAACCCTATCTACAGCAGTTGTGCAAGATGCTCAATCGCATGGGGGCTAAGATCAGTGGTATTGGTTCCAACCTTCTCACGATAGAAGGAGTGGATGCCCTGAAGGGTACCACTCATACGATGCTGCCTGATATGATCGAGATAGGCAGCTGGATCGGTCTGGCTGCTATGACCAAAAGCGAGCTCACCATCAAGGAGGTCAGTTGGGAGAATTTGGGTCAGATACCCACCGTATTCAGTAAACTCGGGATCACTATTGAAAAAAAGGGGGATGACATTTATATTCCTGCCCACACCGAGGGGTACCGGATCCACAATTATATCGACGGTTCCATCCTGACCATTGCTGATGCCCCATGGCCGGGACTGACACCAGACCTGCTCAGCATTATCCTAGTTGTGGCTACGCAGGCAAAAGGGGAGGTACTCATCCACCAGAAGATGTTTGAGAGCCGTTTGTTCTTCGTGGATAAACTCATCGATATGGGAGCCAAGATCATCCTTTGCGATCCGCATCGGGCTACCGTGATCGGGCACGATTTTAAATCGACCCTCAAAGCTACCGTCATGGTGTCCCCGGATATACGTGCCGGGATTTCTCTCCTGATCGCCGCCCTATCTGCCAAAGGCACATCCACGATCCACAACATAGAACAGATAGATCGGGGGTACGAGGCGATCGATATGCGATTAAAGGCTATTGGAGCGCACATAACGCGGGTTTGATGAAAGAGGAACTCAAGAAGGCCGAACTTATACCCAATACTGTCGGTAACCAGAATCGTTTTGAACTGCGCCTGCAGGAGGGCGTCGCTTATGTAGAATATCTACAGAACAAGCAAGGTATTATGTTCCTGACCCACACCGAGGTGCCTCAGTCATTGGAAGGAAATGGAGTCGGGAGTGCATTGATCAAAAAGGTGCTCGACCATGTCAGGGCCATGGATGTCAAAATGGCTCCCCTTTGTCCCTTTATCGCCGCCTATCTAAAAAGGCATCCGGAGGCAGCGGACGGTATGCTTGCACCTGGTTTCAATATCGGGTGATCAGAAATTCACGCTGTAGTTCCATAGGAAAATAAAGGACCAAACAATTGTTCGTCCCCAATTGAAATGGACGAGCTCAAGCAATGTTTTCTCAGAAAACGCTCCTGCAGTGATCTTCTTATGCCTGGGGACAAAAACAGTAAAGGTAAGTAACCATGCCAAGAGTACCAGGGAAAAGCCGCCCACGCTGTACAGGGATTTCTGTTGTTGCAACAAGGTCCCGTAAAGCATGAGTTGGCCCAGCATGAGGGGAATTACGATAAAAGAGATCCGGGGGGTATACCTGCGATGCCAGGACTGAAGTTCCTTATGGGAGTAGTATTGAAAACCGGGATACACAATCAGCTGTACCAACCAGATCAATACGAATAGGCCGAAATCCAGGAGGAGTCGAATCGTTTCCAAATCGATTATTTTTCTACGAGGGTTCCGTCAGGATACTTGGCAAAACGGCCTTTTTCCCTCTCGTGTACCTGATCCGGATGGGGCCAGGGCCATCCTCCGAATTGAGTCAGCCTGTATTCATCCATGGCCTGCTGAATTTCCCTGTCTGTATTCATGACGAAGGGACCGTATTTGGCCACGGGCTCCTGGATAGGTTTACCTTGCAAGAGCAGAAAGTGACCGCTTTCCAGACCGTTGTTAGTGACCTCAACAGCCCCGGAGTTCAAAACGATACCGTGATTGGGTCTGATCCGTGTACTGTCGATCACGCAAGAGTCCCCTTCATAAAAATAAAGGGTCCGGTTGATATCCCCCTGCACTTCCGGAATCTTAAAACTCGCACCTGGCTCCAGGTGTACGTTCCAGACGGCAACGCAATTCTCCTCTTTGGCTGCCCACGAATCCGGGGCCGGATCAGGAGCAACCGTATCGTTGAAGTTCCCTGCGATAATCCTCATGGTAACCCCTTCTTCCTTTACCATGGGAATATCCTCGTGCCAGAGCATCTTAAAATGGGGGTCGACCATTTTTTTCTCTTTAGGCAGGTTTAACCAGATCTGAAATAGTTCCAGGGGATTATCTTTATCCTTTTGGAGCAGAGGGAACATTTCCGAGTGTTGTACGCCGCGTCCTGCGGTCATCCATTGAACATCTCCCTGCCCGAAGCGACCCGCAGCCCCGAGGGAATCAGAGTGGTCGCAATACCCCTTGTTCACGATGGTAATGGTTTCGAAACCCCTGTGTGGATGATACGGAAAGCCGGGTACTGTATGGCCGTGATACATACGCCACCCCTGGGCATTGGGTGCAAAATCATTTCCCAGATTCCTGCCCTCCAGGGAGGTAGCCGGACCCATTTCATCATTGCCTTTGGGATAATGATCCAGATGGTAAACGCAAAATAAAAAGGGGTCCTGTGTTTCCCATGGAAATCCCAGGGGAATGATTTTTTGTATGGAGTTGGACATGGCTGTCAATTTTGATCCAAAAATAAGGTTTGAAGGGTTCCGTGGGTCTTATAGATATGTTAAGGGAAATTGTGTGTTACCCACCCGCATCATTCACCTCAATCCAATTGCCTTCCGGATCCTGAAGATAGATCTGCCGAACCCCATCGGACCTTACCGTTACCTTATTAGTCTCTCCTGCCCAATCCCAGTATGGAATCTTAGAACCTTTGAAATATTCCAAAAGACCATCCAGATTGGAGGTCGAAAGGCAAAGGTGTTCACTTTTTGATTTCCCCGTGGGGAGGGAATCCTTTTTGATTAGATGTAATTGGGAAACTCCGTCTATGGTGAACCACCGGAATCCTTCCGCCCTGTCCGGGTGCGGGATATCCTGTAGCCCCAAGACTTTCACATAAAAATCACCAGTTTTATCGAGGTCTTTCACCACCATGGAATAATGATCGATACGGTAAGAGATATCCTGAGCCAAACCCATGGAAATAGTGAGAAGAAGGAAACTGAAAAGTAGCTTTTTGATCATTCCGATACGTTTTTTATTGTCCTCCAGATTCTACTTGATAAGAGACAAATGAGAATTTTTGACTGTCGGGAGACCATGAAGGTACATTGATCGTCCCCTGTCCACCCGTGAAAGAACACAAAGTTGTGATGCTTTTGTCGTTGAAGTTATATAATCGAAGAGCGACGTCTTT
>CBDTYM010000097.1:0-10757 GCA_965364605.1 uncultured Muriicola sp.
CTCGCTTCTCTACCTGGTAGAGACGAGGCTAAATCCTACTATAATTCGGATTAAGCGGCAAGAGCGTAATTATTATCGCCAATTAAAAGTTTGAAATATGAGATTAACGAGCTATATCCCAGCGCTCGACATGCTTACATCGCCATTGGTCTTGCTGTCAAAACCAGTCGGCCCCAATATGTTTATGAACGTCCTGTTTCCAGGAGGATTGCAAAGATACCAAAAAGTTTGCGCACCGGTTGAATTCCGTGTAATTTTGAGCAAATTCCATACCAATTCCTATGATACATTTTGGAATCATCAGGGAGCGCAAAAACCCACCGGATAAGCGGGTGGTGCTCTCTCCCAGCGCCTGCCAAAAAGTCCTGAAAACCTTCCCGGAATCGCGGATCACAGTTGAATCCTCCCCCATAAGGGTGTTTTCTGATGAAGAATATCAACAGGAGGGGATCCCTGTTTCCGATTCGGTGGAGAAGTGCGATGTGCTGATCGGGGTGAAGGAAGTTCCCCTTGAAGCTCTGATACCAGATAAAAAGTATTTCTTCTTCTCCCACACCATCAAAAAACAACCTTATAACCGTAAATTGCTGCAGGCCATCCTCCAAAAGAATATCGAGCTTTACGACCACGAGGTGATCACCAATGCTAAAGGTATAAGACTGGTGGCTTTTGGCCGTTATGCCGGAATCGTAGGTGCTTACAACGGGATCCGGGCCTATGGCCTGAAAAGCGGTTCCTTTGAGATCCCAAAGGCAGAGACCCTCAAGGATCGGAATGCCCTGATCGCCCAATTACGGAAGGTCGCCCTTCCTCCCATAAAGGTCCTGCTGACCGGCAAGGGACGTGTAGGGAATGGGTCAAAGGAGATCCTGGATGGGATGAAACTCAAGGAGGTCGGGGTGACCGATTTCCTCGAAAAAGACTTTGACATCCCCGTCTATTGCCAGATCGACGTGCTCGACTATAACAAACGTAGGGATGGAAAGGAACTGCCCATGCAGGATTTCTTTGACAACCCGGAGGAATACGAATCGGACTTCATGAGATTTGCCTCCGTTTCTGATCTGTATATCGCCGGTCACTTTTACGGAGATGGAGCCCCTTTCCTGTTTACCCGGGAAGATGCTAAACGAAAGGATTTTAACATCAGCGTTGTGGCAGACATCAGCTGCGATATCGACGGCCCCGTAGCCTCCACCCTGCGTGCCTCCACCATCGCCGATCCTATTTACGGGTACCATCCTGAAAAAGAGACCGAGGTGGATTACCAAGATCCGGAAGCAATCGCCGTCATGGCAGTCGACAACCTGCCGGCTGAATTACCACGGGATGCCAGCGAGGGATTTGGGGAGACCTTTGTGGAACAGGTGATCCCTTCCTTCTTTAACGGGGACAAAGAAGGTATCCTGGAAAGGGCCCGCATGACAAAAGATGGTCAACTCACCCCTCGCTACTCCTATCTGCAGGACTATGTGGAGGGCAAATAACAAAGGTTAGTTTGGGCTGAGTTCCCATTGGATGACAGGATGGGTCTTGGGAGCAGTGTATGCTCCGAGGGCCTTGAGTTTCAGGTCGACTTTCTCTTTCCTATCCAGGGTCTTGATCTGGAGGGTAATGCTCTTCCCCCCGGGTACCTCGAAGATGCCAGGCTTGCTGTAAAAGGTGTATTCCATCTGGTTTTCAAAGAGAAGGTCACTACTCGACCTGTTTTCGAGTTCTACTTCAAGGATGTTGGTATTTTCCATATAGACTGCCTTTTTAACCTGGATACAAGCCTTCAGGAGAGGAACCAGGTATTCCTTTCTGCCTACCATAAGGGAATTATAAACGGCCACGGTACGACCAGCAAAAAGGGCTTCCCTGACACTTTCCGCAGTTCTGTTAAGGCTGAAAACCAGCGTGATGGGGCGATGATTGCCCTTTTCAAGATATTGCCAGTCGATCAGCCCGTGAATGTCTGAGGTTCCCATGATGGTCAGGTTTTGATCAAGGGCCAGGGCAAGGGATTCTTCGGCGTAATCATATTCGTTGATGACTTCTATGCCGTGAAGTTCCTTGGCCCTGATGCGATCTAGCTGAAATTCGCTGAGAACAGGGTTCCCTGTTGGGCTTTGACGATACCATGCCGGGTGGTTCCAGAAGACAAAGGCCCCTTGCTTTGTTGCCTCCCTGAAGGGTACTTCTGCATCATTGTCCAAAAGGGCGTTGGCATCTGTGATGAATAGGGCATTGCTGTGGCCGATAGGGGCACTCCGAGTGATCTCAGAACCGTGGATGATCAAAAGATCGTGATCCCGGGCCTCTTCCAGGGCCAGTTCGTACGACCTGTTGCGGTCTGGGTGAGGGATATCTTCCCCGTGCGGTTGGTACTCCAGGTGTTCGGTAAGAGAAATAACGTCCAGGTTTTCCCTGAGGGCTTCCATCACCCGTATGGATGGCCAAACTTCCCCGTCTGAGAATACCGTGTGCTGGTGCAGATCGGCTTTTAGGGTCACATAGCCCGGGATATCGGGATACGCGAGCGGATGTCCGCTAAGGTGAGCATGATTCTGGGCCATAATGCTGATATGGCCCCAGAGAAACAGGAGAAAAAGGAAGGGGGTTCTCACAGGTAATTGTTTTGGATTGTTGAAAAAGTAATACAATTAGGGAAAAATATCTCGGATTCTCTTTTTAAGGTATCGTTATTTTTTGGGCAAATAGTTGACAAATCAGCTGAGATTTGAGAATTACGAATAGTAAAAATCAACTTAAACGAAAACATCGAGTGAAAGCTGTCATCTTTTTATAAAAATCGATATATTTCAAAGTTATTCAAATGCATCAGCAGTGAAATTCAATTGGATCCTCTCCAACGATATGGACGAAAGCATCAAACGTTACTGTATCGACCTGGAATATCAGTTACGGCCAAAGATCACTAAGTTCTTAATGGCCCGTTTGGAGAAGGAATGTGGTGGGGACTTTTCCTGTTTTCATTTCGATGTGGACCTGGTGAGCAAAAATATCCGCATTTCACCAATGACTCCTTCCCGTTTTGCCAGGTTGATCAAACGGGATTTTGAGAGGGAGATCAACAGCGTTTGCTGTAGCTGACATAAGCGACCGTGGATCCCGCCTCCTCCTACATCCTGCAACAACCCGAACCTTTTCGTGCGATCTTACTACACCTGCAAGCGGTGGTGGAGCATACCATTCCTGCTGTCCAGCTTAAATTCAAATGGCGAATTCCATTTTTCTATGTGGAGGGAAAGCCCTTTTGTTACTTAAACCAGTCCAAAGATTACGTGGATATCGGGTTTTTTAAGGCAGCCTATCTCACAGTGCATACTGAACTCATGGTGGCCAAAGGTAGGAAAGTGATGAAATCCCTCAGGTACCGCTCTCTTGAGGAGATCGATGATCAGGTGCTGACCGAGGTTCTCGAAGAGGCCTTTGCGATCAGGGGCAAGAAATACAATTCTTAAAGTCTGGAACTTTAGCCCAGGCTGTTGATCGTCGTCCGGATCCTTGTCAGATCGGTCAGTAGTTTCTCCAGTTTGTCCAGGGGGAGCATATTCGCCCCATCGCTCTTGGCATTGGCCGGATCGAAGTGGGTCTCCATAAAAAGGCCATCAACGCCTGCCGCGATCCCCGCCCTTGCCATGGTGCTGATCAGGGCTGGCCTGCCCCCTGTCACCCCGGACGACTGGTTGGGTTGTTGAAGGGAGTGTGTCACGTCTAAAACCACAGGGGCGTATTGTTTCATAGTCGGAACCCCACGGAAATCGACGATCATGTCCTGGTATCCGAACATGGTGCCCCGATCCGTGATGATGACCTGCTCGTTTCCGGAATCGGTCACTTTGGCCACCGCATGTTTCATGCTTTCCGGGCTCATGAATTGTCCTTTTTTCAGGTTGACTGTCTTTCCGGTTTCTGCGGCCGCGATGACCAGGTCTGTCTGGCGTACAAGAAAGGCAGGAATCTGCAGGACATCCACATATTCAGCAGCCATCCCCGCATCGGAGACCTCGTGTATGTCGGTGATAGTGGGAACGTCAAAGGTGTCACTCACCTTTTTCAGGATCTTAAGCGCCTTTTCATCTCCAATACCCGTAAAGGAATCCACCCTGCTTCGGTTGGCTTTCTTGAAACTCCCTTTGAAGACATAGGGGATCTTCAGAGTATCCGTGACCTTTACAATGTGTTCCGCGATGCGCAGTGCCATGTCCTCCCCTTCAATGGCACATGGGCCTGAAAGGAGGAAAAATTGATTGCTGTCTGCGTTTTTTATCCGGGGGATCCTGCTCAATTCCATAAGGAAAAATTTTGGACAAAGGTAGGCAATTGGACCCATTTAACCGGTATGGATTTATCAGGGGAAACGCCTCAGAACCAGGCTGCTAAAAAAAACACAACTTTGTGATCACGTGCCGAAAATAGCAGTATCTTTGCGCGCTCAAAACAATAAGAAATCTGTGACCAAGAACATTGCCATCATAGCCCACGTAGACCACGGTAAGACCACCCTGGTAGACAAGATCCTGCACTTCTGCCAGCTTTTTCGGGAAAATGAAAAGACGGGAGACCTCATCCTCGACAACAACGACCTGGAACGGGAACGGGGGATCACCATTGTTTCCAAGAACGTCTCAGTGACCTACAAGGGAACCAAGATCAACATCATAGATACCCCGGGCCACGCGGATTTTGGAGGAGAAGTGGAACGGGTACTGAATATGGCAGACGGGGTACTGCTGCTTGTCGACGCGTTTGAAGGCCCTATGCCTCAGACCCGTTTTGTATTGCAGAAGGCCCTGAGTCTGGGACTAAAGCCCTGTGTGGTCATTAACAAGGTAGATAAGGAGAACTGTACCCCTGAGGAAGTACACGAAAAGGTTTTCGACCTCATGTTCGAATTGGGTGCTGAGGAGTGGCAGCTGGATTTCCCCGTGGTCTACGGCTCAGCCAAGCACAATTGGATGAGTTCGGATTGGAAGAAACCTACACAGACCATAGAACCTCTGCTCGAAATGGTCCTGGAAAATATTCCCGAATTCAAACCGGAACAGGGAAATACCCAGATGCTGATTACCTCACTGGATTACTCTTCTTTTACAGGAAGAATTGCCATAGGCAGGTTACAGAGAGGACAGCTGAAGGAGGGACAACAGATTACGCTGGTCAAGCGCAATGGCAATCAAGTTAGTTCGAAGATCAAGGAACTATACACTTTTGAAGGTCTGGGCAGGATCAAGGTGGGGCAGGTCTCCACCGGGGACATATGTGCTGTGGTCGGACTTGAGGGATTCGAGATCGGGGATACGATCGCCGATTTTGAGAATCCACAGGCCCTGAAGACCATAGCCATAGACGAACCCACAATGAGTATGCTGTTCACCATCAACGACAGCCCGTTTTTCGGACAGGATGGAAAATATGTCACATCGAGGCATATCAAGGAACGCCTGGAGAAAGAGCTGGAAAAGAATCTGGCCCTGAGGGTTGAGGAGACAGACAGTGCGGACAAGTTCATGGTATTTGGCAGAGGGGTCCTCCACCTTTCAGTACTTATAGAGACCATGAGGCGGGAAGGGTACGAGGTACAGATCGGCCAGCCCCAGGTGATCATCCGTGAGATAGACGGTGTAAAGTGCGAACCTGTGGAACACCTGACCATTGATCTGCCTGAGGAAGTTTCCGGGAAGGCTGTGGAAATGGTCGCGATCAGGAAAGGAGAGATGATCGGAATGGAAGCCAGGGGAGACCGGATGATCTGTGAATTCCAAATACCTTCAAGAGGGATCATCGGTCTAAGAAACCAACTCCTCACAGCCACTGCCGGAGAGGCTATCATGGCTCACCGCTTCCTCGAATACCAGCCTATGAAGGGCGACATCCCACAGAGACAGAACGGCTCCCTGGTCTCCATGGAAAATGGGAAGGCCATCCCGTATTCTATCGATAAGCTCCAGGAAAGAGGACGCTTCTTTATCGATCCGGGAGAGGATATCTATGAAGGTCAGGTGATCGGGGAGAATTCCCGGGGAGATGATATGACCATCAACGTCACTAAGACCAAGAAGCTTTCCAATGTGCGTTCTGCAGGGGCAGATGAAAAGGCCCGGATCGTACCGGCCATTAAATTTTCGTTGGAAGAAGCGCTGGAATACATTCAGAAAGACGAATACGTAGAGGTGACCCCAAAACATATCCGCTTGAGGAAGATCCACTTGAAAGAAGTGGACAGGAAAAGAAACAAGTAAACAAAAAAGCGCCTCCACGGGGCGCTTTTTTAGTTTTCCCTGATTTAATCCAGGGTGATGGGATGGTGCAGGGCGGCCGCGGCAGCACCGATGATGCCTGCGTGATTCTGTAGTCCGGCCGGGATGACCGGTGTTTCTATAGTGATAAAATCCTTGTACTCGTCAAAGTCTTTCGAAGTACCACCCCCGAGAATGATCAGGTCCGGAGAGACAAGGATTTCAACGTACCCCAGAAAGATATTAAATCTTTTTCCCCATTCTTCGTACGTAAGCCCTTCCTTCTCCTTAGCGGATGCAGCAGCCCATTTTTCTATCTTGTCGTATTCTTTATAAGGGATCTGACCGAGTTCAAAATTCGGAATGAGCTCTCCATCCCAGAACGCTCCACTCCCCAGTCCGGTGCCAATGGTGATCATCACTACAAACCCGCTCTTTCCTTTCCCTACCCCGTAGTTCATGGTGGCATATCCGGCTGCATCGGCATCGTTGATCACGGTGACAGGCAGGCCGGTAGCCTCACTAAATAGGTCCTTTACACTTACGTTGACCCATTTCTTGTGGAGGTTGCCTTTGGATTTGCACACCCCGTGCCTCAATGTAGTCGGAAATCCACAACCTATAGGGCCTTGATAATCAAAGTGATCCACGATCTGCTTGAATACCTTTGCCATGGGTTTGGGTTTGCGGGAATCAGGGGTGGGTATCCGAAACCTCTCTGTAAGCATTTCCCCGGTGATGGAGTCCACCAGGGCACCTTTCATCCCGGAACCGCCGATGTCAATACCCAGTACTGTCATGTAATTTGTGTAAAATTTGGCATTTACGCCTGGTTAGTCGGGCGTAAAAGTAACAAAAAACAAAGAGATGATATTCGGAGGAGGTCATATCCTGCCGTCCTTGTGTAAATAGTCAAAAATCAATTGGCCCACGGCTGAGACTTTATCGCGTTCGCCATAACTAAGCCACCTCATCTCGCCAATCTCCGAAGCCGGTCGCAGCTCCCCCTCATAGCCCGATTCATATCCGCGGATACGTACCAGTACTCCCTTGGGTTTCTCATCGGCCTGG
Source organism: uncultured Muriicola sp. (assembly GCA_965364605.1). Classification (GTDB taxonomy): domain Bacteria; phylum Bacteroidota; class Bacteroidia; order Flavobacteriales; family Flavobacteriaceae; genus Muriicola. The sequence continues at coordinate 7,317 of CBDTYM010000097.1, forward strand.
GTTTCAAAAGAGCCGAGAAAGCGAGAACTTTCAGGTTGCAAGTCGACTTGTAATTCTTCCTGGATCTCCCGTCTCAGCGCCATCAGGTCTGACTCACCCTTTTCCCGTTTTCCTCCAGGGATATAGAACAGAGCTTTCCCCTTACTTCTTACACATAACACCTTTTTGTCCTCTACCAGCACCCACCCGAGCTTATCGATGACGTTAGGAGAAGGTTCTACATAATAGTCGATGGAATTCAGGGAATGATCGGGGTCTATAAGGTCGAGGAAACGATCTATCGCCCTGCCGAACGGAGTGAGCATGCCGAGTTTTTTGTTCCTGCCGAGGGCACTGGAAATGGTCTCGTCCCTGTTTCCGAAAGGATACCCTCCTTTTTTGACCCATAGGTCGTTCAGCAGATGCTGCATCAGCACGTTGCCCAGCTGGTCCACGGAGATAGCGATCTTGAGTAGGTATTCTCCGATACCAGTTACCCCTTTTGTGAACAGATTGTGAAAAAGGCCATAGATCAGGCCAATCGGACCTGTCACCACCAGCAATACCAATGAGATCAGGAAAAGCAGGGCCCCTATGAGGGGATGCGTCTTTTTGTCCGGGGCTTTTTCTTTGATCTTGCGTATCACGTTCGTGTATTTAGACGGATTTGAATTAACCGGAGGAATAGGGCCTGGGATAGAGCCAGAACCATATCAGGAAGATCCCGCAAAGGCCAAAAAGAACAACGGACAGCCCTTGAAACAATTGATTTAGATCGAAGTAGTCCAGCACGGGCAGCAGGATCAGGGGCGACAGGAATTGCCCCAGGAACCAGAAGGTCGTAAGCCTGCCAATCTCCCTTCCCCGGATCTCCTGAGGAGCCAGATACATGACCCATACATTGGCATTTGGGATCATCAATCCCATCCCCAGTCCTGCCAGCAGCATACCGAGCAGGACGGCAGCATATGAATCGCCCAATGCAATGGCGATAAAGGCAAGGCCCATCAGCGCGTATCCCAGGGCGAAGATCTGCCTGAAGCCCAGCAGGTCCTTGATCTTACTGTACGAAAAGGAAGATACTGCTGAGAACAGGGTGCTGGCGGCAATGGCCAGACCGATCATGGTATTTTTTTCCACTCCTATCTCTTTCAGGTAGAATGGGATTTGTACCGGAATGATAAAAAATATGATCCACATCAGCATCACATTTCCAAAAATGATCCAGATGATCCCCGGCGAATGTACCTGGCTTTTAGTCTCTGGTAATTCCCGGGTTACAGCGGGTTCTCTGAGATAGATATAGGCTGCAGGGAGAATGATGAGGGAAAAGAAATACAATAGAAATGGGATCCTCCAGCCGATATCAGCCAGGACCCCTCCCAGGGTGATAAACAATATCCCCGCCAGGGACATGACTGCGATCTGCAGGCCTGCGAATTGTTGACGGGACTTTCCCTGGTAATAATCGGCTACCAGGGTGGTCACGATCGTCATGGAAATACCCACGGATATCCCCAGCAGTGCCCGTCCGGCAAGGATACCGTAAAGATTATCCAGCCAAAACCCGGAAGTGCCTCCCAGGGCATAGAGAACGAGAGCAAGACCTAGGAGTTTCAGTCTGCCAGTCTTGTCGATGACAACACCCGCCAGCATGGCACTCAGGGCGATAAATAGCCCCGGAAAGGACAGAACGAGCTTTACCAGGGCCGTATTGTTGGGTATATCGGAAAAGGCCTCGGTCATATCCGGCAGGGATGCCGAAATGGTGATCATGGACATGATGGTGAGGCTGCTCACCAGTAATAGGGTTGCTTTTACCTGCCAGGATTCCGAGTACATGGGGTTCTTTTCAGGAAATATTTAGAATCTAAGTGATCGGGTGTTCACCGTTATTTAAGGGCATACCTCAGGCCATCTGTCCCTTCATCAGTTTGGGCAACATCTCTTTGAAGTTTTCCTTTTTGTTGAGGTGTGGCAGGGGGTCCGCAGGTTCTTCGACGCCGAGAAAGGCACACAGGGGCGCCCAGCCATCCCTGACGTCATAGACCAGCAGTTTTTCTTTAGGCACGTACTTCTTTACTTCGGCCAGGTGATCTTCCCAAACCTTTTTCGCATGGGCTTTGTCCTCAAATTTTCCACTCATTTCACCGGCGAAGAAGGTCTTCTTGAAAAATTTGATGCACTGGACCACGTTTCGGGCCCTACTGCTGAAAAGCAGCTTCCCCATCATCTTCAATTTTTCGCCGGGGGTTTGGGGTCCGGCTCTGAACACGGTGCTGTCAACACTTTTATACCAGGCTTCAAAATCCCTCACGGTAAGGATGACCCTGGCATCCGGGTACCGCTTCATGTGTTCCTTATACCAGGGATATCCGGGAAAATCCACGGTGGCATCGTAATCTTTGTACAACCCATCCCAGTCTGTATTCCCTGTTTCTGCTAGGGTCTTCCAATAATGCAGATTTTGAGGATTGACCAGGAGTTCCTTCATGTGGTATACGCGTTTGAATCCCAGCATTTCCAGGGACCTTTTTAGAGTAGTGGTGCCTGTTCGCGGGAATCCTGCACCTATGATCTTAATGGACATATCTAAATGAGTTTTAAGGGTTAGTGTTTTCGTCTATTGTACAGGTTCTTCCTCAGCCGGGGGCATCTCCAGAACAAAGTGTTCTGGCTGCGGCACTATGGGATCCAGAGTTCTTCCTGTGAATGCGGGGTGATCTTCAGGGTAGAGGGTGGCCCTGAAAAGTCCGAAGATAAACGGTCCTGTGGGTTGTGCCGGAGAGCCGTCAGGCAGGGTGTAATCGAACTTGTATGGCGTCCAGTATTCCCAGACCAAATCGCCATTTTCGTCCACTTCAATAAGTCTGCCCTGCATGCCCTGGGTGATGAAAGTATGACCGTTCTCAAGCCTGTGTGCCCCGGAAATAAAAGCAGAATATAGGGAATACAGATCCGGCGCTGTGTAGGTCCAGTCGGGTTCCTCAGGCCCAAAAGCACCATCTTCTTTAGGGGTGTACACCCCTGGCTCTGAGGAGGGAATGGACCATTCGTAGACCGCGGAATAATTGCCCACGTCTCCTATAGCCACGTTCATTGCCGGAGATGGGTTGCCGGCCAGAGAGGCCCACATATTGGGCAGTTTGTTGTCCGGATGGGGAATATCATTGTTGTAGACCATAAGGTGGCCGGCACCGGGATAACCCTTGGGGATCCACTTACTGTCGTGCTGGCCAAATAGTTTTTGGTCTTCTTCAGTACCCATATCATAATTGGCGGGATTACCCCATCGGTAAAGCAGTTCTCCACCATGGCCCCATCTTCCTCCTGAATCCCTCCTGGCTTCTTCAGTGGTCGTGCTGTGGTCGATGACGTAGATCTCGCCATAGCCCGGGACACTGATGGCGATCTGATCCAGTTCCGGATTGTAGGAAACCGCGTTGGTGTGGGTGACGTCGG
>CBDTYM010000098.1:0-10504 GCA_965364605.1 uncultured Muriicola sp.
CAATGGTCTGTTCGGCCGCGAGGATGTCCACAAAGGCGGAGCTGAAGAAGCTGAAGTGGTAGGTGTTCTTGATGTGTTTGTTCAGGGAAGCCGAATTGAACTGGGTAAGCACAAACATCCGTTTGATCTCGGAATTTATACAGTTGGAGATGGGTATGTCTACCAACCTGTATTTACCGGCAATGGGAACGGCCGGTTTGGATCGGGATTCGGTCAGCGGAAACAACCGGGTTCCCTGTCCGCCACCCAAAATAATAGCAAGCGTATTCGTATTCAGCATGGGTTTTATATTAAAGTTTCATATAATGTTTTTACCTGTTTGGCAATAGCCTGCCAGTCGAAGATTTCCTCTACCCGTTTCCTGCCCTTGACGGCCATGGCATTGCGCAATTGCTCATCTCTGGTGAGTTTGTTGATCCCATCGGCGAGGTCACGCGCAAAAGCATCCGGATTCACGGGTTCAAAAGGAGCTGTTTTTTGTTGTTCCAGGGGGACCAGGATGCCTGTTTCCCCGTCGACCACCACCTCCTTGATGCCTCCTACCGCACTGGCGACCACAGCCGTTTTGCACGCCATGGCCTCGATATTGATGATCCCGAAGGGCTCATAGATCGATGGGCAGCAAAATACATCGGCGTGGGAATAGAGTTGTATGACGGATTTTTTGTCGAGCATCTTGTCGATCCAGATGACGTTATTTCGCGTCTTCCTGACCTCCTCTATACCTTCCTGCATCTCCCGGGCGATCTCCTTGGTGTCCGGAGCACCCGCACATAAGACCACCTGGGTTTCCGGATCGATGTACCTGATCGCATTCATCAAGTGGATGATCCCTTTTTGCCGGGTGATCCTGCCCACAAAAAGCACGTAGGGCTTGTTCTGGTCAACCCCGTACTCCACCAAAGTCGAAGTGTCTGAGGTAACCTGGTATTCCTGCAGATCAATCCCGTTGTAGATGACGGAAATCTTTTTTTCATCCACATCGAAGAACTTCAGCACATCCTCCCGGGTCTCTTCTGAGACCGCAATGATGGCATCTGCCATTTCAATAGCTGTCTTTTCTACCCAGGAAGAGGCGTCATATCCCCTTCCTAATTGTTCCCTTTTCCAGGGTCGCAGGGGTTCCAGGGAATGGATGGTGATGACAAGTGGTTTTCCGTAGCACAGTTTAGCGACTATTCCGGCAAAGTGGGCGTACCAGGTGTGGCAGTGCACCACGTCAGAATCTACCTCCTCAGCATTGAGATGTAAAGAGGTGCTCAGGGTTTGAAAGACTCCTTTTAATTTGTCATCAGACCCGTCAAATAAAGGGTTTTCGTAGGGATAACCCTTTACCGAGAGACCGTCCTCGCTCAGGTCCTGGTCTCCAAAGCATCGCACGTCGACCTGCATCAACCTTGAGAGTTCAGCAGCCAGGTACTCGACGTGTACGCCGGCTCCTCCGTATACATAGGGCGGGTATTCCCGGGTAAAGAACTGTACTTTCATTCAGTAGTGATTATTAGCGTTTTTTATAGGAACAGGTTGCACGGTCACCCCCGTTTTGTACCATCGAATGTAGTGATACCGCAGCAACTATGGTTCTACTTTACAGAAATTTTGACATAAACTTAACCCGCGCAAAAGAAAATATCAAGGTTCCCTTCGGAACAGCTATTTTGGGCTGTGGGGAGATGACACCTTCTTACCCGAAAGGCAAAGGATCTTCCTGTCGAACCTGTGAATTGCGGGTTTCTTTTGATTAACGCGATGTCAAAATAAGCATAAACCTTCTCACCGTGAATGATAATAGTCATTTTATCAGCTTTTGGCGATTTGCTCGTAAAATACGCGCCTTGTTTTCCTTTGAATATCCAGGAAAACCTGAGGTGCCTTGTCATTGTCCTGGAGGACCATTTCAAAATTGTAGTGGCACATGAGGGTAGAAATCCGTAAATTAGGGAGACTTCAGGACCAACTTAGAGAATACATCCATGAGATCTCAAATGGAAAAATCGCTGTCAGCGACCAGGGCCAACTTCGGAACTCTTCCCGTTTTCCTGACAGCCATATCCACCATCCTGGGAGCGATCATGTTTCTGAGATTTGGCTTTGCTGTAGGCGCTGTGGGCTTTGCAGGAACTTTGCTCATCGTCATTATCGGACATCTTGTGACCATTCCCACTGCCATGGCACTGGCCGAAATCGCAACCAATCAGAAAGTGGAAGGCGGGGGGGAATATTTTATCATTTCCCGTTCTTTTGGGGTAAACATTGGCGCCGCTATCGGAATTGCTCTCTACCTCTCCCAGGCCATCAGTGTGGCATTCTATGTGATCGCATTCGCAGAGGCCTTTGACGCGATAAAACCCTGGGTGGAAACGGAGCTGGGGTATGTCCTCTACGACAACAGGCTGTTCAGTATCCCGGCTATACTTATCCTTATCTGGCTAATGGTGAGCCGGGGGGCTGCCCTGGGTATGAAAGCCCTCTATGTGGTGGTCACCATCCTGGCGATCTCCCTCGTACTGTTCTTCCTCGGATCTACAGAATATGCGGAAGTGTTTGACAACAGTCAGCTGTTCAAAGGTTCGGATTCCGGCTATGGTTTCTTCTATGTGTTTGCGATTATCTTCCCCGCATTCACGGGGATGACGGCTGGGGTAGGACTGTCCGGTGACCTTCGCGACCCGAAAAAGGCCATCCCTGTAGGAACGCTGTCGGCAACGGTGATCGGAATGATCACTTACGTATTTATCGCCTACAAACTCGCCAGCTCTGCTTCCCCTGAGGACCTGATCAATGATCAATTAGTGATGGGTAAGATCGCTCTTTGGGGCCCGATAATCCCCATCGGACTTGCGGCGGCAACCATCTCATCCGCCCTGGGTTCCTTTATGGTCGCGCCGAGGACCTTGCAGGCAATCGGTGGCGATAATGTGTTCCCCAACCGTTTCGTAAATCGATGGATATCACGGGGGAGTATTAAGAACCACGAACCCAGGAATGCGACTATCATTACCAGTATCATCGCCTTTTTCTTTGTGTTGCTGGGAAATGTGAATGCAGTTGCTGAGATCATCTCTATGTTCTTTATGGTTACCTATGGTTCCCTGTGCCTGATCTCCTTTCTTCAGCATTTTGCTGCTGACCCTGCATACCGCCCTTCATTTAAGTCGAAGTGGTACGTTTCCCTGCTCGGTGCTATCATGTGTATTTATCTGATGTTCAAGATCAATACCCCTTATGCACTGGCCGCTATCCTGGTCATGATAGGCCTGTACTTCTATGTGTCTTCAAGAAGTGATTCGAAAAAAGGGATGGCAAGCATCTTCCAGGGGGTGATCTACCAACTGAGTCGGACCCTGCAGGTATTTTTGCAAAAGGCAGACAAGGCAAAGTCTGACGAGGACTGGAGACCGGCCGTGCTCTGCCTTTCCAAGGACTCCTTCGAGCGTTACGGGGCACTCGACCTGATGAAGTGGATCTCCCACCGTTATGGGTTCGGTACCTATATCCACTTCGAACAGGCCTTGTTCTCCAAAGAGTCCAAAGCAGTCGCCGAGGATAAATTGCAAAAACTCATCCATATAGCCTCTGCCAGTGACTCGAATATCTTTCTGGAGACGATCATCTCCCCTTCTAATACTGCTGCTATCGTTCAGGCGATACAGCAGCCCGGTATCTCTGGAAAACCGAACAATACCATGCTCTTTGAATATAAGAAAGGGGAGAGGGAATGGCTGACTCATATCGTGGACAATTACAGTGTTCTCAAGGCTGCCAACTATGACCTTTGCATTCTGGCCAGCTCAGACCGGGGTTTTGGGTATCACAAAGACATTCATATCTGGATTCAAAAAGGGGATTATGAAAATGCCAGTCTCATGATTCTACTGGCCTATATCATCCTGGGGCATTCTGACTGGAAACATGGGGAAATCAGGATCTATGCTACCTTCCCCAGGGAGCACCTGACCCGGGAGCAGGAACAACTCATCAAACTCACTACCAGTGGCAGGTTGCCGATCTCAGCTAAAAATATCAGGGTGATCGCTTTGGAGGAGGACATGGACCGCAAGCAGCTGATCAACGGCTACTCCATGGATGCCGATCTCACCCTGATCGGATTCCACGAGCAGGACCTCGGAGACCAGCACAACCTGGAGGTTTTCACTGGCTACGAGCAAATGGGGAATATCCTCTTTGTGAACACTTTTACACCTAAATACATCCGGTAATACACTTGGTCAACTCATGCAGTATAGCGTGCCATACAGAATTCTAACACGTTTCCTTCTTCGAGAAATCTGCAAATGGTCTGATTTCTAAACTTTTCACAACCAGTGCAATAAATCCATTTATTTTGTAGTTTTGTAAGCGTATGAGGGAAATTTTTCACAAAATAGGAGCAATTGCGATGGCCGTGCTGGTTTTGTTCGCGACCATGTCCCTCTCTCTGGATATGCATTTTTGTGGAAAAACCCTGGTGGATTTGAAATTCTATCAGCAGGCCGATACCTGCGGTATGGAAATGGCCGGTATGGATATGACCTCGGATAGCTCGGAGTCTCATTGCTGCAGCGATGTGGCTGTGGTGATTCCCGGGCAGGATGATCTGCAGTTTTCAGTGGATACCCTTACTCTTGACCAACAGGCCTTTTTGGTCTCCTTCGCATATACGTATCTTCAGCTTATACCCTTTCCGGAGAAAGAGCACGATCCCTTCAGGGATTACGCTCCGCCTCCTTTGATCCGGGATATCCAGGTCCTGGACCAGACCTTTCTGATTTGATCTTAAACTTATGAAATTAACCCTTTGTGCTTTGCCATAAGGGGCCGGGTAGGTTTTATCGCCCACAACTCATGTTTTTCAAAGTTTAATGATCAATACACATGCTTAACAGAAGTATCAGGTTCCTAATAGAAAACAAGCTGGTAGCAGTTATCCTGCTGGTCTTGTTCCTGGGATGGGGAATAGTGAATTCTCCTTTTAACTGGGACACCGGATTCCTCCCCTCAGATCCGGTAGCTGTTGATGCCATTCCGGATATAGGGGAGAACCAACAAATCGTTTTTACCGAATGGGAAGGGAGGTCTCCTCAGGACATTGAGGACCAGGTCACCTATCCTCTCACGAGTTCCCTTCTAGGGATCGCAGGGGTTAAGACCATCCGAAGCACCTCCATGTTCGGGTACTCCAGTATCTACATCATCTTTGAGGAAGATGTGGAATTCTACTGGTCCCGAAGCAGGATCCTCGAGAAACTGAATTCCCTCCCCTCAGGTGTATTGCCCAAAGGCGTTACTCCTTCTCTGGGACCCGATGCCACGGGTCTTGGGCAGATCTTCTGGTATACCCTTGAAGGTCGTGATGAGGAAGGCAATGTTACCGGTGGATGGGACCTGCAGGAACTGAGGAGCCTCCAGGATTTCAGCGTTAAATACGCACTTTCTTCTGCCGGTGGGGTCTCAGAAGTCGCATCTATAGGTGGGTTTGTAAAAGAATACCAGGTGGATGTCGATCCAGAATTGATGCGACAGTACGACGTCAGTCTCGCAGAAATAGCCAGGGCAGTGGGTCAAAGTAACCAGGATATCGGCGCCCAGACCATTGAGATGAATCAGGCGGAATACCTGGTGAGGGGTCTGGGTTTTGTCAAATCGGTAAACGACGTGGAGAATGCCGTGGTCCGCTCACAGGAATTCACCTCCATACGGATCAAGGATATTGGGAAAGTGTCCCTGGGGCCTGCCACCCGAAGAGGTATTCTCGACAAGGAAGGGGCAGAGGTTGTCGGTGGCGTGGTTGTGGCCAGGTTTGGCGCCAACCCGCTGGAAGTCATCAATAATGTCAAAGACCAGATTGCTGAAGTGAGTGCAGGCCTCCCGACAAAAGTTTTACCCGATGGCCGTACTTCCAAGGTGACGATTGTCCCCTTTTACGACCGTACTGAACTGATTCAGGAAACCCTGGGAACCCTCAATGAAGCGCTGACCTATGAAGTGTTGATCACCATATTGGTAATCGTAATTATGGTCTTCAATCTGAGGGCCTCTGTCCTGATCTCCGGGCTCCTGCCTCTTGGGATCCTTATGGTCTTCATCACCATGAAGCTCTTCCACGTGGATGCCAATATCGTGGCCCTTTCAGGCATTGCCATTGCCATTGGTACCATGGTTGACTTAGGGGTCATCCTTACAGAAAATGTGATCAGGCATATGGAGGATGACCAGCTTCGATTGAAGGCGGATGGGACAGAGTTCAGTACGGATGAGGTCGTATACAACGCGACATCCGAAGTTTCCGGAGCGATCTTAACGGCCGTCATGACGACCATAATCAGCTTCCTGCCGGTCTTTACGATGACCGGGGCAGAAGGAAAATTGTTCAGCCCGCTGGCTTTTACGAAGACCATGGCTTTGACGGCATCCCTGGTGATCGCACTCTTCCTGATGCCGCCATTTGCAGCGGTCATCTTTCGCAAAAGGGTTGTGAAATTTCGGTTCAAACAAATCCTGAATGTCAGCCTGCTTGTTTTGGGATTGATATCCATCATCCTGGGTCACTGGCTCGGGGTCCTGCTCATCGCATTTGGCCTTGTGGGGTTCTGGTTCGACAGAGGTCAAGAGGCGGCCTATGAGTTTTCATTTGCCGGAATTCACATCGCATTTACCCGTAACACGGCAAACATCTTTATCGTTGCCGTGGGGATCGTATTTCTTTTGGCAGAATACTGGAGGCCCCTTGGTTTTAACCGAAGTATTGCCATCAATCTGATTTTTGTATCCCTGATCTGTTTTGGTATACTGGGGATATTTTCCCTTCTGAAAACCTACTATACGAGGATCCTGGCATGGGCCCTGGCAAACAGGTTTCTGTTCCTGATGATCCCGGCTACCATCCTTACTTTTGGGATCCTGATCCTGGTCAATACCGGGAAGGAATTCATGCCATCTCTGAACGAGGGCACCTTTTTGCTCATGCCCACTTCCCTTCCCCACGCAGGCGTAGAAGAGAACAAAAGGGTGTTACAACAACTGGACATGGCTGTGGCTTCCATACCTGAGATCGAAACGGTCGTAGGGAAGTCGGGGCGTGCAGAATCGGCCCTGGACCCCGCACCTTTGTCCATGTATGAGAACATCATACAGTACAAATCCGAATATATGCGGAACTCACAGGGAACTCGCCAGCGTTACAAAGTTGACGATCAGGGCTTGTTTGTTCTCAAAAATGGCAACCGGGTGTGGAATCCGAATGACACAGACATCGATGAACCGAGGGTAGAGACTTCTAAACTCCAGAATACCGCCACCCGGGATGAACTGATCCCGGATGAGGGAGGCGAATATTATCGCAACTGGAGACCGGGAATTAAAACTCCTGACGATATTTGGAACGAGATTGTGAGGGTGACTCGTCTCCCGGGTGTGACCTCTGCTCCAAAATTACAACCCATAGAGACCCGTCTCGTTATGTTGCAGACCGGGATGAGGGCTCCCATGGGGATCAAGGTTAAAGGGCAGGATCTGCTCGAAATCGAAAAATTCGGTCTTCAACTGGAATCCTACCTCAAAGAGGTACAGGGAGTTAAGCAGGAAGCTGTTTTTGCAGACAGGATTGTAGGCAAACCTTATTTGCTCATCGATATCAAACGCGACCAGCTGGCCCGTTATGGGATCACGGTAATGGATGTGCAGGAGATCCTGCAGGTCGCCGTTGGGGGCATGCCCCTGACCCGAACTGTGGAAGGCAGGGAGCGATATTCCATTCGCGTTCGTTATCCCAGGGAATTACGCGATAACCCGGATGATCTCAGGAATATCTATGTCCCTGTTGAAAAGGGCAGTCCCGTTCCCCTGGGTGAACTCGTCGACATCCGATATGAAAAGGGGCCGCAGGAAATCAAGAGTGAAGATAGTTTTCTGGTGGGGTATGTATTGTTCGACAAACTCGATGGGTATGCCGAGGTGGATGTGGTGGAAAGCGCACAGGCGCTGTTAAAAGAGAAGATCGACCAGGGAGAACTGATAGTACCCAATGGGATCAGCTACAGGTTCACTGGGACCTATGAAAACCAGTTGAGGGCAGAGAAGACCCTTTCCGTCGTGGTCCCCCTGGCGCTTATCATCATCTTCCTAATCCTGTATTTCCAATTCAGGTCACTTTCCACGTCCATGATGGTTTTCACGGGGATAGCGGTGGCGTTTGCCGGGGGATTTATCCTGATATGGCTCTACGGTCAGGGTTGGTTCATGAATTTCGATTTATTTGGCCAAAACGTGCGTGAACTCTTCAATATGAAGACGATCAACCTCAGTGTGGCTGTGTGGGTAGGATTCATTGCCCTTTTTGGGATTGCCACCGATGACGGGGTGGTCATGGCGACCTATCTGACCCAGACTTTTGACCGGCAGCGGCCAACGGACAGGATGGGGATCAGGAAGGCCGCCCTGGATGCTGCCGAAAAACGGATCAGACCCTGCTTGATGACCACTGTGACCACTATTCTGGCACTCCTACCCGTAATGACCTCCACCGGGAAAGGAAGTGATATTATGATCCCTATGGCTATCCCCATTTTTGGAGGAATGGTCATCGATATCACCTCTTACTTTATCGTTCCCGTACTGTACAGCTGGAGGCAGGAATTTCAATTAAAACAACTGAAGCCATGAAAAGGATGCGCTGTATTCTCTGTCTGTCTTTGATTTCTGTTATTCCCTATATCAGGGCCCAGGATCTGCAAGCCTATATAAGGGAAGCTGAAGCCAATAATCCCCAAATCCAGGCCTTTGAAGCGCAATACAATATTGCGAAGGAGAAAGTCAACGAGATGAACACTCTGCCGAACACTACATTTGGCATTGGGTATTTTGTGAGCGAGCCCGAAACACGGACGGGAGCACAACGGGCGAGGTTCTCGGTGAACCAAATGTTACCCTGGTTCGGTACCATCACGGCAAGGGAGGACTATGCCAGTTCCCTGGCAGAAGCAGAGTATTTAGACATTGCCATTGCCAAACGCGAATTGGCCCTCTCTGTAGCCCGATCCTATTACGAGCTCTATGCCATTCGCGCATCCCAGGGGATACTGGATGTCAACATCAAATTGTTGGCTACTTATGAGGCGCTGGCGTTGAGGTCTGTGGAGGTAGGTCAGGCCTCTGCGGTGGATGTCCTGCGACTGCAGATCCGTCAAAACGAGCTCAGGCAGCAGAAACGGATATTGCAAAAGGCAGATCTGGCGGAGCAAGCCCTGTTCAACAATCTTCGGAACCAAAAGGAGAGTCTTGCAGTCGAGGTGGTCTCTGAGCTGCTGTTGCCGGAGTTAGACCCCATTCTGTCTGCAGAGCGCCTCGAACTGAATCCCCAGTTGCTTAAGTATGACCGTCTATATGAATCTGTCCTAGAGTCGGAAGCCCTTAACCAAAAGGAAAGTGGCCCGGATCTGGGGATCGGACTGGATTACGTGCCCGTTTCTGAGAGAACGGACCTGGACCTGCCCGATACAGGAAAGGACGTGGTGATGCCCATGGTGTCTGTCTCTATCCCCATTTTCAACAACCGCTACAGGTCAGTGACCGTACAGAATGAATTGAAAAAAGAGGAGTTAAGGTATCAGAAACAGGATCGATACAATACCCTGAAAACAGCCTTGGCGCGGGCCACTTCCTCCAGAGATCAGGCGAGGATCTCCTATGACACACAGGAAAAAAACCTTAGGCAGGCAAGGGATGCCGAAGCCATTCTTTCAAAAAGCTATGAAACGGGAACGATCGATTTTCGGGATATCCTCGACCTTCAGGAATTGCAGCTCAAATTTCAGATCGAACAGATCCAGGCCGCTAAAACGTATTATGTACAAAGTTCAATTATTAATTATCTAATCCAGTAATCATGAAAAAAGTTAGTTTCATTATAGGTATTTTGTTAACGGTTATGGTCTCCTGCAAGGAAGAGAAGAAAGAGGCGACGAACCAAACCTCAGGGAAGACCGATATGCAGTCTGCCACGGCAATGGCCGATGCCACCTTCTCATCCGACAGGATAGGGTCGGTTTTTTCCGAATACCAGCAATTGAGGACGGCCCTGGTTGCCTCTGATGCAGAAAATGCCCAAAAGGCAGCAGGCCGTCTCGCAAATGCCCTGGGGGAAGATCAGGCTCAAGCGAAGTCACAATCTCGTTCTATAGCCTCCACTGAGGTTTTGGAAGTTCAGAGAACACATTTTTCCGAACTGACTGCTTCCCTCGATCCCCTCTTCAGGGAAGAGATCACAGAGGGTGAGATCTACAGGCAATTTTGCCCCATGGCCTTTGAAGGGAAAGGAGGCTTCTGGATTTCCGACAAAGAAGAGATCAGGAACCCATATTACGGGGATCAGATGCTGACCTGCGGCAAGGTCGCCGAGGTCATTAAGAGATAAACTATGGAACACACTTACCATATCCACGGAATGACCTGCCAGGGTTGCCGGAAACACGTGGAAGAGCTCCTCTCTCAAGTGGAAGGGACTTCT
>CBDTYM010000099.1:0-10387 GCA_965364605.1 uncultured Muriicola sp.
GCGAACTTCCCGGATCAGGGATTCCATTTCGGCAGCTACTTCGGGATCAGGACACCGGACAGGGTTGGAGTCGATGAGATTCAGGCTGAGGTCCTTATAAGATTTATTTAAAGTGACACTTCCAACCTGAGACACAAATGCATTGATTTTAAGTGTCTTCAAAAATTGTTTTGCAATTGCCCCGGCTACCACCCTGCAGGCGGTCTCCCTGGCTGAAGAACGCCCGCCTCCTCGGTAATCGCGGAACCCGTATTTTTGGTCGTAAACGTAGTCTGCATGAGAAGGACGGTAGGAATCCTTGATGTGGTCGTAGTCTTTGGATTTCTGGTTGCTGTTGTATATGACGAACCCTATGGGCGTTCCTGTGGTCTTTCCTTCAAACAGGCCTGAGAGGAACTCTACCTGGTCTGCCTCTTTTCTCTGTGTCACGATCGCAGATTGTCCCGGTTTTCTTCGGTCCATCTCCCTCTGGATCGCATTGAGGTCCAGCTGTATATTCGGTGGGCAACCCTCGAGAATCCCTCCGATGGCCTTACCGTGAGATTCTCCGAAAGTGGTAAGCCTGAACAGCGTGCCGAAAGAATTGCCTGCCATGGGTGATTGGATTGTCTTTAGCCCTGTGAGAGCCATGCATTCACATAGAAGCCAAATATAGGTGTATTCGTTTCTTAAACCAAAAGAGCCAACGCATAATATTCCCTTAACCTTAAGCGCTTCTTCTTAATTCAAATTTAACCCTGGGAGGGCCAAGCCTTCACCTTTTCTTTGCATTCAATTATTCCGTTGAGTATAATTTTGTTTTTCAAAACAAACCCTTGAAGAAGCGTAAACTAGAGGTTGTCGTAATCTCGGATATCCACCTCGGTACACGGGAATGCAAAGCGGAAGAACTCCTGATCTATTTGAGCAGTATCAAACCCAAGATGCTCGTCCTCAACGGTGATATCTTTGGAAGCAAACCGGGAAAAAATCCCTTTCCCAAGAGCCATATCAAGGTCGTTAAAAAGATCCTTTCTTTTCTCTCAGACGGAACCAAGGTCTATTACCTAACCGGAGGACCCCAAGAGAACCTGAAGAATTTTGCAGACCGGCAATTAAGCGGTCTCCGTTTTCAAGACAGACTGATCCTGGAACTTGACGGGAAATCGACCTGTATTCTGCACGGGGGTATTTTTGATATCTCACCACGCTGGGCTACCTGGCTGGGTAAACTTGGGACGCTGGGATACCGGATACTTTGCGTGTATCGCCAGATCAATCAAAAAGCTGGCAAACGAGAGGGCCCGAATAAAATATCCCAGGATCCCAAAGTGAGAAGCATGGCCCTTTCCACTACAGACGCGATGAGCAAATTCGACCGTACGGCCGCGGAAATGGCGATCCACAACGATTATGACACGATGATCTGTGGTTATAGCCACCAGCCGAGAAAAGCAGTATTTGAAAATTCTAAGGGTAAGTGCCTCTATCTGAATTCCGGGGATTGGACAGACAGTCTAACCGCCTTGGAATACTCCCTGAAACGATGGAAACTATATAGTTTTAGCCTTGATAAACTTACAGCTTTTTACGGGGATGAAGCTCTGAACGACCTGAACTTTCAAGACATGCTGAAACAAACCGTAAAGCAATCGCCTTCCGAGGAAGAGACCAGAACTGCCTCCTGAAACCCTTATTTCAGGGCAGATCTCAATACAGAGATTGGATGCAGTGCCTTCCGACCTGTCCCATCCCAAATCTGATGCCTGCAGCTGGTGCCATTTGCCGCAATGATGGTGTCAGCCGGTGATTTTTGCACAGCCGGAAAGAGTTTGAGGCCTCCTATCTTCATACTGACCTCGTAGTGTTCTTTCTCATACCCAAAGGAACCGGCCATGCCGCAACAACCCGAATTGATAATAGTGACCTTGAAGTTTTTGGGCAGGTTGAGGACGTCGAAGGTGACTTTTTGATTGGAGAGGGATTTCTGGTGGCAGTGACCGTGGATCTTGACGGTATTTTCGCGATCGGAAAACGCTTCCTCGCTGATATTTCCCTTCCCGATCTCCGCCGACAGAAATTCTTCGACCAACATGCTGTTTTGAGACAGGGATTCCACTGCCTTCCGGTCTAGTCGGAAACGGTGATACTCATCCCTGAAACTCAGGATGGCAGAGGGCTCAATCCCCAGAATAGGAATTTGCTTTTTGCAGTAGGGTAACAGGGATTCTACATTCTGCTCAGCGAGTTTTCTCGCCTGTTTTAAGAACCCCTTGGAAATATACGTCCGACCACTTTCTCCAAAAAAGAGGATGATCTTATATCCCAAACCGTGAAGAAGGTCTATGGCGTCCTTTCCCACCTCGATGTCGAGGTAGGTTGTAAACTCATCCATAAACAGCACCACGCTTCCCTTTTCATGAGATGCAAATGCAGGTCGCGAGTTGAGATATTCCTGGAAATCGAACCTGCGCGACAAGGGCAGGCTTCTTTCAGAGGCCACCCCAGTGGCCTTCTTGACCAGGCCGCTCAGGAAGCTGTTTTCAAAGAATAACCTGCTCAGACCCGGAAATCGGGAAGCCCATTTATTCGCTCTTGTGTTATACGCAAAGAGTTTATTCCTGAGGGAATAGCCATTTTCCTCCTGATACTGGTACAGGAATTCCGATTTCAGGGTGGCCACGTCTACATTGCTGGGACATTCACTGCCACAGGCTTTGCAGCTCAAACACAGATCGAACACCTCCTTTAATTCTTCCGAATCGAATCGATTCGGGATATTCCCGTTGGTTAGGAATTCCCTCAGGGCATTGGCCCTGCCCCGCGTGGTGTGTTTCTCATCCCGGGTAGCGTGATAACTGGGGCACATGCCGCCTTTGGCCTCTTCTGTCTTGCGGCAATCCCCGCTGCCATTACATTTCTCAGCTGCCCTAAGGATCCCCTGACTGTCGCTGAAATCGAACTGCGTCTCAATCACGGGCTCTTCCCGTCCAACCTCGTATCTGAGGGATTCATCCATAGGGTAGGGTTCGACGATCTTCCCAGGGTTAAACAGATTTTTTGGATCGAAGGCCTGTTTTACCTTCCTCAGGAGTTCGTAATTTTCCGCGCCGATCATCAAGGGAATGAATTCGGCCCTGACGATGCCATCCCCGTGTTCTCCGCTAAAAGAACCCCGATATTTTTTGGTGAGCTTGGCTACCCGGGTCGTGATCTCCCGGAAGAGGTTAACGTCCTCCTCCTTTTTCAAATTTAAAATGGGACGCAGGTGCAACTCCCCGGCCCCGGCATGGGCGTAATAGACCGCTTCCTGTTCAAATTCCCTCATGATTTCCGTGAATTCTCCTATGAAATCTTTGAGATCTTCCAGATCCACTGCTGTATCCTCGATACATGCGACTGCCTTTCTGTCCCCAACCATATTGCCGAGCAATCCCAGCCCCGCTTTTCTCAATTCCAGGGCACAGTTGATTTCCTCCCCGGTCAGGACCGGACAAGAATAACTCTTACCGGTTGCCTCGATGGTCTCCAGGAGACTTTTCAACTGCATGTCCAACTCTTCCTGAGAGTAACCCCTCACCTCCAGCATCAGAAGGGCTGCAGGATCTCCATCCACAAAAAAGCGGTTGGCCTGCTGGGTCTTGTTGTTCTTGGTGCAATCCAAAATGACCCGGTCCATCATTTCACACGTATGCAGATCGTGTGTCATGACAGGAGCCACATCCCCAAGGCAATCCTCCAAAGTCGCGTAGTGGGTAACGACCATGGCAGAAACTGGTGGGGGGAGCTCATCTAACTGTAATGTGACCTCCTCTGTGATCGCCAGGGTACCCTCACTGCCACAAAGCAATTGACACAGGTTGATCCCCTTATTGACGCCTCCGAAGACCTCGCTCTCCAGCAAGGCGTCTATCGCATATCCCGTATTTCTCCTGTGGATACTTTTCTTCGGAAATTCTTTTTCAATAGTCTCCTTTACTTCCTTGTCTTTTAATATCTTGTATAAACTCTTATAAATACTTGATTCAAGAGTTTCTGATTGAATCTTTTTCTGAAATTCTTCCGGTGTTAGGGTAGTGAACTCCGCTTCAGAAGCATCTGAGAGCACTGTCTTAAGAGAAATTACTTTATCCCGGGTAACCCCATACTGTATGGAAGTTGTCCCGCTGGAATTATTGCCGACCATTCCGCCTACCATACAACGGTTGGAGGTGGATGTATTCGGTCCGAAAAACAGGCCATGAGGCTTTAGATATGCATTGAGCTCGTCTCTTATGACCCCCGGCTGTACGGTTACTTGTTTTTTCTCGATGTCCAGATGGAGAATGGAGGTAAAATGCCTTGAGACATCTACTACGATCCCCTCCCCTACGCACTGACCTGCAAGGGAAGTCCCGGCGGTCCTGGGGATCAGGCCAAGAAGGTGTTCCGATGCAAAGCGAACGATCCTCCTGAGGTCATCCCTGTCCTTGGGATATGCCACGGCAACCGGAATTTTTCTGTAGACTGAGGCATCCGTAGCGTACAAACTCCTCGTAAGTATGTCTGTATGCAAGGACCCATCGAGGTCGGAGGCCAGGGTTTCAAAGGGAAATTTTGGCAAGTATTCAATTGTTTCGATGGTCCAAAATTAAGTTATTATTAACATCATCGCAGCCTGCATTCCTTAATTTTAACACTTAAAATTCCTAACTATGAAATTGATCAAACTAACAGTATTCATGTTTATTGCGGCCACATTTGCCGTGTCCGCACAATCGATATCGGACCATGCTCTGGGTCTCCGGCTTGGAGACAGTGATGGGTTCGGTGCGGAAATCTCCTATCAGAAATCAGTGGCCAGGTCGAATCGGGTGGAGATCGACCTGGGATGGAGGGATAGCCGTAATTTTGATGCCTTCAAACTTACCGGTACCTACCAGTGGGTAGAACCTCTCGACGGCAACTTCAACTGGTTCTACGGAGTCGGTGGCGGTCTGGGGAGTGTCGACTTTTCGGCAGGTTCTAATGGGGATGTTCCGGATGGCGGACTCTTTATCTTTGGAGCTGGTGTCCTGGGAATCGAGTACAATTTTGATATCCCCTTGCTGCTCTCCCTTGATTTCAGACCGGAAATTGGCCTGGTAGGCTATGACGATTTTTCCGATAATTTCGATTTCGACATCGCCCTAGGGATCAGGTATCAGTTTTAAAATCTGTTAAAGCATCCAAAGCCCTTAGTCACAAGTCTGTGTTAAGGGCTTTTTTTATTGGGCCTCTTATCTTTACCTTTGCCGGAAAATTGAAAGCAATGAGATTGTACTTATTACCTGTATTTCTAATCCTATTGATATCCTCCTGCAACAAGGCGACGGACGGCTATCTGATCGAAGGCGTCTTGGAAGGTGAAAACACGGATGACACGGAACTTACACTGAGAAAGTACGGGGATAACAACCAGTTGATCACCATAGATTCGGCTACGGTCAGAGGAGGGAAATTCACTTTTGAAGGAGGACCTGCAGAGGGCCCCGAATTGCATTATATCTTTTTTGGACAGGGACAGGAAAATATCCCTGTTATCGTAGAGAACGGTGAGATAGAGGTCAGTGCACAACGCGACAGTCTCGGTTTTGCCAAGATTGGAGGAACTCTCCAGAACGAATTGTTCTACGATTTTCTCAAAGGTTCCAGGATCCTTGGCAGAAAGGCGTCCTCTATGAACCAGGATATGCGGGTGGCCCAGTCTAACCGGGATACAGTGATGATGAATTCTCTTCGCGAGGAGTACTTTGAGCTGATGGAAGAGGCCAAGGGATATGAATTGGACTACGTGAAAAATAATCCCAATGCCGTGGTTTCTGCTTTGATCATCTACAGAATACTGACCACAAAAGCCAAACCCATGGCCGAGGTTAAAGACCTCTATGAGGCACTTACTCCAGAGATCAAGGCGAGCAGTACAGGGGTAAAGATCAAAGAGACGCTTGACAAGGAAGCCAATACTTCTATTGGTTCTAAGGCTCCTAACTTTTCGGCCCCTTCTCCCGAGGGTAAGGAAGTGGCATTAAACGATGTCATGGGCAAGGTGACCATCGTGGATTTCTGGGCGGCCTGGTGCAAGCCATGCAGGGCAGAAAACCCCAATGTGGTCAAAGTCTATAACAAATACAAAGACCAGGGCTTGAGTATCCTGGGCGTGTCCCTGGACCGAAATGCCAACGACTGGAAAAAAGCGATTGCAGACGATGGCCTTACCTGGCACCACGTATCCAATGTTCAGTACTTCGATGAAATCGCAAAACTCTACAACGTAGATGCTATTCCGGCAACTTTTATCCTGGATGAAAATGGGATCATCGTCGCCAAGGATCTAAGAGGTCCTTCCCTCGACCAGAAAATCGGAGAATTGCTGCAATAGCAAACCTTTATAAATGAAAAACCCTGACGAGTGATCATCAGGGTTTTTTTACGGGCTGTATTATCGTTTAGAATTTATTTCTGACATCCTCAAAGTTGCCAAGGACGGAGACATCCTTGCCGTACTTCACCTTCCCGAAAACATTGACTGCCGAATCATCTCCGATGAATTCCAGAGTCGATCCGTCCTCCAGGTCGAGATCGCCATAAATGGTCAGGTTGCCTTCTATCCTTAGGGTAGCTCTTTTCTCTAACTTGATCTCTTTTTCCTTTCTATTGCTGCCCACACTAAGGGAACCGTTCATTTCCATTAAAGCATCTTCTTTTATGTCCACATTATTGCTGACGGTCCAGGATCCACACAGCAGCAATGACCCTTCAACCCTCACGGAATTAAAGTTCTTAGCCCCACTGAAACCCAGGTCGATTCCCTGATTAATAACCAATTTGCTGGAACCGCTGTATTCAGGAAGAGAAGCACATTGGGCTGCCAAACTGAGAGACAAACGATTCAGCTTTATGATCTGAAGCCCTTCCTGCCCGGAAGCAGCAAAGGCGTAATCCCCCTTGGTTTGCACATAATTGACAGACCCGTCAATCTGGATGACACCATAGGGTTCTGCTGTGTCTCCCTTGTCATCGGAAACGGAAAGACCAGCCCCCCCGTTGGCCATCAGGACTACGTCTTCGTTAATGGCTACGGCATTATTGACGATATCACCTGTTGGTGGGTTTACCGGATCTGTTATGATAGGGATATACTGCAGGAGGTCTCCTGTTTCATAAGAATACACTCCGGCCCCCTTGTTGCCCTCGGCTACGATGATCTGATCACCATCAAATGCTACTGTCCGCTTGGTGTAAAGACCAAAATCAGAGTTGATACTGATCTCCGATTTGGGTTTGAGGTTATCATCCAGCACCCGGATGCCTACATCGGCATCGAGAAGGGCAAGCCTGTTCTCGAACAGAGCCAGAGACCTTAGGTCTGTATAAGCTTCTTGCTTTTTGATTTCGAGGTCTTTTGTATTGTAAACAGTGATACTGCCATTCTTACCGCTGGTCACGAAAGCCTCGTTCCCATCAATTGCGATATCGGTGGCATTATCCCCGGCCTGGAAACCATAGATTACCCCGGCATCTGTGTCCATCACCCCCCCAAAAACAGGGATTTTCGTGATGAAGGAGTTACTGGAAGCCGTGAAAGAGGCTGTTGCATCCAATCCGCCCACTGCGTAAAGAAAGCCGTTTGAATACTGGAGGGAATTGATGTCTGCATTGGTATATAAAACCCGGGAGGTAACTCGGGGATCGTTGGGATCCGATACGTCGATAACGTCTATGGCTCCGGAATAATCCTCCCCTGCAGTATTGTACGCCACATAGGCAAAATCATTTTCCAGATAGACATGGGCTGCGGTGAGGGACGTTATAGGCCCGTAGGTAGGTGGCAGCACCTGACCAATCAGGGTCATGGGATAATTCCCGGCAGGTTCTTCGAGGAATTTGCCTATGCGTTTTCCGCTATAATTCTGATCGATGCTGATGTCCAGCACCCCGGCGTTGGTGAAGGAGACCGATGCCTCAAGAGCCAATGCATCCTTTTCCGGGATGATACTGGATCTTTGTTCATCGATAAAAATCGTAGACTCGTCTGTGCAGGAAAAGAAGATCAGTAGACTAACAAAAAGATACCCCAGCTGTAATGCTTTTCTCATCAGGCAGGTTTTAGGTGACAAAAGATTTGGCAGTTACAGAACGTCTAGAGGACTGAATTAGTATCCGAAAGGGCCGTATTCCCGACTATAAGCGTGCTTTTTTCGTTAATCATGCAGTAGATCCACTTGATAGGACGAACTCAGCCTAGAGTTTACCCATTTTCTCCAGGACGAAAAGGATGATGATAGGCACGGCCAGTAGTACCACCATCATGGTATCCGAAACAATAAGGCCCGGTTCAAAAAGCAGGGTGGTCACATATCCGCCTACGGCACCCCCGAAATGGGCAGTGTGTCCTATGTTTCCCAGTCTTTTTTTCATCCCGTAGATAGAATAAAGCATGTAGAGTATCCCGATCACGTAAGCCGGAAGCGGTATGGGAATGAACATGATCCCCAGCTGCATGTCCGGTTGCAACAAGATCGCTGCATACAGGATGCCGGTAACTGCTCCGCTGGCTCCCACAGCACTGTAGTAGGGTTCATCACGGTGAAAAAAAAGGGCGAGAAGGCTTCCGGCCAAGAGGCTGACGAAATACATCAGCAGAAAAAGAGGTGCCCCCAACCATCGGATCACCACATCGGCAAAGAAGTAAAGGGTAAACATATTGAGAAACAGGTGGGAACCGTCTACGTGTAAAAATCCAGAGGTGAGCATCCGATCTTTCTGCCCTCCACGGATTGCACTTATACCGAATTTATACCGTTCAAAAAAGAGATGGTCATTAAACCCTTTCAACGAGACCACTACGTTGGCAGCGATTATGGCCAGGGTGGCCCAGTGTAGATTCATAGGAAATGAGCGGTTTTAGGAGCTCCAAATATAATTATATTTGCACATAGTCTTAAGGCATGCAATTACTCGTCTTCCTGTTGGCCTATCCCATTCTCAGGCTTATTTCCATCCTTCCAAGACCCCTGTTCTATGGTTTTTCCAATATCGCCTTCATCCTGGTCTTCTACCTGGCGCGATATCGCCGGAAAGTGGTCAGAGACAACCTGAATCTCACCCTCCCTGAACTCACATCCGGGGAACGAAATCGCATCGAAAAAGACTTCTACAGGCACCTTTGCGACCTTTTCCTGGAAATGGTCAAGACCATGGACCTCAGTAAAAAAGAGGTCGAGAAGCGATTTCAAGTCAAGAACATCGAATTGCTCCAACACCTGGAAAAGGAAAGGAGCGTACTCCTTTTATGCACCCATTACGCCAACTGGGAGTGGAACACGAGTATCAATAATTATGTGAGTTCCAAAGGCTTCGCTATTTACCAAAAGATCGGGAACGTGTATTTCGACCGACTGATACGAAAGATCAGAGCAAAGTGGAATACGGAACCCCTGGAGCAAAAAGATACGGTCAAGCGAATCGTTCAGAATGAACGGGATGGAATAAGGGGGATATATGGCATTGTAAACGACCAATCGCCTATGATGAGCAAGGCCCAGTACTGGAGCGAATTCATGGGGATAGAAGTACCTGTTTTTATCGGAGCTGAGGGGCTTGCAAAAAGGTTTGACATGGCTGTGGTCTTTTTGAAAGTAACTAAAGTGAAAAGAGGGTTTTACGAGGCCGAAATCATACCCATATCGGATAGCGGCTCAGATACCATAGATCATGAGATCACGGAAAAATTCCTCCGTCTGGCAGAGCAGCAGATACGCGAAAGGCCTGAGCACTATCTTTGGACCCACAGACGCTGGAAGCACCGGGGCAAAGGACCCGCAGCCAACAAGTGAATTATTTGCTTACTTCCCTTATTTCTTCAATGATGCGATCGGCCAGGGAATCTGCGGCTTCCTGAGAAGGAGCCTCTGTATAAACCCTGATGATGGGTTCCGTGTTTGATTTCCGCATATGTACCCAGCTCTTTTCGAAGTCGACCTTCAACCCGTCAATGGTATTGGTGTTTTCCTTTATGTACTTGCCTTCCATCTTTTCAAGGATGGCATCCACATCAATATCCGGAGTAAGTTCTATCTTTTTCTTGCTCATGAAATAGGCCGGGTAGCTCTTCCGAAGCTCACTTACCTTCCCTCCTCTTTCGGCCAGCAGCATGAGGAAGAGGGCAGTGCCAACCAGAGCGTCCCTTCCGTAGTGACTCTCGGGATAGATGATCCCGCCATTGCCTTCCCCTCCGATAACGGCATTTGAAGCCTTCATTTGGGACACCACGTTGACCTCTCCGACGGCAGCTGCAGTGTAAGTGCCTCCGTGCTTTTGGGTTACATCCCTGAGGGCGCGGGTTGATGAAAGGTTGGAAACTGTATTTCCGGGCGTCTTTCCCAGG